>NZ_JBXAFT010000005.1:0-355894 GCF_058793415.1 Rhodoferax sp. MLSD5-FHT05B10 | reverse complement strand
ACGTGCGACATCAAGGACCCGACGCAGAATATCGTGTGGGTCACGCCCGAGGGCGGCGGCGGGCCCAACTACGCGGGTATGTGAGGGCCACGCGCGTGCAATGAAAAAGGGCCGAGAGGCCCTTTTTTCATATGCCCGGACAACGCCCGCAACGGAGCTAGGTGCACTCCAGCGTGGCGTCCACCCAGCCACGCAGGCTGTTGATGAAGGCCACGGCACTCACCTTGGGCAGGTCCTGCACACGCACCACGGCCTCGCGCACACGGCCTTCGCGCAGCGCCCGGGCCCGCCCGACGCCGGGCAACAGCCCGCAGTGCAGAGGCGGCGTCACCCAGCGACCGTCCACCCGCAGCGCGATATTGCCCCGCGTGCACTCTGTGACCTCGCCTTGCGTGTTCCACAGCAGGGTGTCAAACACACCCGGCTGCGTGGGGGCAAAGGCGTCGTAGTGCGCGCGATGCGTCGTTTTGAAACGCACGAACTCGCCGTGCGCCTCTTCCAGGGGACGCGGCGCCAGCTGCAGGCGCACCGGTGCGGCGGACGCCGGCAGCACGTAGGCCGCTGCGCTCACCTGCCCTTGCGCGTCCAGTAGCAGACGCACCCGCCAGGCGCCCCGGGGGTGCGCCTGCGCCAGCTGCTGCAGCGCGCGCTCGGCCGTGCGCAAGTCCCAGGGGTAGGCAAATTGCCGGGCGGCCAGCGCCATGCGCGCGAGATGTGCATCGCGGTCGCGCCAGCGGCCGTCTTCCAGGCCCAGAGTTTCCAGAACCGAGAACGGCTCACTGGCACGCCGCACAAAAGCGGTCTTCAGCTGCCATTCATTCCACTCGTTCAGCGCAACCGACCCGGCGGTAATGCCGCTTCCAATGCCGCACCACGCCGTGGCGCCGCGCACGGTGACCGTGCGTATGGGTACATTGAATGTGGCCGTGCCACCGGGCTGAATCACCCCCAGTGCCCCGCAGTACACCCCACGCGGGGCCGGCTCCAGCGCCCGAATGGCGCGCATGGCCTGTACCTTGGGCGCACCGGTGACGGAGCCGCAGGGAAACAGGGCGGCAAACACGTCCGCCAGGCTGCACCCGGCCCGGGTACGGGCGGTAACGTCCGACGTCATTTGCCATACCGATGGCAACGCCTCCGTATGGAACAGGCGCGGTACGCGCACGCTGAAGGGCTCGGCAATGCGTGACATGTCGTTGCGCAGCAGATCCACCACCATCACGTTCTCGGCCCGTTCCTTGGGCGAGGTGCGCAGGCGCAGCGCCTGGGCGGCATCTTCCTGCGGGGTGGCGCCTCGCGCCGCCGTACCCTTCATGGGACGCGCCAGCAGATCGCCGGCGCGCCAGTCAAAGAACAGCTCGGGCGACACCGACAGGATCTGCTCGTCCCCGGTGTCCAGATAGGCCGCATACCCGCCGGGCTGGGCGCGCTGCAAGGCGGCAAACAGGGCCCGTGCCGCTGCGGGGCCGGCACCGGTCATCGCACCCACCATCTGGGCGGTGAAGTTGACCTGGTAGTAATCCCCGCGGGCAATGCCGCCCAACAGGCTGTCCAGTGCGGCGTCAAAGGCGGGGCGTTCCAGCGGGGCTTGCCATTGCACCCGTGCATCCATGCCGTCCTGCAGCGCACCGGCCTCGGCGGGGGGCCAGGGCAAGGGCTGGTCGTACACGCTAAACCAGGCCAGCGGACCTTGCGCTGCGTGCACCGCCAGCGCGGGGTCGAATGCCGGTGCCGCCTCGTAGCGCAGGTAGCCCACGCACCAGGCACCCGCCTGCGTCGCCCGGTGGGCGGCGTCCAGCACCGGGCGTACCTGGGAGAAATCATGCGCCACCAGCCGCTCGCGCGGCGCGCCAAAGGCATGGCGCAGGCGCTCCCCCCCGGGGCCCTGCGGCTGGGTGAAATCGATCAGGGCAGACACTGTGGGGCTACGGGGGTTCAACGGCAGTGCAGACGGCAATTCCAAACCCGGCAGTTTACGTGGATGCCCGCAGGGCGGCTGAGCACTGCCGGCGCGCACGCCCCGGCTGCCGGTTTCAGGGGTTGCCGAGGTAGTCGCGCTTGCCGATCTCCACGCCGTTATGGCGCAGGATGGCATAGGTCGTGGCCACGTGAAAATAGAAATTGGGAATGGCGTGCCCCAGCAGGAACTGCATGCCCTTGTAGTGGGTTTCCTTGTCGCCGCGGCGCACCACGATGTCCTTGTCCTGCGTGCCGTCAATCTGCGCCGGCGTCAGGGTCTGGAGATAGGCAATGGTTTTGGCAATGCGCGCCTTCAGCTCCGCCAGGGTTTGCTCGTTGTCCTCGAATACCGGAATCTCCACCCCCGCCAGGCGTGCCGCCAGCCCCTTGGCGGTGTCGCAGGCAATCTGCACCTGCTTGACCATGGGCAGCATGTCGGGGTACAGCCGAAAGCCCGTCAGCACGGAGTCGTTCAGCTTTTTGGCATCCACATAGGCCTGCGCCTTGTCCAGAATGGCGGACAGGTTGCCAAGGGTGGCGATAAAACGCGGTACGCTGGCCTGGTACATGGATAAGGTCATGGAAAACTCCGCAAAGGCACCCGTCAATAGCAACGGGTGCCCATGGTAGCGGCGGCGTGTTCCACCTGACCGGGCAGGGTCTTTGCGGGCCGTCCCCGGCGCGCTGGCTGCGGCAAAGGACGGCAACAGGTCAGAACTTGTAGCCAAGGCCGACCGCCAGGGCGGTGGTGCTCAGACTGGTTCCGTTCACGTCGTTGTAGCGGTTGGAATTGATGTCACCCTGGACGAAGAAGTTCTTGTCGAGCAAAAAGCGCACGCCCACTCCGTAGCCAACGCCGTTCAGGTTGGCGGTGGTTTCCGTGCCGGTGGCGTCCACGGCAGAACTCGTGCCCGTCAGTGCCGACAATTTTCCGTACACCAGGGTGGTGTCCGAAACGGCGTACCCCGGCGTGAGGTCAAACGACGCCCGGTTCTTGGTGCTGTAGCTGACACCGTTGACGGCGCCGGCGTTCAGGCTGGCCGGAGCCGCCGTGGCACCCACGCCCAGCGTGAATTGCGGGCTGAGCGCAAACGTGTATTGCGCCTGCGCAGCCAGGCTGCCCATGGTGTTGGAGTCCGAACCGGTGCCGGTCAGGGTGGTCTGCGAATTGGTGCTCTCGGCGTTGGCTCCCAAGCTGAATCCTTCGAAATTCTTGGCCTGCGCAAATACCTGAGGGGCGGCAATCGCGATGGAGGCAGCAATGAGAAGAGTGCGTTTCATGTCCAAGTCCTTTTGAAAAGTTGCAGATGAACTGTAAAAAACCGGTGTGAACCGCAGGCCTCTGGACGGTAAAGTGGCCGTAAAGCACGGTAACCACCCGTCGGCCACCCTCGGCATCGGCAACGATGGGCCGCTGGTTTAGAATCCGTCCCGGTCAGGAGAGAGTTTTCGCCAGGAAAACCGCCGAAGGCGCAGGACCGCTGATTGCAGCGGTCTGAACGCTCAGGCAAAAGGACTGACCACCGTTGACGGCTCCGGCCGCCAGCGACTCCCCACTGGAGAGAGGCGGCACGCGATGCCGCCCACCGAAGGAGCAAACCGCAGTCTGCGCACGGCACCGTGTGGCAGGCCCGGCGAATCTCTCAGGTAAAGCGGACAGCGGGGGCAGCCTTGGGGCCTGCCGAAAAGGCGTGCCCCAAGAATATTGCGTTGCCCCTGAGGAAACCCCATGTCCGCTCCCGACCAAACCTTGTTGACCACCCCGCTGAACGCCCTGCACCTCGAACTGGGCGCCCGCATGGTGCCGTTTGCCGGCTACTCCATGCCCGTGCAGTACCCCGCCGGCCTGATGGCCGAGCACCACCACACGCGCAATGCCGCCGGCCTGTTCGACGTCTCGCACATGGGCCAGCTGCGCCTGGTCGGCCCCGATGCCGCCGCCGCGTTCGAGACCCTGATGCCCGTGGACGTGATCGACCTGCCGGTGGGCAAGCAGCGCTACGGCCTGCTGCTGACCGACGACGGCACCATCATCGACGACCTGATGTTCTTCAACAAAGGGAACAACGAGCTCTTCGTCATCGTCAACGGCGCCTGCAAGGTGGGTGACATTGCCCACATCCAGGCCAAGATCGGTGCCCGCTGCCAGGTCATCCCCATGCCCGAGATGGCCCTGCTGGCCCTGCAAGGCCCGCAGGCCGTGACGGCCCTGTCGCGCCTGGCTCCGGGCGTGGAAAAGCTGGTGTTCATGACCGGCGGCACCTTCACCGTCAACACGGGCAGCCAGAAGATCGACGTCTTCCTGACCCGCAGCGGCTACACCGGCGAGGACGGCTTCGAGATTTCCGTGCACAACGACCATGCTGACGCCCTGGCCCGCGCCCTGCTGGCGCAACCCGAGGTCAAGCCCATTGGCCTGGGCGCGCGCAATTCGCTGCGCCTGGAAGCCGGCCTGTGCCTGTATGGCAACGACATCGACACCACCACCACCCCGGTGGAAGCCAACCTGCTGTGGGCCATGCAGAAGGTCCGCCGTGCCGGTGGCGCACGCGAAAGCGGCTTCCCAGGCGCTACAAAAATACTAGCTGCTCTCGCAGAATCCACGGGCTCTGCAGCTCCAAAAGGCAGCAGAAAACGCGTCGGGCTGGTGGCACTGGAGCGCGTGCCCGTGCGCGAGCACACCGAGCTGCAGGACGGACAGGGCAACAAGATCGGCGAAGTCACCAGTGGCCTGCTGGGCCCCACCATCGACAAGCCGGTGGCCATGGGCTATGTGGACGCGGCATTCAGCGCCCTGGGGACCCAGGTGGTTGCCGTGGTGCGCGGCAAGCCGGTGCCCATGGTGGTCAGCGCCATGCCCTTTGTGCCCACCCGCTACTACCGGGGTTGATCACCCCCAACCGGTTTTTTGACGCCCGGCGCGGCTACAGTTGCGCCTGGCAGGCAGTTCATCTTTTTTTCCCTATTTATTTCAGGAGTTTTCCATGACCATCAAGTACACCCCCGACCACGAATGGCTCCAGGTTGAAGGCGACAACGCCACCGTCGGCATTACCCACCACGCCCAGGATGCGCTGGGCGACGTGGTGTTCGTGGACCTGCCCGAAGTGGGTGCCACCGTGGAAGCCAAGGCCGTTGCCGGCGTGGTGGAGTCGGTGAAGGCCGCAGCCGACGTGTACATGCCCGTCACCGGTGTCATCACCGAAGTGAACGAAGCCCTGCGCGCCGACCCGTCGCTCGCCAACAGCGACCCGATGGGCGCCGGCTGGTTCTTCAAGGTCAAGCTGTCCAACCCCAGCGAACTCGACGCGCTGATGGACGAAACCAGCTACACCACCTTCTCCGCCAACGCCTAACGCCCCCGGCCCCCTGGGCCGCGCCCTGAACCCGCGCGCGCCCGGCCCCACCCAAAGCCCGAACGCCATGCCCAACACCTCTGCCCCCACCCTCGCCCAGCTGGAGAACGCCAGCGAATTCCACGCCCGCCACATCGGCATCGACGCGGCCGATGAAGCGCTGATGCTCCAGGCCGTTGGCTCGGCCTCGCGCGCCGAGCTGATCGCCGGCATCGTGCCGCCGTCCATCGCGCGCAAGAGCGCCATGGCCATTCCGGCGGCGATTCCCGAGGCACAGGCGCTGGCCGAGCTGAAGGCGCTGGCCGGGCAGAACCAGATTTTCAAGAGCCACATCGGCCAGGGCTACTACGGCACCCACACGCCCGGCGTCATCCTGCGCAACATCCTGGAAAACCCCGCCTGGTACACCGCCTACACGCCCTACCAGGCCGAAATTTCGCAGGGCCGCATGGAGGCGCTGGTCAACTTCCAGACCATGGTGAGCGACCTCACCGGCATGCCCATGGCCAATGCCTCCATGCTGGACGAAGCCACCTCGGCCGCCGAAGCCATGACGCTGGCCAAGCGCAGCGTCAAGAGCAAGAGCGCGGTATTCATCGTCTCGGACGACTGCCTGCCCCAGACCATTGAAGTCATCCGGACCCGCGCACTGCCCCTGGGCCTGCAGGTGCAGGTGGGCGACGTGGCCAGCCTGATGGCAGGCGGCGACTACTTCGCCGTGCTGGCGCAGTACCCCGCCACCAGCGGCACCGTGCAGGACCTGCGCGCGCTGGTGAAACAGGCGCACAGCCAGGGTGCGGCCTTCATCGTGGCCGCCGACCTGCTGGCCCTGACCCTGCTCACGCCTCCCGGCGAGTGGGGCGGCGCACCCGGCGCCCCCGACAGTGCCGACATTGTCATCGGCACCACCCAGCGCTTTGGCATGCCCCTGTGCAACGGCGGCCCGCACGCCGCCTACATGGCCTGCCGCGACGAGTTCAAGCGCTCCATGCCCGGCCGTCTGGTGGGCGTGAGCGTGGACGCGCACGGCAACCCGGCCTACCGCCTGGCGTTGCAGACGCGCGAGCAGCACATCCGCCGCGAAAAAGCCACCTCCAACATCTGCACCGCGCAGGTGCTGCCGGCCGTGGTGGCCAGCATGTACGCCGTGTACCACGGCCCCCAGGGCCTGACCCGCATCGCCCAGCGCGTGGCCCGCTTCACCGCCATTCTGGCGCGCGGCCTGCAGAGCCTGGGCTACACCCTGGGCAACGCCACCGCGTTTGACACGCTCACCGTGCACACCGGGGACGCTACAAAATCCATAGCTGCCCGCGCAGTATCTGCGCGGACCAACCTGCGTTTTATCTCTGAAAAAGCGCTCGGCATCTCGCTCGACGAAACCACCACCCGGGCCGATGTACAGGCCCTATGGGGCATCTTTGCCCAGCCCGGCCAGGCCCTGCCGGCGTTTGACGCCTGCGAGCCCGGCGCGGATTCGCTCCTGCCCGCCGCCCTGCGCCGCAGCAGCGCCTTCCTCACGCACCCGGTGTTCAACACCCACCACTCCGAGACCGGCATGCTGCGCTACATCCGCATGCTCTCGGACAAGGACCTGGCCCTGGACCGCAGCATGATCCCGCTGGGCAGCTGCACCATGAAGCTCAACGCCACCAGCGAGATGATCCCCATCACCTGGCCCGAATTTGCCGACATCCACCCCTTCTGCCCGGCCAGCCAGCGCACCGGCTACGCCGAGCTGGACGCCCAGCTGCGCGCCTGGCTGTGCGCCGCCACCGGTTACGCCGGCATCAGCCTGCAGCCCAACGCCGGCAGCCAGGGTGAATACGCCGGCCTGCTGGTCATCAAGGCTTACCACGAGAGCAAGGGCCAGAGCCACCGCAACATCTGCCTGATTCCCTCCAGCGCCCACGGCACCAACCCAGCCAGCGCCCAGATGGTGGGCCTGCAGGTGGTGGTGATCCAATGCGACGCCAACGGCAACGTGGACATGGCCGACCTCAAGGCCAAGTGCGAACAGCACAGCGCCAACCTGGCCGCGGTGATGATCACCTACCCCAGCACCCACGGCGTGTTCGAAATGCAGGTCAAGGAACTGTGCGCCCTGGTGCACAGCCATGGCGGGCGCGTCTATGTGGACGGCGCCAACATGAACGCCCTGGTGGGCACGGCCGCCCCCGGCGAGTTTGGCGGCGACGTGAGCCACCTGAACCTGCACAAGACCTTCTGCATTCCCCACGGCGGTGGCGGCCCCGGTGTCGGCCCCGTGTGCGTGGTGCAAGACCTGGTGCCCTTCCTGCCCGGCCACGCCACAGCTGGCGTGCCCGGCACGGGCGCCGTCAGCGCCGCGCCCCTGGGCAATGCCGCCGTGCTGCCCATCAGCTGGATGTACTGCCGCATGATGGGCCCGGACGGCCTGCAGCACGCCACCGAGGCGGCCATCCTGGCGGCCAACTACATCAGCGCCCGCCTGAAAGACCACTACCCCACGCTGTACGCATCCGCCAACGGCCATGTGGCGCACGAGTGCATTCTGGACCTGCGCCCCCTGAAGGACACCAGCGGCGTGATGGCCGAGGACGTGGCCAAGCGCCTGATGGACTATGGCTTTCACGCCCCCACGCTGTCCTTCCCCGTGCCCAACACGCTGATGGTGGAACCCACCGAGAGCGAAACCCTGGCCGAGCTGGACCGCTTCATCGCCGCCATGATCGCCATCCGGGGCGAGGTGGCCAAGGTGGAGAGCGGCGAATGGCCGCAGGACAACAACCCGCTCAAGCACGCCCCCCACACCGCGGCCAGCCTGATGGCCGCCGAATGGGACCGCCCCTACAGCCGCGAAGTGGGCGCTTTCCCGGTGGCCACACTCAAACAGGCCAAGTACTGGCCCACGGTGGGCCGGGTGGACAACGTGTACGGCGACCGCAACCTGTTCTGCAGCTGCGTACCGGTGACCGCCTACGCCAGCGCCTGACCCGGCGCCCACCCCACCAGGAGCCGCCATGGCCGTATCGGTTTTCGACCTGTTCAAGATTGGTATTGGCCCCAGCAGTTCCCACACCGTGGGGCCGATGCGGGCGGCGCGCCAGTTCGTGCTGCGCCTGCAGCAGGCGGGCCTGCTGGAACGCACGGCCACCGTGCGCTGCCACCTGCACGGCTCGCTCGGCGCCACCGGCAAGGGCCACGCCAGCGACGTGGCCGTGCTGCTGGGCCTGTGCGGGCACGAGCCCGACACGGTGGCCGTGGACGCCATTCCCGCCCTGCTGGCTGCCATCCGCGCGGAGCGGCAGATCGCGCTGGGCGGCGTGCACCGGGTGGCCTTCCACGAGAAGGACGATGTGCTGTTCCTGCGCGCGCCGCTGCCCTTCCACGCCAACGGCATGCGCTTCGTGGCGTTGGACGCGCAGGGTGCCGAGCTGGCCAACCGCGTGTACTACTCGGTGGGCGGCGGCTTCATCATCAGCGACGAGGTGGCCGCCGACGGCACGCGCCACAAGGTGATTGCCCCCGACGCCACCGTGCTGCCCCTGCCCTTCACCACCGGCGAAGCGCTGCTGCAGCTAACTGCAGCGCATGGCCTGAGCATTGCCCAGGTGATGCGCAGGAACGAGCAGCACTGGCGCAGCGACGCCGACATCGACGCCGGCCTGCTGCGCATCTGGCAGGTGATGCAGGACTGCGTGAAGCGCGGCTGCGCGTCGCAGGGCGTGCTGCCCGGCGGCTTCAAGGTCAAGCGCCGGGCGCATGCCCTGCACCAGGCGCTGAGCAGCAACCCCGAGGCCGCCCTGCGCGACCCGCTGCAGGTGCTGGACTGGGTCAACCTCTACGCCCTGGCGGTGAACGAGGAAAATGCCGCCGGCGGGCGCGTGGTGACCGCGCCCACCAACGGTGCGGCCGGGATCATCCCGGCCGTGCTGCACTACTACACGCGGTTCGTGCCGGGTGCCAACGACGCCGGGGTGGTCGACTTTCTGCTCACGGCGGCGGCCATCGGCATCCTCTACAAGGAAAACGCCAGCATCAGCGGCGCCGAAGTCGGCTGCCAGGGCGAGGTCGGCGTGGCCTGCTCCATGGCCGCCGGCGCCCTGTGCGCGGTGATGGGCGGCACGCCGGAGCAGGTGGAAAACGCCGCCGAGATCGGCATGGAGCACCACCTGGGCCTGACCTGCGACCCCGTGGGCGGGCTGGTGCAGATCCCGTGCATCGAACGCAACGCCATTGCCTCGGTCAAGGCCATCAACGCCGCGCGCATGGCGCTGCGGGGCGACGGCTCGCATTTTGTGTCGCTGGACAAAGTCATCAAGACCATGCGCGAAACCGGCGCCGACATGAAGACCAAGTACAAGGAAACGGCCCGCGGCGGGCTGGCCGTGAATATCGTGGAGTGCTGAAGGTTTTGGGTGCGCTGGTAAAATAGGCCTCCAGCGCCCGCAAAACATGCGCAGATAGCTATCAAATCAATAGCACTCGCGCCACCCCCACGCACCACACCGCCCATGACCTACAGCGTCAAAGAGATTTTTTACACCCTGCAGGGTGAAGGCGCCAACGCCGGTAAGCCTGCGGTGTTCTGCCGTTTTGCCGGCTGCAATTTGTGGAGCGGGCGCGAGGAAGACCGCGCCAGCGCCGTCTGCCGCTTTTGCGATACCGATTTCGTGGGCACCGACGGCACTGCCGGCGGCAAGTTCACCACTGCCGAGGCGCTGGTGGACGTGATTGAAGCCCACTGGCCCAGCACCGACCACGCGCACCGGTTCATCGTGGTCACCGGCGGCGAGCCGCTGCTGCAGCTCGACGCTGCGCTGCTGGACGCCCTGCACGCCCGCGGCTTTCGCGTGGCGGTGGAAACCAATGGCACCGTGGTTCCGCCCGCCGGCATCGACTGGCTGTGCGTAAGCCCCAAGCTGGGCTCTGAACTGGTGGTGCGGGCCGGGCAGGAGCTCAAGCTGGTGTACCCGCAAGCCGGCGGCGACCCGGCCCAGTTCGCCGCGCTGGCGTTCGACAACTTCTACCTGCAGCCCATGGACGGCCCCGACCAGGCGACCAACACCCAGGCCGCCATTGCCTACTGCCAGCAGCACCCGCGCTGGAACCTGAGCGTGCAGACGCACAAGATCATCGGTATCCGGTAACCCTCCCTGTTATGCCTTCCTCTCCCCAGTACACCGTGTCCGCGTCCTTCGAGGCCGCCCGCCAGCTGGCCGCCCGGTCCGACGGCCACGCCACACAGCGCCTGCACGGCCACAGCTTCCAGGCCACGCTGCGCTGCACGGCCGGCACCGGTCTGGCTGCGTTCCCCGGGGACGAGGTGCAGGCCCTGCAGGCGCGCCTGCGCGCCGCCACCGACCAGCTGGATTACCAGCACCTGAACACCGTTCTGCCCAGCCCCAGCGATACCGCACTGGCCCAGTGGCTGCACGCCCAGTGCGCCGTGGACGGCCCGGCCGTGCTGGAGCTGCAAAGCACCCTGCAACAGGGGGTGGAACTGCACTACGCCAGCCGTGATGCCGCCCCCACCACCCGCGTCTGGCGACGCTATGTGTTCCAGTCGGCCCACCGGCTGCCCCATGTGCCGGCCGGCCACAAGTGCGGCAACATGCACGGCCACGGCTTCGAAGCCATTCTGCACAGCACGCATGCCGGCGGTGACGTGGATGCGACCGGGGCCTACGCCGAACTGGACGCCTGCTGGGCGCCCATCCAGGCCCAACTCCACCACGCCTGCCTGAACGAACTGCCCGGTTTGGAGAACCCCACCAGCGAGGTGCTCTCCAGCTGGATCTGGGCGCGCCTGAAACCCACGCTGGCCGCGCTATGCCAGGTCACGGTGTTTGAGACCGCCAGCTGCGGCGCCGTATTTGACGGCCACCAGTACCAGATCTGGAAAGACTTCACCCTGGACAGCGCGGTGCGGCTCAAGGCAGCGCCGGCCGGCGAACCCCGCGCCCGCCTGCACGGCCACACCTACACGCTGCGCCTGCACCTGCGTGCGCCGCTGGACCAGGTGATGGGCTGGACAGTGGATTTTGGCGACGTGAAGGAACTCTTCACCCCCATCTTCAAGACGCTGGACCACCACCCGCTGTACCAGATTCCCGATCTGGCCGACTGCGACACCGCCACGCTGGCCGCCTGGGTCCTGGACAAATCCCGCCGCGCCTTGCCCCAGGTCTGCCGGGTCGACCTGTTCGAAACCCGGGGCTGCGGTGCCAGCGTGAGCGCCGCCTGACTCCCTTGCCGGTTCCGGCAAAAAATTTGCTACTTATTTGATAGCTGTCTGCGCAACAAAAACGGGCATTTCAGCCCGTTTTGTGTTCAATTCAACGCCATGGCATCCATGGCCAGCATGCCGTACATCACCTCGCGACTGAGGTAGGTGGGCCGAGCAGCCTCCCCGGCGGCACCCAGCGCAAAGAACAGCGGCAGGAAGTGGTCCTCCGTGGGGTGCGCACGGTGCGCGTGCGGGGCCAGGCTGCGGTAGTCCAGCAGCGCCGGCGTGTCGCCCCGCTCCAGGGCGGCTTCCACCCAGCGGGCAAACTCGGTCACGTACGACGCCACCTGCTGGTCGCCGCCAAAGAACTCGCCCAGGTTGTGCGTGATGGAGCCAGAGCCCATCACCAGCACGCCGTTGGCGCGCAGGCTCTGCAGGGCCGCGCCCAGCGCGTACACGTGCCGCGGGCCCCAGTCCACCGGCAGGGCCACCTGCACCACGGGCACATCGGCCTGGGGGAACATGTGCATCAGCGGCACCCAGGTGCCGTGGTCCAGGGGGCGCTTGTCGTCGGCCTGGGCGGCAATGCCAGCCGCCTGCAGCAGGGCCAGCACCTCCTGCCCCAGTGCGGGATTGCCCGGCGCCGGGTACTGCAGTTCGTACAGCGCCGCGGGGAAGCCACCGAAATCGTGCCAGGTCTGCGGCTGCGCCGTGGTCATGACCGCGGGCGTGCGCGCCATCCAGTGCGGCGACAAAATCACCACGCCGCGCAGCGCGGGCGCGTGCGGCAGGGTCTGCGCCCAGGCGTGCAGCGCGGGGCCAGTCTCGCCCGGCTCCATGGCGAACAGGGGCGCGCCGTGGGAAACAAACAGCGAAGGCAATACAGCAGGGGTATGAGACATGGTAGGCATCCTTTAACAAGCCAGGACCTCACTGTATCGGTCCAGTCTGCAGAGATAAATAGCACCGCATTGAATTGAATATCTCTAAAATATTGACAATTACCCCTTGGCTCTTTGGCTTGCGTCCATGAAAACCCAACAACCCCTTCCCCTGTGGTCTGCCGCCGCTCCCCTGGCCGGCTGGCTGCTGCTGGCGCTTACCCAGCTCACCGGGCCCGCCCTGTGGCTGGTGGCGCTGCTGGTGGCAGCCCTGATTGGCAGCGTGCTGGCCGCGGTGCACCATGCCGAGGTCGTGGCGCACCGGGTGGGCGAGCCCTACGGCACGCTGGTGCTGGCGCTGGCCATCACCATCATAGAAGTGGCGCTGATCGTGTCGCTGATGCTCTCCGGCGGCCCCCAGAGCACCGCGCTGGCCCGCGACACCGTGTTTGCCGCCGTCATGCTCATCCTCAACGGCATTGTGGGCCTGTGCCTGCTGGTGGGCGCCAGCCGGTACCGGGAACAGTCCTTTGGCCTGTACGGCGTGAGCGCGTCGCTGGCGACGCTGGCGGCCATTGCCGTGCTGACGCTGGTGCTGCCCAACTACACCACCAGCGTGGTCGGGCCGGTGTACAGCGCCAGCCAGCTGGGTTTTGTGGCTGTGGTGTCGCTGGTGCTGTACGGCACCTTTGTGCTGGTGCAGGCCGTGCGCCACCGCGACTATTTCCTGCCGCCCGACGCCGACGTCAACGCCGAGGCACACGCCCAGCCCCCTAGCAACCGGCTGGTGGCAGCCAGTGGCGTGCTGCTGCTGATGAGCCTGGCAGCCGTGGTGCTGCTGGCCAAGGCACTGGCACCCGCCATTGAGGCGGCCGTGGCGGGCCTGGGGGCGCCCAAGGCGGTAGTAGGCATCATCATTGCGGCGGTGGTGCTGCTGCCCGAAGGCATGGCGGCCGTGCGCGCCGCCCGCGCCAACCGCCTGCAGACCAGCCTGAACCTGGCGCTGGGCTCGGCCCTGGCCAGCATCGGCCTGACCATTCCGGCGGTGGCCCTGGTCTCGCTGGCCACCGGCTGGACGCTGACGCTGGGGCTAGACATCAAGTCCACCGTACTGCTGCTGCTCTCGCTGTTTGTCACCACGCTGTCGCTGGGCACCGGGCGCACCACGGTGCTGCAGGGCATCGTGCACCTGGTGCTGCTGGCGACCTACCTGTTCACCACCATCGTGCCCTGACACGGCACGCCGACCGCCATGGACCAATTTCGCCAGATGCAGGCCTTCACCGCGGTGGTGCAGGCCGGCAGCTTTGTCAAAGCCGCCCAGCGGCTGGACACCTCCAAAGCCGTGGTCTCGCGCCTGGTGCTGGAGCTCGAAGCCCTGCTGGGCACCCGGCTGCTGAACCGCACCACGCGGCGCCTGTCGCTGACCGATGCCGGTTCGGAGTACTTCGAGCGCAGCCGCCAGATCCTGGACGACCTGGCCGACGCCAATGCCGCCGCCAGCCAGGGGGCGCTGCACACCGCCGGACGGCTGAAGATCAACGCCCCGCTCACCTTCGGCAACCTGCACCTGGCGCCGCTGTGGGGTGAGTTCCTGAAGCTGCACCCACAAGTGGAGCTGGACATCACCCTGACCGACCGCGTGGTGGACCTGGTGGAAGAAGGTTTCGACATGGCTGTGCGCATCACCCGGCAGGCCAGCTCCACCCTGGTCTCGCGCACCCTGACCCACGACCGCATGGTGCTGTGCGCCTCACCCGGCTACCTGTGCACTGCTGCACCGATTACGCAGCTGGAAGACATTGCGCAGCACAGCGTGATGGCCTACTCGTGGTGGTCTGGCGGCGACGTCTGGACTTTTGACGACCCGCAGGGCAAGCCCCAAAGCGTGGCCACGCACCCGCGCCTGCGCGCCAACAGCGGCGACACCTGCCGCGCCGTCGCGCTGGCCGACCAGGGTCTCATCTACCAGCCTGCCTTTCTGGTGGGCCAGGACCTGCGCAGCGGGCGGCTGGTGCAGGTCTTGCCGCAGTACCGCGGCCCCAGCATCGGCATCCACGCCGTCTACCCCAGCCGCCAGCACCTGCCGGGCAAGGTGCGCGCCATGGTGGATTTCCTGGCGGCCGCGTTCCAGACCCCGGCCTGGGGCTGATTCAGGCCGCAACGGGTCGGCAACGGCTCGCAAATTCCGAAAAATACCGATAAAGCGGTGAAAAATCACCCGTTTGGGGGATGGTCGCGCACCAATTTATGGCAGACACTTCGTTAACAAACGGTTACATATTGCTGCGCCCGCACATTTCGCATGAAGTTTCGCCTGCCATTCGCCCGGTATTTCAAGCATGCCCTGCACATCGGGCTGGAACCCGTTGCGGCCGATTCGCGCCTGTACCGCATCACGTTCCGCAACACCGGCCTGTTGCCCCTGGTAGACCTGCGTTTCCCCATCAGTACGGTGCTGGGCCCTGCCAGCTTTGGCCTCCAGGGCGACCGCATGCCGATTGACGTCTGGCCCATGCCCGCCATCCGGCTGTCCCGGCTGGAGCCCCAGCAAGAGGCCAGCGCCGTGGTGGAGGGCTATGGTCTGGCGGCTGATTTTGTCCGCAACCCCGAGCACCTCGTCGAGGTCTCCTACAGCCTGGAGGGCGATGCATCCGGCATCCGGCACAACACGCTGGTCGGACTGCCGTTCCGGCACCGGCCCGACCCCGGGCAGCACAACGCCGACAACGCTGCGGCGTTCTATATCCGCAAGGCGTCACCGCAGGTTCTGTTGACCCTGTTTATCGGACTGGCAACCTGGATTGGTTTCTGAGCGGCGCGTGACCCGCGCCGTGCGCGCCGGCCTCAGGCGCCTTGCTGCATGCCGGCCAGCCCGGCAATCGCCAGCGCATAGCCATTGACGCCCCACCCTGCCATCACGGCCTTGGCCGCCGGCGAGATATAGGAGTGGTGGCGGAACGCCTCCCGCGCGTGCACGTTGCTGATGTGCAACTCAACCAGGGTAACGCCCGTGCCCTTGATGGCATCAAACAGCGCCACGCTGGTGTGGGTGTACGCCCCGGCGTTGAGGATGACACCCGCCAGCGTGCCGGCCGCCTGCAACCGCCCGGCCTCGTGCAGCCAGTCCACCAGCTCGCCTTCGTGGTTGGTCTGGCGGAAATCCAGCGCAAAACCGTTGGCGGCGCAGGCGCGCTCGCACAGGGCCTGCACATCGGCCAGCGTTTGCGAGCCGTACACCTGGGGTTCGCGCGTGCCCAGCAGATTGAGGTTGGGGCCGTTGAGGACGAGGGCAGTTTTCATGGCAATTCCTGGAAGGGAGCGAACCGGGGGTCAGGCCTGCGCGGCAATGGGCGCCAGCGCCGTGTGCACATCGGCGCACTGGGCGCGCTGACGCAGGGCATGCTCCATCACCACCAGGGCCAGCATGGCCTCGGCAATGGGTGTGGCGCGTATGCCCACGCAGGGGTCGTGGCGGCCCTTGGTCACCACCTGCGTGGGGTTGCCGGCCATGTCGATGGAGTCGCGCGGTGTGAGGATGGAGCTGGTCGGCTTGATGGCAATGCTCACCTCCAGGTCCTGCCCGGTGGTGATGCCGCCCAGCACGCCGCCGGCGTTGTTGCTGGCAAAACCGGCCGGCGTGAGGCTGTCGCCATGCATGCTGCCGCGCTGCGCCACGCTGGCAAAGCCGGCGCCAATTTCCACGCCCTTGACGGCGTTGATACCCATCATGGCGTAGGCAATGTCCGCGTCCATCTTGTCGAACAGCGGTTCACCCAGGCCCACGGGAACCTGGGTGACACAGACGCGGATGCGCGCGCCGCAGGAGTCGTGCGCCTTGCGCAGGGCCTCCATGTACTCTTCGAGTTTGGAGACATCGGCCACGGGTGCAAAGAACGGATTGTTGGGCACATGCTCCCAGCCCTCGAAGGCAATGGGCAGCTCGCCAATCTGCGTCATGCAGCCGCGAAATTCGGTACCGTACTGCTCCTTGAGCCACTTCTTGGCCACCGCACCGGCCGCCACCATGGGCGCGGTCAGGCGGGCGCTGGAGCGGCCACCACCACGCGGGTCGCGGATGCCGTACTTCTGGTAGTAGGCGTAGTCTGCGTGGCCGGGCCGGAAGGATTCGAGGATGTTGCCGTAGTCCTTGCTGCGCTGGTCGGTGTTTTCGATCAGCAGCGCAATGGGCGTGCCCGTGGTCTTGCCCTGGTACACGCCGCTCAGGATCTTCACGGCATCGGGTTCGTTGCGCTGGGTGACGAATTTGGAGGTGCCGGGGCGGCGCCGGTCCAGGTCGCCCTGGATGTCGGCCTCGCTGAGTTCCATGCCCGGGGGGCAGCCGTCGATCACGCAGCCGATGGCCGGGCCGTGGGATTCACCAAAGTTGGTGACTGCGAAGAGATTTCCAAAAGTGTTGCCGCTCATGGGTGGGGATTATCCCAGAGCACAACGCCGGTTTACGCCGCCGGCGCTGCCGAAGCGGCTTTGTCGCCTTCGGGCCAGTCGCGGATGTAGGCCTTGAGCATCTTGTTCTCGAAATTCTGGCTGTCCACCACGGTCTTGGCCACGTCGTAGAAACTGATCACGCCCATGAGCATGCCCTTGTCCATCACCGGCATGTAGCGGGCGTGGCGGTCCAGCATCATGCGGCGCACTTCGTCCATCTCGGTCTCCATGGTGCAGATCAGCGGACCGGGGTCCATGGCGCGGTACACCGTCGTAGCACCGAAAGTGCCGCCGTTCTTCACCACCGCCTGGATCACTTCCCGGAACGTCAGCATGCCCACCACCAGCCCGTGGGAAATCACGACCAGCGAACCGATGTCGCGCTCGGCCATCAACTGGGCCGCGTCGGCCAGCGTGTCTTCCGGCGTGATGGTAAATAGCGTGCCGCCCTTGACGCGCAGGATGTCGCTGACTTTCATGGTGCTTCCTCGTGAGGCTGAAATGGAGTTCGTGACTGAAATATAGCCCACAATTACTGTATTTCCCACACCTTGCCCCCGGAGAGACTTATGCCCGGTTATGCCGACCCCGGATTCGACACCCTGGCCCTGCACGCAGGCGCCACACCCGACGCCACGGGCGCACGGGCCGTGCCCATCCACCTCACCACGTCCTTTGTCTTCGAGTCCAGCGAGCACGCGCAGTCGCTGTTCAACCTGGAACGTGCGGGACACGTCTACAGCCGCATCAGCAACCCGACCAACGCCGTGCTGGAGCAGCGCGTGGCCGCACTGGAAGGTGGCATTGGCGCCATTACGGTGGCCAGCGGGCAGGCCGCCCTGCACCTGAGCGTGGCCACGCTGATGGGCGCCGGCTCGCACATCGTGGCCAGCACGGCGCTGTATGGCGGCTCGCAGAACCTGCTGCACTACACCCTGCGCCGCTTCGGCATCGAGACCACGTTTGTGAAGCCCGGCGACATCGACGGCTGGAAGGCCGCCATCCGCCCCAACACCCGCCTGCTGTTCGGCGAAACCGTGGGCAACCCCGGACTGGACGTGCTGGACATTCCCACCATCAGTGCCATCGCCCACGAGGCCGGGGTGCCGCTGCTGGTGGACTCCACCCTGACCTCCCCCTGGCTGATGCAGCCGCTGTCCCTGGGGGCCGACCTGGTCTACCACTCGGCCACCAAGTTCCTGTCCGGCCACGGCACGGTGGTGGGCGGCATCGTCGTCGATGGCGGCAGCTTCGACTGGGCGGCGGCCCATGCGCAAAGCGGCAAGTTCGAGGAGCTGGCCGCGCCCTACGACGGCTTTCACAACATGAACTTCAGCGAGGAAAGCACCGTGGGCGCCTTCCTGCTGCGCGCGCGGCGCGAAGGCCTGCGCGACTTCGGCGCCTGCATGAGCCCGCACACCGCCTGGCTGATCCTGCAGGGCGTGGAGACCCTGGGCCTGCGCATGGAGCGCCACATGCGCAACACCGAAAAGGTGGTGCAGTTCCTGAGCAGTCAGCCCTTTGTCGGCCGCGTCGGCCACCCGCTGCTGGAAAGCCACCCCAGCCATGCGCTGGCGCAAAAGCTGCTGCCCAAGGGCGCCGGCTCGGTGTTCAGCTTCGACCTCAAGGGCAACCGCGAGCAGGGCAAGAAATTCATCGAGACGCTCAAGGTATTCAGCCACCTGGCCAACGTGGGCGACTGCCGCAGCCTGGTCATCCACCCAGCCAGCACCACCCACTTCCGCATGACCGACGAGGCCCTGGCGGCGGGCGGCATCACGCAGGGCACCATCCGCCTGTCCATCGGGCTGGAAGACGCCGACGACCTGATCGACGACCTCAAACGCGCCCTGAAGGCCGCAGAAAAGGCGGGAGCCTGAGCATGGAACTGCACGTCAACAACGCAAAAACCTACTGCTACACCGGCGGCAAGCCGTTCGATGCCGCCAAGCCCACCGTGGTCTTCATCCACGGCGTGCTCAACGACCACAGCGTGTGGATCCTGCAAAGCCGCTACCTGGCCAACCACGGCTACAACGTGCTGGCCGTGGACCTGCCGGGCCACTGCCGCAGCGCGAGCGAAGCCCCCTCCAGCGTCGAGGAAGCGGCCGGCTTCATCGCCGCGCTGCTCGACGCCGCCGGCGTGCAGAAGGCGGCGCTGGTGGGCCACAGCTGGGGCTCGCTGATTGCGCTGGAGGCCGCATCGCGCCTGAAGGAGCGTGTGACGCACCTGGTGCTGGTGGGCACGGCGTTTCCCATGAAGGTGTCACCCATGCTGATCGAGGCGTCACTGAACGAACCCGAGAAGGCCCTCACCATGGTCAACGTGTTCTCGCGCAGCACGCTGGCAGCGCCCCCGTCGGCGCTGGGCCCGGGCACCTGGGTGTTTGGCGCCAGCATGGCGCTGGGCCGCCGGGTGCTGGCCAGCAACCCGAAAGTCAATGTGTTCCACCGCGGCTTTGTGGCCTGCGACCGCTATGCCAACGGCGAAGCGGCCATGGCCGCCGTCACCTGCCCGGTGCTGTTCGTGCTGGGTGCGCAGGATCAGATGACACAGCCCCGCGCAGCCCAGGGCCTGGTGACCGCGGCTCGGACCCGCGGCAAGACGGTGCAGGTCGTGAGCCTGCCCGTGGGCCACCACCAGATGACCGAGACGCCCGACGCCACGCTGTTCGCCATCCGCGACTTCCTGGCCACGCAGCCATAGGCGGTGCCTGCCGGGCACCAGCCCGGCAGGCACCGCAATACTGGTGAAACCCCCTAGGCGCGGCGCCTGTGGCGGGCAGGCAGTTCGGCTACAGTGGGTTTCTCTGCCAAGGCCCCGGCTGCGGACTGCTTTACCTTCAACGGGTTCAACCAGATTGCGCCTCCCCGCTCCTGCCATTCGGATTTACTGCATCGGCCTGATGGTCATCGCCATTCCTGTCGCGGCAGCCTTTTACCTGGCAGATTTCCACAGCCTGCGCGCGCAGGAGGAACACGCCGCCCAGCTGGCCGCCGAGGTGCTGCGGCGGGCGCACCGCGTGAGCGGACAAATCGACAGCGCCGTCAAGACCCTCACCGCGGCCGGCAGCGCAGAACCCTGCTCCCACGCCAACCTGCACCTCATGTCCCGCACGTCGGCCGAGAACCCCTACCTTGTGGCCATCGGCTATGTACGCAATGACCGGTTGATGTGCTCGGCCTTCGGCACGCACGGCGCCGGCATCGCGCTGGGGCCACCCACCTTGCGCAGCAAGCTGGGCAACCCCGTCTGGAACGCGGTCAGCCTGCCGGGCATTTCCGAGAACAAGTTCATGGTGGCCGTGGATGGGGTGTCCGGCTATGCGGCCATCCTGGCCCAGGATGGACCGATCGCCGTCGAATCCGCTGAGCCCGATGCCAACCACGGCCTGTACAACCTGCGCACACGGCGCGTCTTGGCTGCCCGTGGAAATTTTCACCCCGACTGGGCCCAGCACCTGGGTGAGCGAAGTGATGTGCAGTTCTTTGACGGCGCCTTTGTCGTCGCACTGAAGCGCTCGGACCATTACGACTACGCCGCCTTTGCCGCGATACCGGCCGACCGTCTGCACGAGGGCTGGATCAGCCTCATCTTCGTACTGGTCCCGCTGGGCATTGGGGCAGGCATCCTGCTGGCGCTATTGATGCTGCGCTACTCCAAATACCAGAGCTCCCTGCCCGCGCAGCTGCGCCAGGGCCTCAAGAACAACGAACTCTATCTGGTCTACCAGCCCATTGTGGAACTGGCCAGCGGGCGCTGGGTGGGAGCCGAGGCCCTGCTGCGCTGGCGCCGGCCGAACGGCGAAATGGTGCCACCCGACATCTTCATCCCCATTGCCGAAAACAACAGCCTGATGGACAAGGTCACCGCCCGGGTCATTGCGCTGTTCGCCAAGGACGCCGCGCACCTGCTGCACGCCCATCCGGGCTTTTACATTGGCCTGAACCTGTCCGCCCGGGACTTTGAAACGCCGCACGCCACCGAGCACCTGCGCCAGGCCCTGGCCCAGTGGTCCATCGGGCCGGCGAGTGTGCATGTGGAGGTGACCGAACGCCTGCTGGTCAACAACACGGCCAGCCAGCACAGCATGCAGACGCTGCGCGACATGGGCATCCCCATCGCGCTGGACGATTTCGGCACCGGCTACTCCAGCCTGTCGTACCTGACCACGCTGCCGCTGGACTACATCAAGATCGACAAGTCCTTTGTGGAAACCATCGGCACCGGAGCGGTGACCAGCGAGGTCATCGCCCACATCATCGAAATCGGCAAGTCGCTGAAACTGGGCATGATTGCCGAGGGCGTGGAGACCACAGCGCAGGCCGATTACCTGCGCACCCACGGCGTGCAGTTCGCGCAGGGCTGGCTGTTCTCCCGGCCCATGGACATCGCGCAGCTGCACGACGGCATCGACCACCCGCACGCTCCGCCCCCTGCCACCCCCGGCTGAGGCCGCGCCGGATTCACGGCGGGGCCTCAGCGGCCAGGATGGCGGCCACCCGCTGCCGCAGCACGGGCAGCAGCTCCGCCTCAAACCACGGGTTGTGGCGCAGCCAGCCGTTGTTGCGCGGACTGGGATGCGGCAGCGGCACCACGGCGGGCCACTGGGTGCGCCAGGCCTGCACCGCCTGCGTCACCGACACCGCCGGACCGGGCCAGTGGTAAGCCAGCGCGTACTGGCCGATGGCCAGGGTGAGCTCCAGCCGCGGCAGTTCCTGCAGCACCCGGGCGCGCCACGTCCGCGCACATTCCGGGCGCGGTGGCAGGTCGCCCGACGCCCCCGTTCCCGGGTAACAAAAACCCATGGGCACAATGGCCACCCGCGCCGGGTCGTAAAACACCTCGGGGGGCATGCCCAGCCAGTCGCGCAGGCGGTCGCCGCTGGCATCGCTGAACGGAACGCCGCTGGCATGCACCTTGCGCCCCGGCGCCTGCCCCGCGATCAGAATGCGCGCGCTGGAGCGCGCCTGCAGCACCGGGCGCGGGCCCAGCGGCAGGTGGGGCGCGCACAGCGTGCACTGGCGCACCTCGGCCAGCAGGGCGGTCAGCTCCGCCACGCGCCACCTGTGCTACTTTTTTTATAGCGCATCACGCAAGGTAATGGCCGGCCAGTTGCCGGTTTTCCAGAATTTTTCGGTCACCGCATTGCGCGCCAGCAGCAGGGTCTGCACCAGCGGCTCCAGCGACGTGCGTTGCGGGTCGATCAACAGCACGAAGCGGGCTTCCGGACCGGGTTCGGTAGCGGTGCTGAGCTGGCCCATCCAGTCCAAGGCCATGAGCGCCTCCAGCACCGGCTCCAGCCGCAGTGCATCCACCTGCAATGCCGCGCACAGCTGCCCCAGCGTCAGCCCTTTCTCGCCACGCTGGCGCCCGGCGTCGAGCGCGCGCAGGACCTCCAGCGCCAGCTGGAATGGACCGCCCTGCGTCAGGCGGCGCCGCAGACCACCGTCGATCAGGCTCGGCAGGTAGGCCGTCAGCGCCGCGCCCAGCAGCACGATGACCCAGGCCACGTAGATCCAGACCAGCAGGATAGGCACCGTGGCAAACGCCCCGTACACCACCGAATAGGTGGGCACCGAGCTGAGGTAGACGGCCAGCGCCTTCTTGGCCAGCTCCATGCCCGTGGACACGAAAAACCCGCCCATCCAGGCGTGGCCCCAGCGCACGGTGGTATTGGGTACATAGCGGAACATGGCCGCCATGCCCGCGGCCACCAGCACGTACTGCAGCACGTTGAGCACCAGCGCCACGCCCCCGGGCAAGGCCCCTACCAGGCCCTTGGAAGCCGACAGCGCGTACGACGTCATGCTCAGGCTCACCCCCAGCAGCAGCGGCCCCAGCGTGAGGGCCGCCCAGTAGATCAGTACGCGCTGGGCAAACGGGCGCGGCTTGCGCACGCGCCAGATGCTGTTGAGCGTGCGGTCAATGGTGAAGATCAGCGCCAGCGCCGTGCCCAGCAGGGCCCCCAGGCCCACGGCGCCAAGCCGGCTGGCCTGGCCCGCAAACTGGTTGAGGTAGCCCAGCACCTGGCGCGCAATGTTGTCGGGCACCAGGCTCTGGATCAGCCACTTCTGCAGCACGTCCTGGAACTTGGCGAACATGGGAAAGGCCGTGAACACCGCCAGCGCCAGCGTGATGAAGGGCACCAGGGCGATGGTGGTGGTGAAGGTCAGGCTGCTGGCGGTCAGGCCCAGCCGGTCTTCGCGGAAGCGTTCGCGCAGGGTCTGCAGCGCGTGAAACCATGGCACATGGACGACGTCCTGCAGCCAGCCCTGTAAACGTTGTAGGAATTGCATGGCCGCTATGATGCCACCGACATGAACACACCGATCCACACCGTCCAACGCTCCCGCTGGCTCGCCGTCGCCAGCCTTCTGGGCCTGATTCTGCTGGCCCTGGGCTGGGAGCTCTACTGGGCGCCGCTGCGCCCGGGCGGCTCGTGGCTGGCGCTCAAGGCGCTGCCGCTGTGCGTGCCGCTGGCCGGCCTGCTGAAAAACCGCCTCTACACCTACCGCTGGGTCAGCCTGCTGGTGTGGCTGTATTTCATTGAAGGCGTGGTGCGCGCCTGGAGCGACAAGGCGCCGGGCAACGCCCTGGCGCTGCTCGAAATCGTGCTGTGCCTGCTGCTGTTCACGGCTTGCGTCTGGCACGTGCGCACCCGCCTGGGGAGCCGCAAGCACCCCCGTTCCCCAGAGACCCCGCTTCCCGCACCATGACCACACCCCACCCCGTCCTTGAAGCGCTGCGCCAGATTGTGGGCGCGGCCAACGTGTTGACCGAGGGCGACCTCAGCGCCTGGGAGCTGGACTGGCGCAAGCGCGTGCACGGGCGCGCACTGGCCGTGGTGCGCCCGGCCTCCACGGCGGAAGTGGCCGCCGTGGTGAAAGCCTGCGCGCAGGCTGGCGTGAGCATGGTGCCCCAGGGCGGCAACACCGGCATGGTGGTGGGCTCCACCCCCGACACCAGCGGCACCCAGGTGGTGCTGAGCCTGCAGCGCATGAACCAGGTGCGCGTACTCGACGGCGCCAACCTCACCGTCACCGTGGATGCCGGCTGCGTGCTGCAAAGCCTGCAGGAAGCCTGCGAGCGGGCCGGCTTTCTGTTCCCCCTGAGCCTGGCCTCCGAAGGCAGCTGCACCATTGGCGGCAACCTGGGGACGAACGCGGGCGGCACGCAGGTGGTGCGCTACGGCAACACGCGCGAGCTGTGCCTGGGCCTAGAGGTGGTCACGCCCCAGGGCGACATCTGGGACGGCCTGACCGGCCTGCGCAAGGACAACACCGGCTACGACCTGCGCCACCTGATGATCGGCTCCGAGGGCACACTGGGCGTCATCACCGCCGCCACCATGAAGCTCTACCCGCTGCCCGTCTCGCAGCTCACCGCATTTGCCGCCGTGCCCTCGCTGGAAGCGGCGGTGGAGTTGCTGGGCCTGGCGCACCGGCACCTGAGCGCCGGCCTGACCGGCTTCGAGGTGATGGGCCGGTTCGCCCTGAGCCTGGTGACCCGGCACTTCCCGCAGATCAAGGTGCCGTTCCAGGACACGGACTGCCCGTACTGCGTGGTGCTGGAAAACTCCGACCAGGAGTCTGAAACCCATGCCCGCGAGCGCTTCGAGCGCCTGCTGGAAGCCGCCCTGGAGCAGGGCTGCGTGCTGGATGCCGTGGTGGCCGAGAGCATCACCCAGGCGCGCCAGCTCTGGCACATCCGCGAGAGCATTCCGCTGGCGCAGGCGCAGGAGGGGCTCAACATCAAGCACGACATCTCGATTGCCGTCTCGCGCATCCCCGAATTCGTGCGCAGCACCGATGCCCTGCTGGCGCAGCAGTTCCCCGGCGCGCGCCTGGTCAACTACGGCCACCTGGGCGACGGCAACCTGCACTACAACGTGCAGGCCCCCGAAGGCAGCGACGCCGAAGCCTTCCTGAAAAACCAGGAGGCGGCCGTCAATGCCCTAGTGTACGAACGGGTTGACCAGTTCCGCGGCTCGATCTCGGCCGAACACGGCATTGGCAGCCTCAAGCGCGACGAGCTGCAGCACCACAAGTCACCCGTGGCGCTGTGCATGATGCGCGCCATCAAGCAGGCGCTGGACCCGCACAACCGCATGAATCCGAACCGGGTGCTATCAATTGAATAGCTGTCTGCGCAGTATCTGCGGCGTCCGGCAACCAAAAAGGCACTGAAATGACCCTGCTTCGCCTACTCTGTTGTGTGGCCCTCGCACTACTGGCCGGCGGCGCCGCCGCGCAGCAACAGCCGTGGTCCTTCGTGCAGGCGGCGGGCGGCCTGCGGCTGGGCAAACCGGTGCCCCGACCCACCGGCTGGGTACTTCCCGTGGACGCCGATGTCAGTGGCCTGAGCACCATCACGGCACGCCCCACCGCCGTGAACCCGGCTCTGGTGTGCAGCGAAACGCGGGCGGCGCTGGAGGGGCAGGCGATCTACCTCACCCTCATCACCCGCAGTCCGGGCTCGGGCGGCGCATCCCGCTGCCCCCCCGTATTCATCGCCAACACGCTGGCCGGCCGGTACACCGTCTTCTACCGATTTGCCGGCGAGGCGCCTGTGCGGCTGGGCGAGGTGACGCTGTCGAAGTGACCCGCCCCGCCTCCAGCGGCCGGCGCCGGATCAGCCGTGTGCCAGCTTGCGCGCCAGGCGCTCCAGACGCAGGCGGTAGGCCGCTGCGTCGTAGTGGTGGTTGCGCGCGTTGTCGCTGTCCACGGCCGCCTGGGCCACGCGGGACGCCACCGCCTGCAGCAGGCGCGGGTCCAGCAGCGTAGGCAGCAGCTTGTTGACGCCAAAGGCGCTGTCTTCACGGGCCAGGTCGGCCAGGGCGCGCACGGCGGCGGCCTTCATGGCCTCGTTGATCTGCGGAGCGCCCACGTCCAGCGCGGCGCGGAACAGGTAGGGAAAGCACAGCGCGTTGTTGACCTGGTTGGGGTAGTCGGAACGGCCCGTGGCCACAATGGCGTCGGCCGCCGCGGCATAGACCCGCTCGGGACGGATCTCCGGCTCGGGGTTGGACAGGCCAAACACCACCGGCTTGGCCGCCATGCTGCGCACCATGTCTTCGCTGACCACACCGGGGCCCGAGAGCCCCAGGAACACGTCGGCCCCCATCAGGGCGTCGGCCAGGGTGCGCGCGGCGGTGTCGCGCGCCCAGGCAGCCTTCTCGCCGTCGTCACCCGGTGCGCCGCGGCCCTTGTAGATGACGCCCTTGGAGTCGCACACCAGCACATGGGCCGGGTTCAGGCCCAGGCTCAGCAACTGCTCCAGGCAGGCATTGGCGGCGGCGCCAGCGCCGCTGCACACCAGGCGTACGTTTTCCAGCGCCTTGCCCTGCAGGTGCAGCGCGTTGAGCATGCCAGCGGCCACCACGATGGCCGTGCCATGCTGGTCGTCGTGGAACACGGGAATGGGCAGGCGCGCGCGCAGCGTGCGCTCAATCTCGAAACACTCAGGGGCCTTGATGTCTTCCAGGTTGATGCCGCCGAAAGTGGGGTGCAGGCTGGCGATGATGGCGATCAGCTTGGCCGGGTCGGTCTCGTCGATCTCGATGTCAAAGGCGTCGATGCCGGCAAAGCGCTTGAACAGCACCGCCTTGCCCTCCATGACGGGCTTGCCCGCCAGGGCGCCGATGTTGCCCAGGCCCAGCACGGCCGTGCCGTTGGTGATGACGGCCACCAGGTTGCCCTTGGCGGTGTATTCGTAGGCCAGCGTGGGGTCGCGCTCGATCTCCAGACAGGGCACGGCCACACCGGGGGAGTAGGCCAGGGACAGGTCGTCCATGCTGGCCACCGGCTTGGTCACGCTGATCTGGATCTTGCCGCCAATGTCGTCGTCGTTGCGGGGGCGGTGGTAGGCCAGCGCGGCCTCGGACAAGCGGTTTTCAGCCTCGGTAAGGGGCGACTGCTTCTTCTGCTGGTGTGTGCTGGCCGACGGACCGGCGTCCTTCTGGGGCGCATGTGGGAACATAGAGACGGACTTCCTGCTGCTTCTTGAATAAAATTTTCTTGTGTTCTCGCCCCGGACCTGCGTCCAGCGCAACCCGCCATTTTCTCGCAAAAACGGCTGCCCCTACAATTTGTGTAACCCAGGCGTCAATTGACATGACCACACCCCACCCCATCCGCTCCCAGTACGAAGACTTCATGCGCCACGTGTACACCACCGGCGTCACCAAGATGGATCGCACCGGCACCGGCACGCGCAGCGTGTTTGGTTACCAGATGCGCTTCGACCTGAACGAAGGCTTCCCGCTGGTGACCACCAAGAAGGTGCACCTGCGCTCCATCATCCAGGAGCTGCTGTGGTTCCTGACGGGCTCCAGCAGCAACAACTGGCTCAAGGAACGCGGCGTCACCATCTGGGACGAATGGGCACGCGCCGATGGCGACCTAGGGCCGGTCTACGGCGTGCAGTGGCGCAGCTGGCCCACGCCCGACGGCGGCCACATCGACCAGATTGCCGAAGTCATCAAGACGCTCAGAAGCAACCCTGATTCGCGCCGCATCATCGTCAGCGCCTGGAACGTGGCTGACCTGGACAAGATGGCCCTCATGCCCTGCCATGCCTTCTTCCAGTTCTACGTGGCGCCCGCCACCGAGCCCGGCGGCAAGGGCAAACTGAGCTGCCAGCTGTACCAGCGCAGTGCCGACATCTTCCTGGGCGTGCCGTTCAACATCGCCAGCTATGCGCTGCTGACCCACATGGTGGCGCAGCAGTGCGACCTGGACGTGGGCGACTTCATCTGGACCGGCGGCGACTGCCACATCTACAGCAACCACCACGAACAGGTGGAACTGCAGCTGAGCCGCGCACCCCTGGCCTACCCCACACTGAACATCAAGCGCAAGCCCGACTCCCTCTTCGACTACCAGTACGAAGATTTCGAGGTGCTGGGCTACGAAAGCCACCCCGCCATCAAGGCCCCGGTGGCGGTGTAGGCCAATGCAGCTCCACCTCATCTTCGCCAAGGCCCGCAACGGCGTCATCGGCAAGGACAACGCCCTGCCCTGGCATTTGCCCGAGGACCTGGCGCACTTCAAGCGCGTGACCATGGGCTGCCCGGTCATCATGGGCCGCAAGACCTGGGACTCGCTGCCGCCGAAATTCCGCCCCCTGCCGGGGCGCGCCAACATCGTGGTCACCCGCCAGGAAAACTGGCATGAAAACGGCGCACAGTCGGCACGCAGCATGCGTGAGGCGCTACAACTATGTGAGCAGCACGACAACGCCTGGGTGATTGGCGGCGCGCAGCTCTATGCGCTGGCGCTGCCCCTGGCCGACACCGCCGTGGTGACCGAGATCGACGCCGATTTTGACGGCGACGCCCATGCCCCCGCTTTCGGGCCTGGCTGGACCGAGGTGGCACGCGAGCCCCACGTCACCGCCAGCGGCCTTGCCTTCAGCTTTGTTACCTACCAGCATTTGAAACCCCAAGGAAATTGACATGTCAGGACACGGATTCCACGTACACGGCCCCCACGACCACGCGCTGGAGCACGCGGCTCAGGGCGACCACGGACACGGCGAAGACGCCAAGATGACCAACCAGATCGCGCTGTTCACCGCCATCATCGCCACGGTGGGCGCCCTGTTCGGCTACATGGGCGGCGCCACCCAGGCCAACGCCGGCCTCTACAAGAACAACGCAGCCATCAAGAAGACCGAAGCATCCAACCAGTGGAACTACTTCCAGTCCAAGAGCACCAAGCAGTCGCTGGCCGAGATGTCGCGCGACCTGTCCACCAAGGAAGACGACAAGACCAAGTACCAGGCCAAGGTGGACCGCTACGAGAAGGAGAAGAACGAGATCAAGGCCGTGGCCGACAAGCTCGAAGCCGAGGCCACCGAATGGGACCACCAGAGTGACGAGCAGATGCACCAGCACCACCGCTGGGCCCAGTCCACCACCGTGCTGCAGGTTGCCATTGCGCTGGCGGCCATCGCTCTGCTGACCAAGAAAAAATGGCTGGAGTACGCCATGTTTGGCGCCGGTGGCATTGGCGTGGCCGTGGGCGTGCTGGCATTGCTACATATTTAGCCGTTACTCGCCCCAGCTCTCGCCCAGCGCCTGCGCCTGCTGCAGCACCAGTTCCACCGCGGCATCCTGCAAATCAGGCGGGTACTTGTACTTGCGCAATATCCGCTTGACCATCAGCCGCAATTTGGCACGCACGCTTTCGCGCTCGGACCAATCCACACTCAGGTTTTGCCGCAGGTTCTCGGTCAGCTCGTGTGCAATTTTCTTCAGCGTCTCGTCGGTCAACTCCCGTACCGCTGATTCGTTGTTCGCCAGGGCGTCGTAAAAGCGCACCTCGTCTTCGGACAAGCCCAAGGCCTCGCCCCGCGCGGCCGCTTCGCGGAACTTCTTCGCCATGGCCACCAGTTCTTCCATGACCTGTGCGGTTTCAATGGATCGGTTCTGGTAACGGGTGATGACGTTGGCCAGCATCTCGGAGAACTTCTTGTCCTGCACCACGTTGCTGGCAAAGCGGCTCTTGATTTCGCCTTCCAGCAAGCGCTCCAACAGTTCCACAGCCAGGTTCCTCTCCGGCAGGTTGCGCACCTGCGCCAGAAATTCATCATCCAGCAGGCCAATGTTGGGCTTCTCCAAGCCCACCGCGTCGAATATGTCCACCACGCTTTCGGATACCACCGCAGAGTTGATGATCTGGCGGATGGCAAACTCGCGTGCCTCGTCGGTACGGCGTTGGGCGGTAATGTCGCGCTTGGTCAGGATGACCTTCACGCCCTGCAAAAAAGCCACCTCTTCCCGCACCGCCTTGGCTTCATCCAGCGTGCAGCACAGCGTAAATGCCTTGGCCATGGCCAGCGCCACGTCGGCAAACCGTTTCTTGCCGTCTTTGATGCCGAGCACATGGTTGGCCGCACCGGCCAGCATGCGGTGCCCTGCGGTCAGGAAGTTTTGATAATCAAAGCCGTGCAGCATGGCGCGCAACACGTCCATCTTTTCCATCAGCACGCTATAGGCTTCATGGGCATCCACCGTCGGCTTGCCGCGGCCCTTGCTGGCCGTGTACTCCTTCATGGCGGCTTTGAGCTCGTTGCCAATGCCGATGTAATCCACCACCAGGCCGCCCTGCTTGTCCTTGAACACCCGGTTGACGCGCGCAATGGCCTGCATCAGGTTGTGGCCCTTCATGGGCTTGTCCACGTACAGGGTGTGTACGCACGGGGCATCAAAGCCGGTGAGCCACATGTCTCGCACAATGACCAGGCGCAACGGGTCGGCCGGATCTTTGAAACGTTTTTCCAGTCGCTTCTTGGTTTGCGCGCTGTAGATGTGCGGCCGCAACAGCGCCTTGTCGCTGGCCGAACCGGTCATGATGATCTTGACCGCGCCCTGCTCGGGGTCGGCACTGTGCCAGTCCGGTCGCAGCTTGATGATTTCGTCGTACAGGTGCACGCAAATCTCGCGGCTCATGGCCACCACCATGGCTTTGCCGGTCTGCGCCTTGTTGCGTTCCTCAAAGTGGGCCACCAAATCAGCGGCCACGCTGACCACACGGGGCTGCGCACCCACCACCTTCTCCAGCGCGGCCCATCGGCTCTTGAGTTGGGACTGGGTGGTTTCTTCCTCGTCTTCGGCCAGTTCGTCTACTTCTACGTCCATCGCGGCCATGTCGGCAGCACCCAGGCTGAGCTTGGCCAGGCGGCTCTCGTAGTAGATGGCAACGGTAGCGCCGTCTTCCCTGGCCTGTTGCATGTCGTAGACATGGATGTAGTCGCCAAACACGGCCCGGGTGTCGCGGTCTTCACTGCTGACGGGCGTTCCGGTAAAGGCAACAAAGGTGGCGTTGGGCAATGCATCGCGCAGGTGCTGGGCGTAGCCCGCTTCATACCACTCCACATACGCAGGTGGGGCCAACTCCGCGCGGTGTGGCGTCACCACACCATCGCTAGTTGCTATCACATTAGTAGCTGCCTGCACAGGTTCTACGCCGGTTGACGGCACTTTTCGCGTCTTTAATTTGGCCTCAAAACCGTATTGCGTGCGGTGGGCTTCGTCTGCAATCACCACAATGTTGTGGCGGTCTGACAGCACGGGGAACGTGTCTTCGTCTTCACCCGGCATGAACTTCTGAATGGTGGAAAACACAATGCCGCCCGATGGCCGGTTGGCCAACTTGGCGCGCAGATCTTGCCGGGTGCTGACCTGCACCGGTTGCTCCCGCAGCAGGTCCTGCGCCAGGCTGAACACGCCAAAGAGCTGCCCATCCAGATCATTGCGATCGGTGATGACCACAATGGTGGGGTTCTCCATGGCGGGCTCCTGCATCACGCGAGCAGCAAAGCAGGTCATGGTGATGCTCTTGCCACTGCCCTGCGTGTGCCAGACCACGCCGCCTTTTTGATTTCCGCCGGGGCGCGATGCTTCCACCACCTGAACAATGGCCGCGCGCACCGCGTGGAACTGGTGGTAGCCGGCAATCTTCTTGACCAGCGCGCCGTCGTCTTCAAACAGCACAAAGTAACGCAGGTAGTCCAGCAGGTATTGCGGCGCCAGCACGCCACGCACCAAGGTTTGCAGTTCGTTGAATGCCCCCAGCGGGTCGAGGGTGACGCCATCAATCGTGCGCCACGCCATAAAGCGCTCGGCATCGGCAGACAGCGAGCCCAGCAAGGCCTCGGTGCCGTCAGAAATGACCAGCACCTCGTTGTACTGGAAGGTATCCGCTATTTGCGCCTTGTAAGTCTGAATCTGGTCGTACGCCTTCCACACATCCGCGTTCAGGTCGGCCGGGTTCTTCAGCTCCATCAGCACCAGCGGCAAGCCGTTGATGAACAAAATGATGTCGGGCCTGCGCGTGTGGTGCGGGCCGCGAATGGAAAACTGGTTCACCGCCAGCCACTCGTTGCGCGCAGGCTGCGCCCAGTCGATCAGGCGAACAAAGTCACCCCGCGTTTCACCTGCCAGCTGGTACTGCACCGGCACACCCGTCACCAGCATGCGGTGAAAGTGCTGGTTGGCCGACAGCAAGACCGGCAGCCCCAAGTCGGTGATTTTTTTGAACGCATCCTCGCGGGCGGCAGCGGGAATGTCGGGGTTCAGCCGGTTGATGGCTTCGCGCAGCCGAAGCGGCAAGACCACCTGGCGGTAATCGGCACGCTCGGGGGAAATGCCGTCGTGCGCAATGTCCGGCCCGTAGAGGTGGGTGTAACCCACGTCGGTCAGCCAGCCAAGGGCTTCTTGCTCTAGTTGGTCTTCGGTCATTGCATCTTTCCCTGAATGGCGCTCGGCTACGCAGTCTTCTTTTCCATTGCTTGAATTCTGACTGGAAGTGTCGTTTTCTCAGATTCAATTAGAACCTGATCCGCTAGGTCAAAGGGTAGAACCCAGAGCTTCATCCCATCGCCATAATCAAACACAGGCAGCGACTTTGGAAAAGATTCTGTCGCCGGATAGATAAGCACAAGTTCGCTCGATGCCTGACCAGCGAGGTACTTCTTTCCGTAGGCATAGAGTTGGTAGAAGTCGCCCTGACTCAAACCGTATTTGTTGCTTCGATCTGTGGAATCCAACTTCTTCCACTTGGTATCCAATACCCACCTATGACTGCTGGATTCCAGCAATAGATCAGGCTCCAACCTGAACATCTTGTCGCCGTCATGCACTGTTAGGTACTCACTAGCGGCAGGGCTTCTTAGTCGAATCGTTGGCGGAATACTGCGGCGCAACCATGCTGCCACGTACCTCTCAAACAGCTTGTCCATTGGAAAGAGCAGACTCAGGCCATGCCAGTCGCCAGCAACGGAAACTGGCATTTGCTGGTTCAAGATCAGTTCGCACCACGGTTTAACCAGGCGGTAATGGCTCATGAGTCTTTCATTGCGCCACCGTTTGAAGTCACCAGTCACGTCCTTGCTGGAGTCAATCTCACTCATGAGGCTACGCAATTCACCAGCCAGTTTCCAGTTTCCAGCGTCCCGAGTGGACTTCGATACCTGCTCCAGTGCCAACTTCAACAGCCGATTTTCAGCACCATCGGGGTCGAAAACATCATGCCGAATATGAAAGTAATGCTGTTTGCCCGGTGGCTGTCGCATTTGACGCACGGTGTTCAGTTGCCCGCGCATGTAGCGTTGTTCTTCCTCTACGCGACGGTAGTCGAAGCGAATGCCTGCTTTAACAATGCGCTCAAGAGCAGCCAAGAACCGTCCCATGACCCATTCAGTCAGTGGTGCATCGAATAGCTGCAGGTCCGCTGTTCCGACCTCACGGACTGGAAGATCAAGCGACGCCGCAATCATTCGTTGCAATAGTGCTCTGCTTTCGTGAGCCACGTCGCCGGACTCATGATGTTTTGGCAGGATTTCAATCCGCGTGCCGCACGGAGTCTCAATGACCCCGACATGTTTATCCAGACGCAACCAAGTCCGCCCCTCAACTACGGCAAGTGATGTGCCAGCCGCACTAAACCGTTGGTTTAATTTACATATCCAATCGAAAGCAGACTGTGAAATCTGCGCCCGATCAAGCGTGCTCTCAATGGACGTGCCGGCCACATCTTCAGTTGTGAGGCGTGCGTACTCGCGCACCACAACTGATTGCACAATCACTCTGAGGCTCCAATGATGTTGATGTAACTGCCAATTGATGTGAAAGCAGCGTCATTCACCGTCCATCGCGTGTCACGAAGGCCGCCCGCCACTTCTGAACCAAACAGTTTTGCCAATGACTTTGAGCCAAGACCGCCAGACCGAATGAATGGCTCAACCTTGGTGCGTTGATCATTCAACACCCAGCCAATGCGCTCCCAGTCTTCAAAGAAATACTCCTGAAGGAGCGGCAAAACCTGCTGCTTGAATATTGCCGACAAACGCTCAATGGATCGGTCCTTTTCTAGTGGCAGAAAGTAAGCATGGCCAATGCAGTGATCCCGGTCGAGTAGCACTTCAATGCGCTGATTAATCGCCCGCAGCATCTGACCTATGGACAGTCCGGAAATAGTCAATTTGTCCAGCAACTCAGGCTTAGCAGGCATTTCCTTAAAGACAAATCGGCGGCGCAATGCAATGTCGATGCCAGTCAACGACTTGTCAGCAGTGTTCATCGTACCAATCAAGTAGACGTTCTTGGGAACGCCAAATGGCTTCTTTGAGTAGGGCAATGTGACGGTCAAAGACTCTTTCGCACCAAGGCGCTTGCTGGGTTCAATGAGCGTGATGAGTTCACCAAATATGCGGGAAACGTTTCCACGGTTGATTTCATCAATGATCAGCACAAAAGAAGCTGAGTTGATCTCGGTAGGTCCAACAGCTTTCAAATCAACACCCGCTGCACGTAGACCTTCCAGCAATTCGGACCAATTGAAGCGGGTAATCTCGTAGACCGTCTTTAACGTAAAGCGTTTCTGGCTGTTGAGGTTCAGTATCGAAAAGTTGCAATCGGTCACTATCCAGTTAACTGGCAGAACGTTCTTGTAATCTGCTCGTACCCCACTGGGCACGGTTGCTTCGTAGCGGTAGTTGCCACTGACGATGCCAACTGCAGCCACCTCCGTGTTGCTTCCAATGCAAAGCAAGACATCGCCAACGGCAATCTCGTTGCCAAAAAGTTCGAGTGTGCTTCTATCGTTCGATCCCAATTCAAAAGACTGGTTACTCAGTTGCGCCGTCTTCAGATCGCCGACGTGGCCCCACCCGATTCGGGCTTCGCCATGCTTCAAACAGTATTGGCGCGTGGCACTGTCACCAGTTCCCTCAATGGAAATTTTCCAGATGCGAGGGCTGTCGCTAACACCCAGTTTCGCGGTCGCACTCTGAATGGGTTTGCTCGCGTCTTCACAGATCGCTTTGAAAACCCCTTTCTCAATCACATATTGAATTTGGCCGCCTTCCGCTTCATCAGTTTCTGCGCGCAAGCCTTCCACGAAGTCTTCGTAGCTAAAGCTCTGGTGAAACGTCACGAACCGGATTCGATTGCTAGCAACCAGATCGTCAAACCGTTCCTTGAGTGACTCACGCTCACTCTCGTTCTTGGCATAGAACTCGGGGTCGAGAATCTTGATCGCTTCATCTATGGTCGTGAACGTTTTTCCCGTACCCGGTGGGCCGTAAAGAATCGTATTCAGTCCAGTAGGAAGCTCAGAATCCTCATCATCAGGAACCGAGGGAGCAAGGGCCGATTCTTCGTCAGAATCATCCTCCACATCTGCACTTGCCTCCTTGACCGGAGCGAATCCAGCAGTAGGGCTGTACAAGACATGCATGAAGTCGTATGGCGTAACGCCAGGAATCTGTTTTTGAGCGGCAAAAAACAGTTCACGCAACAACATTGAGCGCGCTACGGGCTGCTCAACCTTGGGAATGTCTGCAACTGGACAGCCAAACAATTCCAGAAAGTGCTTCACGTGATTCGATGATGAAATCGGCAACACTGCGTCCGGGTTATAGCAACTCAGGATACGCAGCTTCCGACCGTCGCCAATAGTGACACGGGGTGCCACACCCGCACGCTTATATAGCTGCTCGTCATCGTCGATCCAACTGAGGTCTTTGGAAATGTCTGCATTGGCAATGGCAGACTGAATCTTTAAGGTGTATTGGAGTGCTTCTGTATCCGAGAGGTCTTGCAACTTGCGGTTCTTGTAAACCGTCCCATCCGGCTTGAAGTAGACGATATGGCCTCGGGAAGTTCCAGGCATATAGCGACCCAGCACTGGCTGAAGACCGCGTTCTATCCACCAGCAAAAGCTGTCCTGCGACTTCTTCCCAACGCAATACTGGTCAAGCGTCAGTGTCTCCAACGAGTTGGACGGGTATGCCTTTGCAAATGCAATGCACTCGGGGGTCTGGCTGCGCGGAATAGATGTACCACCCGCTTTGAGTAGAGCCAATAGATCGGAAAATTTCTCGTTGGGTACAAATGCCATATGGAGTTCCAGGTTTGGACTATTCGGAAAGTTCACTTACGCGCAACTGGCCCGAAATCAGGCGGGGGAGCAGGGTATCGCGGAGGGTTGCGAGGGTTTGGGCTTGCTTTTCGTTTTCCACCAACCGCCCAAACAAAGCCTCTGCAATATTGGTAAACCCAGAAACCAACTCTGGCGGCGGCACCAACGCCGGAATCGGACGAAATGCTTTTTTGCTGATCTCCATGAACGTTGATCCGTTGGCCCGCCCTTTGATTGTTTCCATGTTCAGTTGGCACCAGAACAACATGTACAAAGGTGGCAAGAGGCCATCCGGCAGCATCGCGATATAGCCCTGATTGATGGCCAGTGGCACTTGGGCCAGCGCTAAATAGCCAATTGGCGCTCTCGAAGATAACAAGAGCGTGCCTGCAGGCAGCAGGCCTGAGCCGATCTTCGCCAAGCCTTCGTCGCTTAGTTTCCGCTCCGTGTCGAGCAGCACCGGCGAAGGAATGCCCGATAGGTCCTTGGGGGTAGTCCAGCAGTGAGCCGCTGGTTCCCAATAGGCGGAGTTTTTGGTGTCGGGTGTTGCGCCACCAACAGCGTCCACCGCATCACCAACCGGCATGACCGCCCACCCCTCCGGCACCAACCCCAACTCCGACTCCACCAACGCATCCGGAAATAGCGCCGCTGTGGCCTCGTCCATGCCTTCGGGCACACGCCCTTCCATCTTGGCGCGCACGGGGTCGAAATCGACAAACCATGACTTGAACAGCGCCTGGGCAATGGCTTCGAGCGTGGCGTTGGTTTCGCGCAGGAGGGTGATGCGGTCGTCTAGCCCGGATAGCAACTCGCAAATAGCACTTCTCTCAACAGGTGGCGGGAGCGGAAATACAAAGTTTTCCACCGCATCCTTAGTAAGCATGACAACTGTTGTGCCTTTGGCAGAGGCTACAACTTGCTTACGATAAGCTGGGGATTTCATAACCCAGTACAGAAATCTATTCTCCGTATTTGAGCCGTTAATCACCTTGTATAGATTAGTGGCCGCGATGATTGCGTTTCCAGGAAGTCCTGAAGGTACTAGGGCGGGGCAGCCGATCAACTCTCGATTTTGCGTGACATCTCGCGTTGCAATTACTAAGTCTCCAACTTGCAGCAGGTGTTGTGGTCCAAATGTCCCTTTGTACCTCCTCAAGCCAGAAAATTTAAACGGAGCACTCGGTGTGATGCAACCCATGGTGATCATTGCGTTCCCTATGTTGGAGACATCCTCTCCTTTGTATGAAAGGCCTCCTCTTAGGCTGATCAGATCGCCCAAACGTACATAACTCCATCTTGTATAGGGGGCTACTTGAACGGCATCTGTTGGTGATTCAAAACTCATACCCTAGCCCCCCCAGCTTCTGCCGAATCAACTTGTCCAGCTCCGCACCTTTCGCCATCTGCTCGCTCAGCTTCTCCGTGAGCTGCTGCATCTTGATGGCGAAGTCTTCGTCGTTGTCTTCCACCTCTTCCGCGCCCACGTAGCGGCCGGGTGTCAGAACATGGCCGTGCTGGGCGATTTCAGCCAGTGGCACGCTGCGGCAGTAGCCGGCAATGTCTGCGTACTCGCCGGCATCCGCCTCGCCGCGCCATGCGGCCACCGTGGCCGCAATGCGCGCAATCACCTCATCGGTCAACTCGCTCTGCACGCGGCTGATCATGGTGGCCAGCTTGCGGGCGTCGATGAACAGCACCTGGCCCTTGCGGTGCTGCTTTTGCTTGACCAGGAACCACAGGCAGGCCGGTATCTGAGTGTTGAAGAACAGTTGGCCGGGTAGCGCCACCATGACCTCCACCACATCGGCATCCACCATGGCGGCGCGGATAGTTCCCTCGCTGTTCTGGCTGCTGCTCATGGAGCCGTTGGCCAGCACAATGCCGGCGCGGCCTGTGGGTTTGAGGTGGTGCAGCATGTGCTGCAGCCAAGCGTAGTTGGCGTTACCAGCGGGTGGGTCGCCATAAACCCAGCGCGGGTCTCCCGTCAGGCTGCCGTGCCACCAGTCGCTGATGTTGAAGGGCGGGTTGGCCAGGATGAAGTCGGCCCGCAGATCGGCATGCTGGTTGCGGGTGAAGGTGTCACCGGGTTCCCTCCCTAAGTTAAAGTCGATGCCGCGAATAGCCAGGTTCATGGCCGCCAGCCGCCAGGTGGTGGGGTTGGCTTCTTGGCCATAGATGGACACGTCGCCCAGCTTGCCGCCGTGGGCTTCTATGAACTTTTCGCTCTGCACAAACATGCCACCCGAGCCGCAGCAGGGGTCGTACACCTTGCCTTCGTGCGGGTTGAGCACGGCGACCAGGGTTTTGACGATGCTGGCCGGCGTGTAGAACTGCCCGCCGCGCTTACCCTCAGCGCTGGCGAACATGCCCAGGAAGTATTCGTAGACCTGGCCCAGCACGTCGCGTGCTGTGCTGGGGTTGTCACCAAAGCCGATGGTGGAAACCAAGTCCACCAGTTCGCCCAGCTTGCCGTCGGGCAACTGGGCTCTGGCGTAGCGTTTGTCCAGAATGCCTTTGAGCTTGGCGTTTTCGGCTTCGATCAGCGTCAGGGCTTCGTCGATGCGCTTGCCGATGTCGGGCTGCTTGGCGGCGGCGCGCAGGCTTTCCCAGCGGGCAGGCTCGGGCACCCAAAAGGCGTTGACCTCTTTGTAGTAGTCGCGGTCTTCCAGCTCCTGCGCCAGGTCTTCTGCCGTGGCATCAGCAAAGTAGTAGTCGTCTGCCGGGTTGGTGAGGCGCGTGGTCAGCTCCGCACGGCGGGCGGCAAAGGTGTCGGAAATGTATTTGACGAAGATGAGGCCGAGCACCAGGTGCTTGTATTCGGCGGCGTCCATGTTGGCGCGCAGCTTGTCGGCGGTGGCCCAGAGTGTTTTTTTGATGTCGTCGAGCATGAATCGGGGTTCCCTGGAACCAATGGGTTTTGGTTCTTCTCTGGCGATTATGACGGGCTGCGAACGCAAGAGATGTAGCTATCATGGATGCCATTCTGTAACTTGTAAAACGCATGAAACTCGCCACCTGGAACGTGAACTCCCTCAGCGTGCGCCTGCCCCAGGTGCTGGACTGGCTGGCCGCCAACCCGGTGGACGTGCTGGCCCTGCAGGAGCTGAAGATGACGGACGACAAGTTTCCGGCGGCGGCGATTGCAGCAGCGGGTTACTCTGCTCAGTGGTTCGGCCAGAAGACCTACAACGGTGTGGCCCTGCTCTCGCGCACGCCGGCCAGCGACGTGGTGAAGAACATTCCGGGGTTTGCCGACGACATGTCCCGCGTCATTGCCGCCACCTACGCCCTGCCGGCGGCAGCCGGTGGCACGGCACAAAGCATCCGGGTCATTGGCGCCTACTTTCCCAACGGCCAGGAACCCGGCAGCGACAAGTTCGAGTACAAGATGGAATGGCTCAAGGGCCTGCGCCAGTGGGTGCAGGCTGAGCTGGCGGCACACCCCAACCTGGTGCTGATGGGCGACTACAACATCACCTTCGATGACCTGGACGTGTGGGACCCGGTGGGCCTGAAGGACACCATCCACTGCACGGAAGAAGAGCGCTACCACCTGCGCGCGCTTATCGCGCTGGGCCTGCACGACAGCCTGCGCCTGTTTGCGCAGCCCGAGAAAAGCTACTCGTGGTGGGACTACCGCGACTTTGCCTTCCGGCGCAACCGCGGCATGCGCATTGACCACATCCTGGTCAGCGATGCGCTCAAGGCCCGCGCCACGGCCTGCACCATCGACAAGGCGCCGCGCAAGAACGAACGCCCCAGCGACCACGCCCCGGTGGTCCTGACCATCGAATAAGCTATTGATTCGATAGCTGCATGCGCCCTGTCCACGGGGCTAAATCAGCAATTTCCGTTATTTCAGCAAACTGTCGGCGCTGACATAGGCCAGCCCCAGATCGTGCGCCACGGCGGCGTAGGTGACGTGACCTTCGCACACGTTCAGGCCGTGGCGCAGGTGCACATCCTCGCGCAGCGCCGCCTTCCAGCCCCGGTTGGCCAGTGCAACGGCGTGGGCAATGGTGGCGTTGTTCAGGGCAAAGGTCGACGTGCGAGCCACGCCGCCGGGCATGTTGGCCACGCAGTAGTGCACCACACCGTCGACCACAAACGTGGGGGCGGTGTGGGTGGTGGCGTGCGAGGTCTCGAAACAGCCGCCCTGGTCGATGGCCACATCCACCACCACCGCGCCCTTTTTCATGCGGCTGATCATGGCGCGGGTGACCAGCTTGGGCGCCGCTGCGCCGGGCACCAGCACGCCGCCGATGACCAGGTCAGCGTCGAGCACGGCTTCCTCGATGCTGGAGGCAGTGGAGTACAGGGTGCTGATGCGGTTGCCAAACACCAGGTCGAGCTGGCGCAGGCGGTCCACGTTCTTATCCAGCACCGTCACCCGCGCACCCAGCCCCACGGCCATCTGCAGCGCATTGCTGCCGACCACGCCGGCCCCGATGATGGCCACGTGCGCCGGAGCCACGCCCGGCACGCCACCGAGCAGCACGCCGCGCCCCCCGTGGGCAATTTCCAGGTGCGTGGCGCCGGCCTGGATGGCCATGCGCCCGGCCACCTCGCTCATGGGGGCCAGCAAGGGCAGACCGCCACCGGGGCCGGTGATGGTTTCGTAGGCGATGCACACCGCCCCGGACGCGATCAGCGCCCGGGTCTGGGCGGGGTCGGGTGCCAGGTGCAGGTAGGTATAGAGGATCTGGCCGGGACGCAGCAAGGCGCACTCCACCGGCTGCGGCTCCTTGACCTTGACGATCATCTCCGCCCGCTCGAACACCGAAGCGGCCGTGTCCGCCACCACGGCGCCGGCGGCCAGGTACTGTGCATCGTCCAGGCCGATGGCGGCGCCCGCATCCCGCTGCACCAGCACCTGGTGGCCGTGGGCCACCAGTTCGCGGACGCTGGCCGGCGTCAGGCCGACGCGGTATTCATGGTCCTTGATTTCTTTCGGAACGCCGATGCGCATGGGTAACCTCCGGCAAGGGTTTGGCAGGAAGCCCCATTGTGCGCAATTGCCGCCCGCCACGCCACGGATTTAAGCCCGCCGTGCCCCATGGGCAGGCACGGCTGCCGTTTTTTACTCCAGCCCCAGTTCCTGGATCTTGCGCGTGATGGTGTTGCGGCCAATGCCCAGCTTGTGCGCGGCCTCGATGCGCCGGCCCTTGGTGTGGGCCAGCGCCGCCAGGATCAGCCGCGACTCGAAACGGCGGGTCAGTGCGTCCCACACGTCGGTCTGGCCAGCACCCAGCAAGGTCAGCGCCTCGGCCTCGATTTCGGCCTCCCAGCCCATCAGCGGTCCGCTGGGAACCGGCAGGCGCACGGGCACATCCAGCAGGTCGGACTCGGCGCCTGCCGGGGCGGCTCCCTCGGCACCGGCAACCGGCTGCGCCGGGGCCGCGGGCGCGGCGTCCCGCGCGGCCTCGGAGCGGGTCACCCCCACTTCGGGCGGCAGGTCCTTGGCCTCGATCACCTGCGACGGCGCCATGACGGTAAGCCAATGGCAGATGTTCTCCAACTGGCGCACATTGCCGGGGAAGTTGAAGTTTTCCAGCCAGGCCAGCGCGGCCTCCGAAATGCGCTTGGGCTCCACTCCGAGCTGCCCCGCACTCTGCTGCAGGAAATGCCGCGTCAGCATGGCCACATCTTCGCGACGTTCCCGCAGGGCCGGCAAACGCAGGCGGATGACGTTGAGGCGGTGGAACAGGTCTTCGCGGAACAGGCCGTCCTTGACGCGGCGCTCCAGGTCCTGGTGCGTGGCGGCAATCACGCGCACGTTGGTCTTCACCGCGCTGTGGCCGCCCACGCGGTAGAAATGCCCGTCGGAGAGCACCCGCAGCAGACGGGTCTGCAGCTCAAAGGGCATGTCGCCGATTTCGTCGAGGAACAGGGTGCCGCCATCGGCCTGCTCGAAGCGGCCGCGGCGCATGGTCTGCGCGCCGGTGAAGGCGCCGCGCTCGTGGCCGAAGAGTTCGCTTTCCAGCAGGTCTTTGGGGATGGCCGCGGTGTTGATGGCCACGAAGGGGCCGTTGGCGCGGGGCGAGTGCTTGTGCAGGGCGCGGGCCACCAGTTCCTTGCCGGAACCGGATTCGCCGGTGATCATGACCGTGACGTTGCTTTGGCTCAGGCGCCCGATGGCGCGAAACACGTCCTGCATGGCGGGCGCCTGGCCCAGCATCTCGGGCGTCTCGCCCATGCGTTCCTCGCTCACCTCTTCGCGCTGGCTTTCCTCCACCGCGCGATGGATCAGCTCCACCGCCTTGGGCAGATCGAAGGGCTTGGGCAGGTACTCAAAGGCGCCGCCCTGGAAGGCGCTCACGGCGCTGTCCAGGTCCGAGAACGCCGTCATGATGATGACGGGCAGCCCCGGGTACTTGGCCTTCACTTTTTCCAGCAGCTCCAGTCCGGAGCCGCCGGGCATGCGGATGTCGCTGACGAGGACCTGGGGGCCTTCATCGTCGGCGGCCGTGTTCAGCGCGGCCAGCACGTCGCGCGGGTTGGAAAAGCTGCGTGTGGGAAGCTGCTCGCGCAACAGGGCCTTCTCCAGCACGAAGCGGATGGACTGGTCATCATCTACGATCCAAATCGGCTTCATGTTCTATCAGTCCCCTGGTTCTGGCAATTACGGAAGCGGAATCAATATCTTGAAATCCGTATGGCCCGGCACGCTGTCGACCTCGATCAATCCATGGTGCTGCTGGACAAAGGTTTGCGCCAATGTCAGCCCCAGGCCCGAACCGCCCTCCCGGCCCGACACCAGCGGGTAGAAAATGCGGTCCTTGATCGAATCCGGCACGCCGGGTCCATTGTCAATCACATGCAATTCCAGTGCCAACCGGTAGCGTTGCTTGCCAAAAGTGACCTGCCGCGTCACGCGGGTGCGAAAAGTCAGCATCGCGTCGCCTGCGGCCATGCGCTCGGCCAGCGCCTGGCAGGCGTTGTGGGCGATATTGAGCACGGTCTGGATGAGTTGCTCACGGTCACCACGGAACTCGGGGATGGAGATGTCGTAGTCGCGCACCACGCGCAGGCCCTTGGGGAACTCGGCCAGGATGAGCGAGCGCACCCGCTCGCATACCTCGTGGATGTTGACGTCTCCCACCAGGTGCGGGCGCCGGTGGGGCGCCAGCAGGCGGTCCACCAGGCTTTGCAGGCGGTCCGCCTCGTGGATGATGACCTGGGTGTATTCGGTCAGCTCCGGCGACTCCATCTCCATTTCTAGCAGCTGGGCCGCGCCACGGATGCCGCCCAGCGGATTCTTGATCTCGTGGGCCAGGTTGCGGATGAGCTCCTTGTTGGTCTGGGCCTGCTCCGCCAGCCGCTCTTCCCGGTCCTGGCGGGTCTGCTGCTCCAGCGGCACCATTTCCACAATGATTTCGTCCAGTGACTCGGTGCGGGTGACGATGACGTGCACCGGCATGGCCTCCTGCCCTGCCCGCTTGAGCCAGGCGTCGTAGCGCAGGGCTGCAAAGGCGTTGTCGCGCGCGCCTTCGAGCGCGTTCTGCAGCTGCAGCCGCTCGGTAAACATGTCGGAAAAGCACGAGCCGACAATCGTGCGCCGGGAGGTGCCCAGCGCGTCTTCCAGCGCGGCGTTGGAGAACAACACCAGCGCATGGGCGTCCACCACAGCCACCAGGGTGGCCAGCAGGTCAAACGACTGGAAGCGGGTGGAAGCGTCCAAGCCGTCTATTTCGCGGTCGAACCCGGTACGCGGCCCAACTCGCGGCGGATGCCGGCAATGTCACTCTCATTGCGGCTGATGGCGGCCTTGAGTTCAGCGATGCGCTCCAGGTATTTCTGGTTGTTGCGGTGCTCCGGGCCCAGCTTCTCCGGCTCGCCGTTGTTGTATTCCTTCAGCAGTTCGGCCTGGCGGGCTTCGGCCTTCTTCAGCTCGGACTCCAGAATCAGGCGGGCATCCGAGTCCTTGGCGCGCTGGTCACCTGCATCGACGCGTTGCCCCGGTTGCCCCGGCTGGCTGGCTGCGGCCGCGCGCGTGGGGCGCTGGCCTTGCACCACGGTGACGTTGCCACCGGACACCAGCTTGCAGTTCTTGGCCTGGGCCTCTGAAACGGTGTTGGTGTACTCGTTGCCGCAGCGGTAGATGCGGTTCTGGGCCCAACTGCCCGTCGCCAGCAACAGGGTTGCCAAGGGAATCAAATAAATGGTTTTCATGCTGTGTCCATGCCCTCCAGTGCCGGGCCGATTGTCCAGTATGCGTCAAAAAAGTCCCAAAAAACCCGGAACACCACGCGCCCCACCGCATTGGACGGGAATTGCAACATTAGGTTGCAAAAAAAAGGACGGCCTGCGCCGTCCTTTCTTGCTCCTGTCGGGCTGCCGTAAACGGCAGCGCACATTACAGGGAGAAGTACATGTCGTATTCGGCTGGGTGCACCGACATGCGCATGCGGGTCACTTCGGACATCTTCAGCTCGATGTAGGCATCGAGCATGCTGTCGGTGAACACGCCACCCTTGGTCAGGAACGCGCGGTCCTTGTCCAGGTGCTCCAGCGCCTGGTCCAGGCTGTGGCACACGGTAGGCACCAATGCATCTTCCTCGGGGGGCAGATGGTACAGGTCCTTGGTGGCAGCTTCGCCCGGATGGATCTTGTTTTCCACGCCGTCCAGACCGGCCATCAACAGGGCGGCAAAGCCCAGGTAAGGGTTCATCAGGGGATCGGGGAAGCGGGCTTCCACGCGACGGCCCTTGGGGTTGGCCACAAACGGAATACGGATGGAAGCGGAACGGTTCTTGGCCGAGTAAGCCAGCTTCACAGGCGCTTCGAAGTGGGGAACCAGGCGCTTGTAGCTGTTGGTACCGGGGTTGGTGATGGCATTCAGGGCACGGGCGTGCTTGATGATGCCGCCAATGTAGTACAGGGCGAAGTCGGACAGACCGGCATAGCCGTCACCGGCGAACAGGTTCTTGCCGTCTTTCCACACGGACTGGTGCACGTGCATGCCGGAACCGTTGTCACCGTGGTAGGGCTTGGGCATGAAGGTGGCGGTCTTGCCGTAGGCGTTGGCCACGTTGTGGATCACGTACTTCTGCAGCATGGTCCAGTCAGCGCGCTCCACCAGGGTGCTGAAGCGGGTGCCGATTTCGTTTTGGCCGGCGCCAGCCACTTCGTGGTGGAACACTTCGACCGGGATGCCCAGGGATTCGAGGATCAGGGACATCTCGGCGCGCATGTCTTGCGTGCTGTCGACCGGGGGCACGGGGAAGTAGCCGCCCTTGACGGTGGGACGGTGGCCGCGGTTGCCGCCTTCGAGCTTGGCGCCGGTGTTCCAGGGCGCTTCGTACTCTTCGATTTCGTAGAAAGTGTTGTTGGGGTCGGTGCTCCAGCGCACGCCGTCAAAAATGAAGAACTCGGGTTCGGGACCGAAGAAGGCGGTGTCGCCGATGCCGGAGGCCTTCAGGTAGGCTTCAGCGCGCTTGGCGATGGAGCGGGGATCGCGGTCATAGGCCTTGCCGTCGGCAGGTTCCACCACGTCACAGGTCAGGATGATGGTGGTTTCTTCGAAGAAGGGGTCGATGTTGGCGGAGTTCGGATCGGGCATCAGCAACATGTCGGATGCTTCGATACCCTTCCAGCCAGCGATCGAAGAACCGTCAAACGCGTGGCCGGAAGTGAACTTGTCTTCGTCAAAATGCGAAACAGGCACGGTGGTGTGCTGCTGCTTGCCGCGGGTATCGGTGAAGCGGAAGTCAACAAACTTGACTTCGTTCTCTTTCACCATTTTCATCACGTCTGCGACGGTCTTGCCCATCAAATACTCCTGTTGCACGGTTGTTAAAAATGTTGCCCGGTCCACAATGCAGCTTTTGTGCCAACGGTCACCCCGCGGACAATTCGGGCAAAGCGCCCTATTTTGCCTTGAGATTGGTGGTTTTCCCGCCGCCGGGCATCAAAGATCCATCCCGGCGCCCCGGTATGCACCAAAAATGCGCATTCGCATATTGCACCAAATAGGTGCAATGCTAATTCCGCACCAATTCAGGGCCTAGCCGGGCCTGCAACGCCTGCAAACCGGCCCGCAGGGCCGCGTAGGCACCCGCCACGGCGGCCGGGGCGCCTTTGACACCCAGTTCTATATGCCGTCCATATTCGGGATGGTCGACACTGGGCAGGCTGAACACCTTCACCGGGTGCTGCTGCTCAATCGCTTCCATCAGTGGCGTCAACGCGGCCTCCATGGCGCCGAACACAATCACCGATTGCTCGCGCCAGGCACCCCGAGCGAACAGGTGGGCGTAGTGGGTGTCCAGCACCCACTCCACCATGGGCCAGGCCATGACCGGAAAGCCGGGCACGAAGTAAACGCCCCCACGCTCCCACTCTGCGTGGGGGTCGCTGCCCTCTGAGGAGGCCTTCGCACCTTGGGGCGATCCGGCGGCGTGCAAGCCACTCTCGCAGTAAAACCCCGGAATCTTGTTGAAGGGGTTGGGAATGATCTGCGCGCCCACCGGAAACATGCCCATGTTGAGGCGGTGGCGGTTGTCGTCGCGGTCGGGCTCGTAGGGCACGCCCTGCTCCCGGGCCACATCCTGCATGCGTTCGCGGATCAGCGCTTCGGCCTGCGGGTTCAGGGTCAGTTCACGCCCCAGCGCACTGGCCGCGCACTGGCGGGTATGGTCATCGGGCGTGGCGCCAATGCCGCCAAAGGAAAACACGGCATCGCCGGACGCAAACGCCCGCTTCAGCGTGGCCGTGATGCGCTCCGGGGCATCGCCCACGTAGTCGGCATAGCCCAGCTGCAGTCCGCGCGACGACAGCAGCTCGATGGCCTTGGCCAGGTGCTTGTCGGCCCGTTTGCCGGACAGGATTTCGTCGCCAATGATGATGAGTCCAAAGTTCATGGTCTAGTCGGCCAGCACGGCCTCGGCTACAGGGGGGATGGTTGTCTTCTCGGCCAGCGCGCGCTCGCGACGCAGGTCCTGCAGCGCGGCCAGGCAGTAGTGCGCGAACCACAGCGAAGAGAAGGCAAATACCAGGGTGTAAATCCAGATGGCCAGGGGCACCAGGATAACGAACGCAGCCGCAAAGAGTGCACCGGAGGCCCAGACCAGGCTGGGCGCGGCTCCCAGGTAGCCGGTGAGCACGCCCATGCCCAGCAGCGGGAGGCGGTGGCGGCGAAAGAGGGTGTGGCGCTCTTCCTGGGTGGCGTGTTCGGCCAGCGCGTCAAAGGCCATGACCCGGTACGCTAGCCACCCCCAGATCAGCGGCGGCAGCACCAGCATCAGCGGCGGCACAAACCACAGGGGAATGGACACCACCGTGGCCAGCAGGGCCAGCGCAGTCGACCCCAGCGACCACCCCAGGCTGCGCCAGAACGAGGCGCCGTTGCGTTTCTCCAGGTCGGCAAAACGCCGCCGCGCCACCAGCTGCACCACGAACGGGGTCATCAGGAGGGCCACCACCAGCAGGGACACCACAACGATCAGCGGGGTCACCCCAAAGATGACGATGAGCGGCACCAGCACGGTCTTGAAGCGCCCCAGCCCCATGCTGTCGAGCCAGGCCCAGACATTGTTGAAGAAGGGAGACGACTCCAGCAACTGCCGCACGCCATCCATGGCCGCTTCCCAGTAGAAGTAACCCAGGCCGACAGTCAGCCCGGTAATCAGGAACAGCGGGAGCAGCGACAGGAACATCAGGCGCGGGCGCAGACAGTAGGCCACGGCACGCCAGAACGAATCAAATAGCAGGTTCATGGCGCAAGCATAGCGCGGCGCCATCCGCGCGCCCTCTCAGGCCCCGTGCTGGATGCTGTCGAGGTCTGCCGGGCTGAGCCAGCGCCATTGCCCGGGTGCCAGGTCGTCGGGCAGACGCAACCCGCCAATTTGCGAGCGGTGCAAGGCCTCCACCCGGTTACCGACCGCGGCCAGCATGCGCTTGACCTGGTGGTACTTTCCCTCGGTCAGCGTCAGGCGCAGGTGGTGGGTGTCCACAGCCACGCAGGCGGCGGCGCGCACGGGCTTGGGGTCGTCGTCCAGCACCACGCCCTCCAGCAGCCGCTGCACCTGGCGCTCGTCCAGCGCGTGCTTGGTCGTGACCTCGTAGACCTTGGGCACGTGGTGGCGTGGCGAACTCATGCGGTGGATGAACTTGCCGTCGTCGGTCAGCAGCAGCAGCCCGGTGGTGTCCTGATCGAGCCGGCCCACCGCCTGCACGCCCTGCACCGCCGCCTTCTGCGGGCGCAGCCGCAAGGGCGACGGCAGCAGGGTGTAGATGCTGGGGTAGGTCGACGGCTTTTGCGAGCACTCGGTGGCCGTGGGCTTGTTCAGCATCACGTAGGCCTTCTCGTGGTACGGCCAGTCCACGCCCTGGACCCGGAAGCGCAAGCCATCCGCTACAAATTCCATAGCTGCCTGCGCAATGGTTTCGGGCGCTTCCGCGTTGTTTTCCGTATAAACCTGCACCAGACCCTGCTGGATCAGGCCGGCACACACGCGCCGCGTGCCAAAGCCCTGCGAATAAAGAATGTCCTGTAGCTGCATGGCGCTATTGTCGCCGCTGTGGTGCGGGCGCCGCCAAGCCGGTCGCTTGACGGCTCCCCGTTCAGCCCATGGTCATCAGACTGGCGTTTCCACCGGCTGCTGCCGTGTTGACACTGACCGCGCGCTCCAGCAGCAACCGCTCCAGCGGCACCGCGGTTTCGCCCGAAGACAGGCCGTGGACGCTGACGATGGCGCCCGGGCGCTGTGCGAGGTGGGTGCACAGCGCCGTCAGCTGCCGGGGATTGCCGTGGTGCAGCACGGCATCGAAGGCAACCGTCGGGGCGTACCAGTCCTTGGCCAGCACGATGGAGGCCTGGACGGCCTCCGGCAGGCGGTCGCGCAGGTCGGCCGCCTCGACCGGCCAGACAGCGCGGCTGCCCACCGCCAGCACGGCGGCCAGTTGGACCAGGCGGTCCGGCTCGCTGTAGGCCAGGCACAGCACGGCCTCACGCGGCAGCAGGCTGTAGGTGTTGGACTCCCCGGTCGGGCCGCGCAGGGTGCAGATGGCACCGGCACAGGCCTGCTCGGCGTAGCGCTGGCACAGCGCGGCCAGATCCTTGCGGGCCACGTCGAGCGCCCATTGCTGCAAGGCCTTGAGCGCGCCCTGCGGTTCGCGCTGGCCGCGGATGGCCTCGGCCGCCACGGCGTCGGACAGGGCCACGGCGCGGCGCATCGCGTCATCGGGGCGGCGCGACAGCAGGCGGTAGAGGTAGAGCGGGCCGCCCGCCTTGGGGCCGGTGCCGGACAGGCCTTCGCCGCCGAAAGGCTGCACGCCCACCACGGCGCCCACCATGTTGCGGTTGACGTACAGGTTGCCGGCATGGCCGCTGGAGATGACCTGCGCAATGGTCTCGTCGATGCGGGTGTGCACGCCCATGGTCAGGCCGTAGCCGGTGGCGTTGATCTGCTCGACCATGGCGCCCAGATCGCGGCGCTTGAAGCGCACCACGTGCAGCACGGGGCCGAAGATCTCGCGCTCGAGTTCCTGGATGCTTTCCAGTTCGATCAGGGTCGGCAGCACGAAGCTGCCCTGGCGGGTGGCGTCGTCCTGGTCGCGTGCAATCTGGTGCACCGGGCGGCCCTTGGCCCGCATTGCCTCGATGTGGGCGTTGATGCCGTCACGGGCGCGGGTGTCGATTACCGGGCCGACATCCACCGCCAACTGGTCCGGCTGGCCGATGCGCAGTTCGCCCATCGCACCCTTGATCATGGTGAGCATGCGCTCGGCAATGTCTTCCTGCACACACAGCACGCGCAGCGCGGAGCAGCGCTGGCCGGCGCTGTCGAAGGCGGAGCCCAGCACGTCGAACACGACCTGCTCGACCAGCGCCGAGGAGTCCACCACCATGCAGTTCTGGCCACCGGTTTCGGCAATCACCGGGATCGGGTGGCCTTCGGCATCCAGGCGGCCCGCCACATTGCCCTGCAGGACGCGCGCCACTTCGGTGGAGCCGGTGAACATCACGCCCTGGGTGCGCTCGTCTTTGACCAGACGTGCGCCAATCACCGAACCCCGGCCGGGAACCAGCTGCACCACGTCACGCGGTATACCGGCCTGCCACAGAATGCGCACGGCCTGGGCGGCGATCAGGCTGGTCTGCTCGGCCGGCTTGGCCAGCACCGGATTGCCAGCGGCCAGTGCGGCAGCGACCTGGCCAGTGAAAATGGCCAGCGGAAAATTCCAGGGGCTGATGCAGACAACCGGACCCAGCGGGCGGTGGGTGTCGGGTGCGAAATCGGCGCGCACCAGGGCGGCGTAATAGCGCAGGAAATCGATCGCCTCGCGCACCTCCGAAATGGCGTTGCTGGCAGTCTTGCCGGCCTCGCGGACCAGCAGGCCCATCAGCGGCTGCATCTCGGCCTGCATCTGGTCGGCGGCGCGCTCCAGCAAGGCGGAACGCTCAGCCGGCGCCACTGCGGCCCAGCCCGGCGCGGCAGCAACGGCGCGGGCCAGTGCCACGTCGACATCGGATTCGTCGGCATGCACCACCTCGCCCACCACATCGGCGTGGTTGGCCGGGTTGCGGACGGTGCTGGCCGCCGCGCCGGCAGACGCTTGCCGGTCCACACCCAGCATCGGGCCCGCCGTGAGCGGCTGGGCAGCACCTGCCCGCATGGTCTGGCCCAGGCTGTCCAACGTCATTTCGTTGGACAGATCCAGGCCCATGGAGTTGGCGCGCTGCTCGCCGTAGAGCCCGGAGGGCACGGAGATCGCGGCGTGCGGCAGCCCGATGCGCCCTTCCTGGGCACCCATGCGGTCCACGGTGGCGACCGGGTCCTCAATCAGTTCCTCGATCGAGATCGAGGCATCGGCAATGCGGTTGACAAACGAGGTGTTGGCGCCGTTCTCCAGCAGGCGGCGCACCAAGTAGGCCAGCAGGGTCTCGTGCGTGCCGACCGGGGCGTAGATGCGGCAGGGACGGCCCAGCTTGCTGGCCCCCACCACCTGCTCGTACAGCGGCTCACCCATGCCGTGCAGGCACTGGAACTCGTACTGGGTCGGGGTGTAGCGCTCAGGGTCGGCGATCTGGTAGATCGCCGCCAGGCTGTGCGCGTTGTGCGTGGCGAACTGCGGGTAGACCGCGTCCGGTGCAGCCAGCAGCTTGCGGGCACAGGCCAGGTACGACAGGTCGGTGTAGGACTTGCGGGTGTAGACGGGGTAACCGTCCTGGCCGTCGAGCTGGGCGCGCTTGATTTCGCTGTCCCAGTAGGCGCCCTTGACCAGGCGGATCATCAGGCGGTGGCCGCTGCGCCGGGCCAGGTCGACGACGTAGTCGATGACGAAGGGGCAGCGCTTCTGGTAGGCCTGGATCACAAAGCCGATGCCGTTGAAACCCTTGAGTTCAGGCGCGAAGCACAGCTTCTCGAGCAGATCCAGCGACAGCTCCAGGCGGTCGGTCTCTTCCGCGTCCACGTTCAGGCCGATGTCGTACTGCCGGGCCAGCAGCGTCAGCTTGAGCAGCACGGGATACAGCTCGTCCATGACGCGGGTGTACTGGGCGCGGCTGTAGCGCGGATGCAAGGCCGACAGCTTGATGGAAATGCCGGCGCCTTCGTAGATGCCCTTGCCGGCTGCGGCCTTGCCGATGGCGTGGATGGCGGCCTCGTAGGAGGCCAGGTAGCGCTCAGCGTCCTCGCTGGTCAGCGCGGCTTCGCCCAGCATGTCGTAGGAATAGCGGAAGCCCTGGGCCTCCAGGTCCTTGGCGTGCTTGAGCGCTTCACCGATGGTCTCGCCGGTGACGAACTGCTCGCCCATCATGCGCATGGCCATGTCCACGCCTTTGCGGATCAGCGGCTCGCCGCCCTTGCGGATCAAGCCGCCCAGGGTGGCGCCCAGCCCGCGTTCGCTGTGGGTGGCGACCAGTTTGCCGGTCAGCAGCAGGCCCCAGGACGCGGCATTGACGAACACCGAGGGGCTGTTGCCCAGGTGCGGAGACCAGTCGCCGTTGCTGATCTTGTCGCGGATCAGCGCGTCCCGCGTGGCGCTGTCAGGAATGCGCAAAAGCGCCTCGGCCAGGCACATCAGTGCCACCCCTTCCTGCGAAGACAGCGCGTACTCCTGCAACAGGCCTTGCACGATGCCGGCGCGGCCGCTGTCGCTCTTGCGCCCCCGCAGTTGCGTGGCAATGCGGTGGGCCAGCCCCTGCGCGGCCTGTGCCTGCGCTGCGGGCAGGCGGGCCTGCTCCAGCAGGGTGGCAACGGCCTCGGTCTCGGGCAGACGGTAGGCGGCGGTGATCGCGGCACGCAGCGGCTCGCGCTGCACAGGGCCATCGACAAACGGGACAAAAACGTTGCTCATGGTGTGTTCCGGAAAAAGAAATGAATGGCGAAATAATGCCGGTATCGGCGCAAAATTAAATGTCTATTTATTCGCGTATTACCGAATAAAATTCGGCTCATGAGCACAACCATGGACCAACTCGACCGCATCGACCTGCGCATACTGGATGTTTTGCAGCAAGACGGGCGCACCAGCAACCTCAAGCTGGCCGAAACCGTGGCGCTGTCCCCCACCGCCGTGTTGGCACGGGTGCAGCGCCTCACGCGCGAAGGCTTCATCCTGGGCTACGAGGCGCGGCTCAATCCGCTCAAACTCGGTGCGGGCATGATGGTTTTTGTGGAAGTCCTGCTGGACCGCACCACGCCCAATGTGTTCGAGCAGTTCAAGGCGGCCGTGCAGGTGCGCCCCGAGATCATGGAGTGCCACATGGTGGCGGGGGGCTTTGACTACCTGCTCAAGACCCGGGCCGCCGACATGGACGCCTACCGCACCTTTGCCGGATCGGTTCTGTGGCAACTGCCCGGCGTGCGTGAAACACGCACCTATGCCGTCATGGAAGAAGTCAAGAACTCGACCCGCCTGATGCTGCGCTGAAACGCACGGGCGTTCAGTGCCCACCCTCCAGATAGGCTGCGCGCACTTCGGGGCTGGCCAGCAACTCGGCACCCGTGCCCGCCAGCACCACCTCGCCGTGCTGCAACACATAGCCCCGATGGGCCACGCGCAGGGCGTGGTGGGCATTCTGCTCGACCAGCAGAATGGTCATGCCATGGTCACGGTTGAGTTCACGAATGATCTCGAACACACGCCGGATGTAAATCGGCGCCAGCCCCAGCGAGGGTTCATCAAGCATCAGCAGCTTGGGTCGCCCCATCAGCGCCCGCGCAATGGCCAGCATCTGCTGCTCGCCACCCGAGAGCGTTCCGGCCCGCTGTTGCAGGCGTTTTTCCAGGATGGGAAACATGGCGAACATGCGCTGGATGTCGGCATCGAAGTTCACGGGGTCGGCAAATGTTGCGCCGATCTGGATGTTTTCCAGCACGGTCATGCGCGGGAAGATCCGTCGCCCTTCCGGCACGAGTGCAATGCCGCGCCGGGCGACTTCGTGCGGACTCAGTTTCGTGATGTCCTCGCCCTCGAAGACGATGCGGCCGGCACTGGCGCGCGGCGCACCGAAGAGCGTCATCATCAGGGTCGATTTCCCGGCACCGTTGGCGCCAATCAGCGTGACCACCTCGCCCGTCCCGACCTCCACGTCCAGCCCCTTGAGGGCATGGATGTGGCCGTAGTGGGTATGCACCCCTTTTAGTTGCAGCATGCTCATGCGGCCACCTCTTCTGAATCGTCTTCGCCCAAATAGGCCTTGATCACATGCGGGTCGTTTTGGACCTGCACGGGCGTACCCTCGGCAATCTTGCTTCCATGGTTGAGCACGACGATGTGGTCCGACACCTTCATCACGACGCTCATGTCGTGTTCGATCAGCAGCACGGCAATGTTCTCGTCGCGCGACAGATTCAGGAGCAACTGGTTGAGTTCCGCCGACTCACGGGGGTTCAGGCCCGCGGCAGGCTCATCCAGGCACAGCAACACGGGGTTGACGCACAGGGCCCGCGCGATTTCGATGCGGCGCTGGGTACCGTAGGGCAAACCGGCAGCCGGGGTATCGGCCAGGTCCAGCAGGCCCAGCCGCTCCAGCCAGTTCATTGCGCGCTCCATCGCCGCGGTTTCGGCGCGCCGATAGGACGGCAGGCCGAACAGGCCGGCGATCGAGAACACCGACGCACCCTGCAGGGTGTTGTGCTGCGCCACGATCAGGTTCTCCAGGACGGTCATCTTGGGGAACAGGCGAATGTTCTGGAAGGTGCGAACGACCTGGGCATCACTGGCCACCTTGTGGCTGGCCAGCGCCTCCAGACGCATCTCACCGTTGACGGGGTGCTGCAGGCGCACGCTGCCCACGGTTGGCTTGTAGAAACCGGTGATGCAGTTGAACAGCGTGGTCTTGCCGGCACCGTTGGGGCCGATGATCGACGTGATCTGCTTGCCCGGGGCATAGAAGGACAGGTCGTCAATGGCGGTCAGCCCACCAAAACGCATGGTGAGGTTTTCGACATGAAGGATGTTGTTCATGCGGACTCCTGGCTGGAACGGCGGGTAAAGGTGGCGGGGGCCTTCAACGTAGGCTCCCGATGGGACAGGAGGCCGCCCGGCTTCCACACCATGATCAGGATCATGGCCGCGCCGAAGATCAGCATGCGGTACTCCGCAAAGTCACGACCGACTTCGGGGATCAGGACTAGCACCAGTGCGGCCAGCACCACGCCCAGCTGGCTGCCCATGCCCCCGAGCACCACGATGGCCAGAATGATGGCGGACTCGGAGAAGACGAACGATTCCGGCGAGATGAAACCCTGGCGCGCTGCGAAGAAGACCCCCGCAAAGCCACCCAACATCGCGCCCAGCGCAAAGGCGGACAGCTTGATATTCGTTACGTTCATGCCCATCGCCTTGCAGGCAATCTCGTCTTCGCGCATGGCCTCCCAGGCCCGCCCGATCGGCAGCTTGCGCAAGCGGCGCACCAGCAGGTTGGTCAGCAGCGCAAGCGCCAGAATGAGGTAGTAGAGGAACATGACCCGGTGCTCGGGGACATATTCGAGCCCGAAGAAACTGGCGAAAGTGGCCGGCCCGTCTTCCGTCGGCGCCTTGAAGGGCAGACCAAAGAAGGTGGGACGCGGAATGGACGAAATGCCATTGGGGCCACCGGAAAAGTCCGTCCAGTTCACCAGGATGACCCGGATGATCTCGCCAAAACCCAGTGTCACGATGGCGAGGTAGTCGCCCCGCAAACGCAGTGTCGGCCAACCCAGCACGATGCCGAAGGTCGCGGCGGCAGCGCCGGCCACGGGCAGTACCTCCCAGAAGCCCCAGCCGTACTGGGTGGAGAGCAGTGCATACGAGTACGCGCCGACGGCGTAGAAAGCCACATAGCCCAAATCCAGCAGGCCAGCGAGTCCGACCACGACGTTGAGGCCCCAGCCCAGCATGACGTAGATCAGTACCGTGGTGGCAGTGTCGACAACATACCGGTTTCCGGACCAAAAAATGGGCAGCGCGAGCGCCAGGCCCAGCAGTGTCCAACCCAGTGCCTTCAAGGCCACCGGCGAGGCCGTCTTGGCTGGCTCAGCCGCACGAACGCGGGTCTTCTGCTTCGCGCGAAGCCGGTCGCCCATCACCGCAAACAGCAGGCGTCCGACAAAGACCAGCGCAATGCACAAGGCCAGAGCGCCCCAACGGGTCTGGACCTGCAGCGCACCGCCGCTGTCGACTGTCGTCAACCCGATCATGGGAATGCCCAGCACGAGGGCGACGCACGCAACGCCCCCGGCGTCCTTCAGGCGCTCAGGCAGCGTGGGCGTATGGGATGTCTGGATTACGGCGCTCATTAGACTTTCTCCACTTCAGGCCGTCCGAGCAGGCCGCTGGGACGGAACATCAGAACCAGGATAAGAAGCGCGAAGGTGGCTACATCCTTGTATTCGGGCGACAGGTAGGCGGCCCAGAAAGCTTCCAGCAGGCCGATCAGCAGACCGCCCAGCATGGCGCCCGGCAAGGACCCCACGCCCCCGAGCACGGCGGCGGTAAACGCCTTGATGCCGGCCACGAATCCGATATAGAAATCGACCACGCCGTAGTAGACCGTCACGAGCACCCCCGCAACGGCAGCCAGCGCTGCGCCGATCATGAACGTCATCGAGATCGTCCGGTCGACGTTGATACCCAGCAAACCGGTCATCGTGCGGTCCTGCTCGCAGGCCCGCTGCTGGCGGCCAAACGACGTCCGGGTGATCAGGTACGTGAAGGCCAGCATCAGCACGATCGTTACGGCGATGATCAGGATCTGGCTGTATGCCAGCGAGACGGTGACACCGTCGAGCGTGAACAAATCGATACCGCCGGTCAGCATGGGCGGAATGGGCTTGACCCGCGCGCCCTGGGTGACCTGCACCATGTTTTGCAGGAAGATGGACATGCCGATGGCCGAAATCAGGGGGGCCAGGCGGGGAGCACCGCGCAACGGCCTGTAGGCAATGCGTTCGACACTCCAGCCATAGGCCGAAGTCAGAACGATGGCCACGACCAGCACAAGCAGTATGGCCAGCGGGATCGACGTCACGCCGAACGACGCCAGCAACGTAAAACTGGTAACGGCAATGAAGGCCGACACCATATAGATGTCGCCGTGCGCAAAGTTGATCATGCCGATGATGCCGTACACCATCGTGTAACCGATGGCAATGAGGCCATAGACGGAGCCAAGGGCCAGTCCGTTGATGAGTTGCTGGAAGGCAAAGGCAAGCATGTTCCGATTCCTTAAAAGGAGCGAAGTACCCTGAGTCAGGGCCTTTTTCGCCCGGCGTTCCCCGCCAGCGGATCGACGCGGCGGGGAACGTTCACTGAAGCGTGAGCAAGGCGGCGTTCAGCACGCCGCACCCGATCACTTGACGTAGTCGTACTTGCCGTCTTTCCACTGGTACACAACGAAGGCCGGCGCCTTGCTCAGGCCCTTGGCGTCAAACGAGACCTTGCCGATCACAGTGTCGAAGTTGCCGCCGCGCATGGCCTTTTCCAGATCGTTGAACTTGATGCTGTTCGCGTTCTTGGCTGCCTGCTCGAACAACTGGAAGGCCGCGTAGGCGTACATCACGTAGCCTTCGGGTTCGATCTTGGCATCACGGAACTTCTTGACCACCGAAGCGGCTGCGGGATTCTTGCGTGCATCCGGACCGAAGGTGAACATCACGTTGTTGGATGCCTTGCCGGCAGCCGTCACCAACTCGGTATTGGACATGGTGTCGCCGCCGAACACGGTCAGCTTGAGTTTGGCCTGTTCTGCCTGGCGCAGGATCAGTGCAACCTCGGTGTGGTAACCACCATAGGCCATGACTTCGACACCGGCTTGCTTGAGCTTGGCGATCACGCCGGAGTAGTCTTTCTCGCCCGCGGTGATGGACTCGCGCAGCACGGGCTTGGCGCCCTTGCTTTCCATGGCCTTGGCGATCTCGTCGGCCAGGCCCTTGCCGTAGGCGCTCTTGTCGTCAAGCACGGCAATCTTCTTGCCCTTGAAGTGCTCGGCCAGATAGGTGCCGGCAACCAGACCCTGCTGGTCATCGCGACCGGCGATCGCAAACACGTTCTTGAGGCCACGGTCCGTCACCTTGGGGTTGGTGGACACGGTTGCCATCAGGATGTTGGATTCGAGATAGACCTCGGATGCGGGAATCGTGGACGACGAGCACCAGTGGCCGTGCATGAAGGCGATCTTCTTGTTGACCATCTGGTTGGCCACGGCAACGGCCTGCTTGGGGTCACAGGCGTCATCGCCCACTTCCAGCACCAGCTTCTGGCCAAGGACGCCGCCACGGGCGTTGATGTCGGCAATCGCCATCTCGGCGCCCTTCTTGATCTGGTCGCCGGCGGACGCGTACTGGCCCGACATGGGGCCGGCAATGGCCACAACCGTATCGGCAAAGGCCGTGCCGGACAGGGCGACAAAAGCCGCGGCTGCAATCAATGTTTTCTTCATTTCGATCTCCTAGGGTGAGGAACTTCAGGCTGGGTGGATGCGCGTTTAGGCGCGGTGTTCGGAGAGGTACTTCACCAGGGAGGCTCCACCGTCGAGCACATGGGCCCGCGTCAGAGTTGCCGCCCTCTCCGCATCCCGGGCGGCAAACGCGTCGATGATCGCGTGGTGTTCGCCCTGGGTTTTCGGCAATTCGGATGTCACGGCAAGCAGCGCCCGTACATAGCGCTCGACCTTGTCGTACAGGGATCGGATCTCGGCCAGCAAAACCGGCCGTCTGGCATCGGCGTACAGAGCCGAGTGCAGTTGCCAATTGATTTGCGCCCAGTTTGCCGGGTTGCGTTCGACGCCAAAAGCCTCCAGCGCCAGACGCGCCTGCTGCAGGCTGTCGTCACTGATCAGCGGGGCGGACAGCTCGGCGGCACGGGCCTCCAGCATCGCCCGGATCTCGACATACTCCCGGATTTCATGGGTGGACAGCGAGGCCACTACCGCCCCTTTGTTGCGGATGAAGCTGACCAGACCCTCTGCCTCCAGGCGCTTGAGCGCCTCGCGCAGCGGAATCTTGCTGACATGGAACTGCTCGGCCAGCGCGTCCTGCCGCAACAGCGTTCCGGACTCGAGTTGACCCGAAACGATGGCATTGCGCAGCGTTTCGGCCACGAAATCGGAAGTGGATCGCCGGACCTCTGCGGGCAGCGACAAAGACAGTACGCCGAGACCCTGCAAGGAATTTGACTCGACGAGTGTGCTGGAAAGATTCACCGGACTGACCTGCCTGTGGTTTGAATGGATAGCTTGCAAACGTTTGTTGTGCGTATATTGTATTTTCGTATACGGTATACCAATCAAGGGTTTACCCTGAATGCACCACTTTATGACGAAATAATGACGTCGGTTCAAGAAAATTCCACAACATGAAAATTTAAGGCGTGAAGTCACGGCCCCCCAAACATCCAAGCTGCGCAACGCCGCGAAACACGCCGGTACAGACGAAAAAAAACCAACCGGAGATCCGGTTGGTTTTTCCTATTTGGTGGAGCTGGGGGGATTTGAACCCCCGTCCGCAAGCCTTCTTCGAACAGTTCTACATGTGTAGCCGTCTGATTTGAGTCTCGCCTTTTGCATCGCGCAGTGGCACGCTATGCAAAACGCCAGCAACCTATTTTCTCGATCTGCCCTAAGTTACCCAAGGCAAACCCAGCCGAATGAAGTTACCCCACAGCCTGGACAGCTTGCGCCACCCTTGCCCAGCCTATCGGCTTGCTGTTGTGAGGCTCACGCGCAATTAAGCGGCGAGTGCGAAACGTTCGTCGTTTGCAGTTAGTTTTTTTCTGCGGTTTTACGAGGTGACAGAACCTCGACATGCCCTGCTGCGCGTCCGAACCCACGTCGAAACCAGTGCAGCCCCAAGGTTCCTATTTTAGGCGTTTGCCAGCAATTGCAAGAGCCCCAAGGGAGAATTTATCTCCGCATGCGCACCCCAGGCCCGGACATCGGCCTTGTCGCCCAGGTAGCCATAGGTCGCCGCGACGGTTTGCATGCCCGCAGCCAGGCCGGCCACCACGTCGCGTTCGTCGTCGCCCACGTACAGGCAGCGCGCCGGCGCCACCCCCAGGCGGCGGGCCGCCTCCAGCAGCGGCTCGGGATGGGGCTTGGCGTGGGGTGTGGTGTCGCCACTCACCACGGCCTTGGCGGTGGCAAAGAGGGGCATGGCCTGTGTCAGCGGATCCGTAAAACGGGCCGATTTGTTGGTCACCACGCCCCACAGCATCTGTCGCCGGTCGATTTGGGCTATCAGCTGCGGCACCCCCTCGAATGCCACGGTGCGCTGGGTCATGCAACGCTGGTAATTGGCGAAAAACTCTTCCCGCATGGCCTCAAAGGCCGGGTCGTCCACACCCATGCCAAACGCCACGTCCAGCATCCCGCGGGCGCCTGCACCCGCCATAGGGCGGTACGCCTCCAGGGGCAGCGAGGGCAGCCCCCGCGCCACACGCATCTGGTCGGCCGCCGCCCCCAGGTCGGGGGCACTGTCGATCAGCGTGCCATCCAGATCAAAAAGTACCGCGGCTATTCCCTGAAATACGGTCATCAGGCCACCTGGCCGGGTTTTTGGACGGCAACCATGTAATTGACCGAGGTATTGGCGCTCAGGGCATAGCGCTGGGTCAGCGGGTTGTATTCCAGCCCGCTGGTATGGCGCACATCCAGATCCGCGCGGCGGCAATAAGCGGCCAGTTCGCTGGGGCGAATCAGCTTGGCGTATTCATGTGTGCCACGGGGCACCAGATTGAGCAGGTATTCCGCCCCCAGGATGGCATACAGGAACGATTTGGTGTTGCGGCTCAGGGTGGAAAAGAACACCCAGCCGCCCGGTTTGACGAGGTCCGCGCACGCCTGCACCACCGAGGCGGGGTTGGGCACATGCTCCAGCATTTCCATGCAGGTCACGGTATCAAATTGCCCGGGAACTTCGGCCGCCAGGCCCTCGGCACTGATTTCGCGGTACGCCACACGCGGTGTCTGGGCCTCCAGCGCATGCAACTGGGCCACTTTGAGCGCCTTGCCAGACAGGTCAATGCCGAGCACATCCGCCCCCCTGCGCGCCATGGAGTCCGCCAGAATGCCGCCGCCACACCCTACGTCCAGCACGCGCTGGCCTTGCAGCGGGCTGATGGCGTTGATCCAGTCCAGCCGCAAAGGGTTGATCTGGTGCAGGGGGCGAAACTCGCTGTCGAGGTCCCACCAGCGATGGGCCAAATCGGAGAATTTGGCCAATTCGGCCGGATCGGCATTCAGGGTTGTGTTCATGTTGCAATTATGGCCAAACGGCAAACACCGTTTGCGAGGGGCAACAAAAAACCCGCCGAAGCGGGTTTTTTGGGATGGGCTTGCGCCTGTCGAATTACTTGGAAGAGCGGGTACCCACCACTTCGATTTCAACGCGACGGTTCTTAGCGCGACCTTCTTTGGTCTTGTTGTCAGCAACGGGTTGCTTTTCGCCCTTGCCTTCGGTGTACACGCGGTTCTTTTCAATGCCCTTGGACACCAAGTAAGCCTTGACTGCCTCAGAGCGGCGAATCGACAGCTTCTGGTTGTAGGCATCGGAGCCCACGGAGTCGGTGTGGCCGACAGCAATGATCACTTCCAGGTTGATGCCCTTGACCTTGCCAACCAGGTCATCCAGCTTGGCTTTGCCTTCGGGCTTGAGAACCGACTTGTCGAAATCAAAAAATGCGTCAGCAGCGTAGGTCACCTTGCTGGCAGCCGCAACGGGAGCAGCAGCGGCGGCAGCGGGAGCAGCAGCGCCGGAAGCAGCGGCGGCGGCGGGAGCAGCGGTCAGCGCGCCATCGCAGCCAGCAGCTGCGGTTGCGGGAGTCCAGCTGGCATCACGCCAGCATTCGCCGGAAGCGTTCTTCCAGACGTCGCCAGCAGCGCTCTTCCAGTTGTGGATTTCCTGTGCGCCAGCAACAGTAGCGAAAGCAGCGGCAGCGATGACGATTGCTACTCGATTCAGTTGTTTCATGATTTTCCCTTTGCGTAACAAACAGCAGCAACGCTGCGAATAATCGGACGACGCCCACCATGGCTACCATTTTGAGCGCTTGGCCTATTGTGCCATAGCTAATCTCAATTTATGAATACCCACAATGGCCAGCCCAGCCCCTGGGGACGTATATCAGGCCGAATGTTGCCCGCAAGCCACATCTCGTGGGCCGTAGAATCACGGGTTGTCCCAGACCCAGGCGCATCCATCCATGACCCAGTTCGCAAAAGAAACCCTGCCCATCAGTCTCGAAGAGGAAATGCGGCGCAGCTACCTTGATTACGCCATGAGCGTGATCGTGGGCCGTGCCCTGCCCGATGCGCGCGACGGCATGAAACCGGTACACCGGCGCGTGCTGTTTGCCATGCACGAGTTGAACAACGACTGGAACCGGGCCTACAAGAAGTCCGCCCGTATCGTGGGTGACGTCATTGGTAAATACCACCCGCACGGCGACAGCGCGGTGTATGAAACCATCGTGCGCATGGCCCAGGATTTTTCCCTGCGCCACATGCTGGTGGATGGCCAGGGCAACTTCGGTTCGGTCGACGGTGACAACGCGGCAGCGATGCGCTACACGGAAATCCGCATGTCCAAGATCGCCCACGAGCTGCTGGCCGACCTGGACAAGGAAACGGTGGATTTCGGCCCCAATTACGACGGCAGCGAGCAGGAGCCGCTGGTCATGCCCGCCCGGTTTCCCAATTTGCTGGTCAACGGGTCTTCGGGCATCGCGGTGGGCATGGCCACCAACATCCCTCCCCACAACCTGAACGAGGTGGTCGATGGCTGCCTGCACTTGCTGCGCAACCCGCAAGCCAGTGTGGACGAGCTGATGGAAATCATTCCGGCGCCGGACTTCCCTACCGCCGGCATCATTTATGGCATCAGTGGCGTCAAGGATGGCTACCGCACCGGTCGTGGCCGCGTCGTCATGCGTGCCAAGTGCCATTTTGAAGACATCGACAAGGGCCAGCGCCAGTCGATCATCGTTGACGAGCTGCCCTACCAGGTCAACAAGAAGACGCTGCAGGAGCGCATGGCCGAACTGGTGCACGAGAAGAAACTCGAAGGCATCAGCCACATCCAGGACGAGTCCGACAAGTCCGGCATGCGCCTGGTGATCGAGCTCAAGCGCGGCGAAGTGCCCGAGGTGGTGCTCAACAACCTGTACAAGCAGACCCAGCTGCAGGACACCTTCGGCATGAACATGGTGGCCCTGGTCAACGGCCAGCCCAAGCTGTGCAACCTCAAGGACCTGCTCGAAGTCTTCCTGGAGCACCGGCGCGAAGTGGTCACCCGGCGCACCATCTTCAACCTGCGCAAGGCCCGCGAACGCGGCCACGTGCTCGAGGGCCTGGCAGTTGCCCTGGCCAACATTGACGAGTTCATCCGCATCATCCGTGAATCGCCCACCCCACCGGTGGCCAAGGTGGAACTGATGAACCGCCCCTGGGACAGCAAGCTGGTGCGCGAAATGCTCACCCGCACGCGCACCGACGGCGGCGTGGTGAATGCCGACGATTACCGCCCTGACGGGCTGGAGAAGGAATTCGGCATGGGCGCAGACGGCCTGTACCGCCTGTCCGAGACCCAGGCCCAGGAAATCCTGCAGATGCGCCTGCAGCGCCTGACCGGGCTGGAGCAGGACAAGATCGTCGCCGAATACAAAGAGGTGATGGCCGAGATCGAGGACCTGCTGGACATTCTGGCCAAGCCCGCACGCGTGTCGACCATCATCAGCGAAGAGCTCACCGCCATCAAGACCGAGTTCGGTCAGAGCAAGCTGGGCGCACGCCGTAGTCTGGTCGAGCACTCCTCGCACGATCTGAGCACCGAAGACCTGATCACGCCCACCGACATGGTGGTCACCCTCAGCCACAGCGGCTACATCAAGAGCCAGCCACTGAGCGAGTACCGTGCCCAGAAACGCGGCGGACGCGGCAAGCAGGCCACCGCCACCAAGGAAGACGACTGGGTGGACCAGCTCTTCATTGCCAATACGCACGACTACATCCTGTGCTTCTCCAACCGGGGCCGCCTGTACTGGCTCAAGGTCTGGGAAGTGCCGCAGGGTTCGCGCGGTTCGCGCGGGCGCCCCATCGTGAACATGTTCCCGCTGCAGGAAGGCGAGAAGATCACCGTAGTGCTGCCCCTCACCGGCGAGAAACGCAGTTTTCCCGCCGACCAGTACGTGTTCATGGCCACCAGCATGGGCACCGTCAAGAAGACGGCGCTGGACGAGTTCAACAACCCGCGCAAGGGCGGCATCATTGCCGTCAACCTGGATGACGGCGACTACCTCATCGGCGCTGCCCTCACGGACGGCCAGCACGACGTGATGCTGTTCAGCGACGGCGGCAAGGCCGTGCGCTTTGACGAGAACGACGTGCGCCCCCTGGGCCGCAACGCACGCGGCGTGCGCGGCATGATGCTGGAAGACGGCCAGGGCGTGATCGCCATGCTGGTTGCCGAAGACGAGCAACAAAGCGTGCTGACCGCCACCGAAAACGGCTACGGCAAGCGCACCAGCATCACCGAATACACCCGCCACGGTCGCGGTACCAAGGGCATGATCGCCATCCAGCAGTCCGAGCGCAACGGCAAGGTGGTTGCCGCCACGCTGGTGCATGCGGACGACGAAATCATGCTGATCACCGACAAGGGCGTGCTGGTGCGCACCCGCGTCGCCGAGATCCGCGAGCTCGGCCGTGCGACCCAGGGCGTCACCCTGATCGGCCTGGACGAGGGCTCCAAGCTCAGCGGCCTGCAGCGCATCGTGGAAAACGATGCCAATGCAGCCGGAGACGAGGCTTCCGGCGAAGACGACGGCGAGGCCAGCGCCACCTGATTGCTCTCTTTTTCATAGCTACCCGCGCACAATGTGCGCGGGCCATTCACGTATTTGACTCAGAAAATCCTGATGCAGCGTCCTTTCAATTTCTCCGCAGGCCCCGCCACCATTGCCCCGGAAGTGCTGGCGCAAGCCGCGGCCGAAATGCTGGACTGGCCGGATGCCAGCGGTCAGCGTTGCGGCATGGGCGTGATGGAGATGAGCCACCGCGGCAAGGAATTCCAGTCCATCTACACGCAGGCCGAAGCCGACCTGCGGGAGTTACTGGCCGTTCCGGCGCACTTCAAGATCCTGTTCATGCAGGGCGGCGGGCTGGCGGAAAACGCCATTGTTCCGCTCAACCTGGGCGGCATGCGGGCCACACCGGGGTTTCAGGGCACGGCCGACTTTGTCGTCACCGGTAGCTGGAGCGACAAGTCGCAAAAAGAAGCCCGCAAGTACTGCCAGGTCAACATTGCCGCCAGTAACCAGGCAGACGGTCACACCCGCATTCCCGACCCCGCCACCTGGAAGCTGAGCGACCACGCCAGCTATGTCCACCTGTGCACCAACGAGACCATCAACGGTCTGGAGTACCACACCCTGCCCGACCTGAAGGCGCTGGGCTCCAGCGCCGAACTGGTGATCGATTTTTCCTCCCATGTAGCCTCCCGGCCCGTGGACTGGAGCCGCGTCGGCCTGGCCTTCGGCGGCGCCCAGAAGAACCTGGGGCCGGCGGGCCTGACCCTGGTGGTGGTGCGCGAAGACTTGCTGGGCCACGCCCTCCCCATCTGCCCCAGCGCCTTCAACTACAAGACGGTGGCGGACAACCAGTCCATGTACAACACGCCGCCCACCTACTCCATCTACATTGCCGGCCTGATTTTCCAGTGGCTCAAGCGCCAGGGAGGGGTAGCGGCCATGGAAGCGCGCAACGTGGCCAAGGCCCGGTTGCTGTACGAAGCCATCGACACCTCCAGCTTCTACGTCAACAAGGTTCATCCCGACTGCCGCTCGCGCATGAACGTGCCCTTCTTTTTGCGCGACGAGTCGCGCAACGACGCTTTCCTGGCCGGCGCCAAGGCGGCCGGCCTGCTGCAACTCAAGGGCCACAAATCGGTCGGTGGCATGCGCGCGAGTATTTACAACGCCATGCCCCTGGAGGGCGTGCAGGCCCTGGTGGGCTACATGCGCGAATTCGAGCGCACCAGCGCCTAAGCCCAACCCACCGCCCCACGCAGCGCTCTACCCGCCATGGCCAAGACACTCCCCGAACTCCGCGTCCTGATCGATGCCGTCGATCTGGAACTGCTCACCCTGCTCAACCGGCGGGCCGCGCTGGCCCATGAAGTGGGCGAAATCAAGCGCGTCGAAGGCTCACCCGTGTTCCGCCCGGAGCGCGAAGCCCAGGTCATCCAGACCCTGCAGCAGGGCAACGCGGGCCCGCTCAAGGACAGCAGCGTAGCCCTGATCTGGCGTGAAATCATGTCGGCCTGCCGCGCGCTGGAGGCCCCCCAACGGGTGGCTTACCTGGGCCCGTCCGGCACGTTCAGCGAAGATGCCGCCCTGCGGTTCTTTGGCTCCAGCATTCAGCATGTGCCTTGCGACAACTTCGACGAGGTTTTCCACGCAGCCACCTCCGGCGCCGCCGAGTTTGGCGTCGTGCCCGTGGAGAACAGCACCGAAGGCGTCGTCACCCGTTCGCTGGACCTGCTGCTGCAGTCGCCCTTGCACATCGTGGGAGAAATCAGCCTGCTGGTACGCCACAACCTGCTGCGCACCACGCCCGAACTGCCTGGCATCGAAGTGGTTCTGGCCCACCCCCAGGCGCTGGCCCAATGCCAGCAATGGCTCAACACCCACCTGCCCCACGCCGAGCGGCGCGCCGTGTCCAGCAACGCCGAGGGTGCCCGCCTGGCTGCCGGCAATCCGGCCTGGGCCGCCATTGCCAGCGAGCGTGCCGGCTCCAGTTTCGGCCTGCATGTGGCGGCCCACGCCATCCAGGACGATGCCTACAACCGCACCCGTTTTGTCGTGGTGAGCCTGCCCAGCACCATGCCCGCACCGGAAGCCACCGGAAAAGACTGCGTGAGCCTGGTGGTGTCGGTGCCCAACCGTCCGGGCGCCGTCCACGACATGCTGGTGCCCCTCAAGCAACATGGCGTGTCGATGTCGCGCTTTGAATCGCGTCCGGCCCGTTCCGGACAATGGGAATACTATTTCTACATTGATCTGCAGGGCCACCCCTCGCAGCCCCACGTCGCGGCAGCGCTCAAGGACCTGCAGGGTCTGTGCGCTTTTTACAAAGTGCTGGGCACTTACCCGCTGGCCGATTGATGCGGCCCCTCAGGAAACCCTATGTTTGAACAGCTTGGTTTGATTGGATGCGGTTTGATGGGGGGCTCGTTTGCCCTGGCCCTCAAACGCGCAGGTCTGGTCAAACGCGTCGTGGGCTACAGCAAGTCGCCCAGCACCACGGAACGCGCCCGCGCCATGGGAGTCATCGATGTGGAGGCCCCCTCGGCCCTGTTGGCCGTCTCCGGCGCCGACATCGTGCTCATTGCCGTCCCAGTGGCGGCAACCGAAGCCACCTTCAAGGCCATCAAGCACCTGGTGACCCCCAGCATGCTGGTGATGGACGTGGGCTCCACCAAACGCGACGTGATCGATGCCGGCCGGCGCGCCCTGCGCGAACAGATCGGCTCATTTGTTCCGGCCCACCCCATTGCCGGCAAGGAAGTGTCCGGCGTCGAGCACGCCGACGCCGACTTGTACCGGGGCCGTCAGGTCATCATCACGCCCATTGAGCGCACCCTTACCGCGCAACTGCAAAAGGCCGTGGACCTGTGGACTGCGCTGGGGTGCCGGGTGCTGAAAATGTCCCCCGAGCAGCACGATGCCGCCTTTGCCGCCGTCAGCCACCTGCCCCACCTGATCGCTTTTGCGCTGATGAACGCCATCTCGGGCCAGCCACAGGGCAAGGACTACCTCTCGCTGGCAGGCCCGGGGTTTCGGGACTTCACCCGCATTGCCGCCAGTGACCCCAAGGTGTGGCGCGACATTCTGGCCTCCAACCGGGAAGAGCTGCTGGCGCAATCCCAGATTTTCCAGCGCAACCTCCACGCCCTGGAACTGATGATTGCCAGTGGCAACGCCGATGCACTCGAAGGCCTGCTGGAGCAGGCCAGCAACACCCGCGCCCACTGGAGCATGACCTCCAAGCACAACGCCTAATGTTTTCTACCGCATTCCTGGATCTACCACCGCTGCGCCACGCCAGCGGAACCGTCACCCTCCCCGGCTCCAAAAGCATTTCCAACCGGGTGCTGCTGCTCTCGGCCCTGTGCGACGGCACCACCACGGTCCACGACCTGCTCGACTCCGACGACACCCGCGTCATGCTGGACGCCCTGCGCGTGCTGGGCTGCGGCATTCGCCAGGACGGCTCCACGGTTTACATCGACGGCCTGGGCGGCCGGCTCAGCACCCAGCAGGCCAAGCTTTTCCTGGGCAATGCCGGCACCGCCATGCGCCCGCTGACCGCCGCGCTGGCCGTGCTGGGTGGCGACTTTGAGATGGGCGGCGTGCCGCGCATGCATGAACGCCCCATTGGCGACCTGGTGGACGCCTTGCGCCAGCTCGGCTGCGAGATTGACTACCTCGGCAACGACGGCTACCCGCCGCTGCACATTGGTCGCCCCCAACTCCAGCTCGACGCACCGATTCTGGTACGCGGTGACGTGTCAAGCCAGTTCCTGACGGCCCTGCTGATGGCCCTGCCACTGGTGGCGCAGCAGGACATCGTGATCGACGTGGTGGGCGAGCTGATTTCCCGCCCCTACATCGAAATCACGCTGAACCTGCTGGCACGCTTTGGCGTCCAGGTCCGGCGCGATGGCTGGCAACGTTTCACCATTCCCGCCGGCTGCCGCCTGCGCTCGCCAGGCGCCATCCATGTGGAAGCCGACGCCTCTTCTGCTAGCTATTTCATAGCGCTTGGCGCAATTACCACGGGCGCTGGAAGCCAAAATGGCATTAAGATCCTGGGTGTGGGTGCAGACTCCATCCAGGGTGACATCCGCTTCATGGACGCCGCACAACAGATGGGCGCGCACATCACCAGCGGCCCCAACTGGCTGGAAATCCGGCGCGGAAGCTGGCCGCTCAAGGCCATTGACCTGGATTGCAACCACATTCCCGATGCCGCCATGACCCTGGCCGTCATGGCGCTGTACGCCGACGGCACCACCACGCTGCGCAACATTGCCAGCTGGCGCGTCAAGGAGACCGACCGCATTGCCGCCATGACCGCGGAGTTGCGCAAGCTGGGCGCCGGGGTCGTGGAGGGCGCCGATTTCATCCAGGTCACACCCCCAGCCACGGCCGGCGACTGGCGCGCTGCCAGCATCCACACCTACGACGACCACCGTATCGCCATGTGCTTCTCACTGGCGGCCTTCAACCCGGCCGCGCTGCCGGTGCGCATTGAAGACCCGAAGTGCGTGGCCAAGACCTTCCCGGACTACTTCGAGGCCCTGTTTTCCGTCGCCCACACCCCGCAGACCGACATTCCCGTGCTCTGCGTGGACGGCCCCACGGCCTCCGGCAAGGGCACGCTGGCAGTGGTGCTGGCGCAAAAACTGGGTTACCACTTCCTGGATTCCGGCTCCCTGTACCGCATCACGGCGTTGGCCGCCCTGCGCGCCGGCCTGGGGCTCGATGGCGGCAGTGAAGTCGCCATTGCCAGCCTGGTCCCACGCCTGCAGATCCGTTTTACCGGGGGGCGGGTGCTGCTGGACGGGGATGACGTCAGCGACGCCATCCGCACCGAGGAAGCCGGCATGAACGCCTCCAAGGTTTCGGCCCTGCCCCAGGTCCGCGCGGCATTGGTCGACCTGCAGCACAGCTTTCGCCAGTTGCCGGGCCTGGTAGCCGACGGACGCGACATGGGCACCGTGATCTTCCCGCAGGCGCCACTGAAGGTGTTTCTGACGGCCAGTGCCGAGCGGCGGGCCGAGCGGCGGTATAAGCAGTTGATTTCTAAGGGAATTTCCGCTACACTCCCGTCTCTTCGCGCGGACTTGGAAGCACGTGACGCCAGGGATTCCTCCCGGGCCGTAGCGCCACTCAAACCTGCAGAAGACGCCCGGTTGCTGGACAACTCGGATTTGACGGTTGAAAAATCGGTCGATCTGGTGTTGGACTGGTGGCAGGGCAAACAGCCTTTCAAAACCGTTTGAAAGGCTGGTCGGCCCACACCGCCCCTCTCGCGCAGCAGCGCACTGGTGGTGTGGTTCAACAACTAACCCGCGGCTCAACCCGCGAATTAACCTGCGGTTCGCGCCGCATCACAAAATGTCAGAATCTTTCGCAGCCCTATTCGAAGAGTCGCAAAAACGCTCGGAAACCCGCATCGGTGAAGTCGTCACCGCTGAAGTCGTTCGCATCGAACACAGCTTCGTGGTCGTCAACGCCGGCCTCAAGTCCGAAGCCTACGTGCCAATCTCCGAATTCAAGAACGACAAGGGCGAACTCGAAGTCCAGGTCGGTGAATTCGTTTCCGTCGCCATCGTGGCCATGGAAAACGGCTACGGCGACACCATCGTCAGCCGCGACACCGCCAAACGCCTGGCTTCCTGGATGTCCCTGGAGAAATCCCTGGAATCCGGCGAATTCGTCACCGGCACCACTTCCGGCAAGGTCAAGGGCGGCCTGACCGTTCTGGTCAACGGCATCCGCGCATTCCTGCCCGGCTCCCTCGTCGACACACGTCCCACCAAGGACCTGTCTCCGTACGAGAACAAGACCATGGAATTCAAGGTCATCAAGCTCGACCGCAAGCGCAACAACGTGGTGCTGAGCCGCCGCGCCGTGGTGGAAGCCTCCATGGGCGAAGAGCGCGCCAAGCTGATGCAGACCCTCAAGGAAGGTTCTGTGGTCCAAGGCGTGGTCAAGAACATCACCGAATACGGTGCGTTCGTGGACCTGGGTGGTATCGACGGCCTGCTGCACATCACCGACATGGCATGGCGCCGCGTCCGTCACCCCTCCGAAGTGGTGACCGCTGGCCAGGAAATCACCGCCAAGATCCTGAAGTTCGACACCGAGAAGAACCGCGTGTCCCTGGGTCTGAAGCAGATGGGCGACGATCCCTGGATGGGCGTCAACCGCCGTTACCCCCAAGGTACCCGCATGTTTGGCAAGATCACCAACATCGCCGACTACGGCGCGTTTGTGGAACTCGAACCCGGCATCGAAGGTCTGGTGCACGTGTCCGAAATGGACTGGACCAACAAGAACGTTGCTCCTTCGAAGATCGTTGCCCTGGGTGACGAAGTCGAAGTCATGGTCCTGGAAATCGACGAAGACAAGCGTCGCATCTCCCTGGGCATGAAGCAGTGCAAGGCCAACCCCTGGCAAGAGTTCGCGCAGAACACCAAGCGCGGCGACCGCGTCAAGGGCCCGATCAAGTCCATCACCGACTTCGGCGTGTTCGTCGGTCTGGCTGCTGGCATCGACGGCCTGGTGCACCTGTCCGACCTGTCCTGGAACGAAACCGGCGAAGCCGCCGTGCGCGAGTTCAAGAAGGGTCAGGAAGTCGAAGCCATCGTTCTGGCCGTGGACGTGGACCGCGAGCGCATCTCCCTGGGCATCAAGCAGCTCGATTCCGACCCGTTCACCACCTTCGTGTCGATCAACGACAAGGGCCAGGTTGTTACCGGCAAGGTCAAGACTGTGGACGCCAAGGGCGCTGAAATCGACCTGGGTGACGACATCATCGGTTACCTGCGCGCTTCCGAAATCTCCCGCGACCGCGTGGAAGATGCCCGCAACGTGCTCAAGGAAGGCGACGAAGTCACCGCCGTGGTCGTGAACGTGGATCGCAAGACCCGCAACATCCAGTTGTCCATCAAGGCCAAGGATGCTGCCGACCAGTCCGAAGCCATGGCCAGCCTGAGCCAGCAGTCCGCCCGTGAAAACGCCGGCACCACCAGCCTGGGCGCATTGCTGCGCGCCAAGCTGGACAACAACAACTAAGCCTTGCTGTTGAACTGAACAAACGACCGGTTGCCTGTGTGCTCCGGTCGTTTTTTCATTAAAGAAGATACTTTTTCATGACACGCTCCGACCTTGTTGAAGAACTCGCCAACCGGTTTGGCCAGCTCACGCATCGCGACGCTGAATTCGCCGTCAAGGCGATTCTGGACGCCATGAACGATGCCCTGGTGGCTGGGCACCGCATCGAGATCCGCGGCTTCGGCAGCTTCTCCATCAACCGCCGGCCCCCGCGCATGGGCCGCAACCCGCGCAGCGGCGAAAGCGTGGCCATCCCGGAAAAGCGCGTCCCCCATTTCAAGCCTGGCAAAGCCCTGCGTGAGGCGGTGGACCAGCGCACGGCCGAACTCGAAGCCAAGCCCCAGGCCTGAACGGCAACGGTAGAATCACCTCGACACCGGGGAGATCAATGAAACAACTTGCATGGTTCTTTAAGTGGATACTTAAAGCAGCCATTTTTTTTACTCTTTTCGCCTTCGCGCTGAACAACCAGCACGACGTGACCGTGCACTTCTTCTTCGGCCAGCAATGGACGGCCCCGCTGGTTCTCGTGGTTCTGATTGCCTTCGCCATCGGACTCGTCATCGGTGTGCTGGGCATGGTGCCGCGCTGGTGGAAACACCGCCGCGACGCAACGCGCGCGCGCCAGGTTGCCGCAGTGCCCGCCGAAGCCGATAAACCGCCTGCCCCGCCGCCCTATGGAATTTGATCTGAGTTGGATACTGCTGGGGCTGTCCCTTGCCTTTGCGTTGGGCTGGATGGCCTCCCGGTTCGACGTGCGCCAGTTGCGCATGGAGAACCGCCAAGCCCCCAAAGCCTATTTCAAGGGTCTGAATTTCCTGCTCAACGAGCAGCAGGACCAGGCCATCGATGCGTTCATCGAGGCCGTCCAGAACGACCCGGACACCTCCGAGCTGCACTTCGCATTGGGCAACCTGTTTCGCCGCCGCGGTGAATACGAGCGCGCGGTGCGGGTCCATCAGCACCTGCTCTCGCGGGGTGACCTGAGCGAAGACGACCGCCACCGAGCCCAGCACGCGCTGGCGCTGGACTACCTGAAGGCCGGCCTGCTGGACCGCGCAGAAGAAGCCCTGATCAAGTTGGAAGGCACGCGCTTTGAAGCCCAGGCCCGATTGGCGCTGCTGGCCAACTACGAACGCTCGCGCGACTGGGAGCACGCGGCACAGGTGGCCCAGAAGCTGCAGACATCCGGCCAGGGCAGCTTTACCGGGCGCCTGTCCCACTACCTGTGCGAGCAGGCCGCAGCCTGCGTGGCAGCCCACGACATCCCGCAGGCCCAGGCGCATCTGCTCCAAGCCGTGCAGATTGCCCCTGAAGCACCCCGCCCGCGCATGGACCTGGCGCAGATCCAGAGCACGCTGGGCCAGCCCGCCCTGGCCTGCGACACGCTGGCCGATGCCATGGTCGCCGCACCCACCGCCATGGGCTTGATTGCAGCACCGCTAGCCCAGTACGCCATCGCGGCCCACCAGGGCCTGCGCACACTGGAGCAATTCAAGGCCGCCTATGCCCAGGCCCCGTCGCTGGACGTGCTCGACGCCATCGTGACACTGGAAGCCGCCAGCGGCGCACCCAGCGCCAGTGCCCGTGAGTGGTATGCGCGCCACCTGGAGCAAGAGCCTTCGCTGGTGGCAGCCGCCAAATGGATTGCCGGCGAGAAGCTTGAACACGAGCAGTTTCACCCCCAGGTGCAGCGGGCACTGGACCACGCCGTCAAACCCCTGACCCGCTACCGCTGCGCGGCCTGCGGCTTTGAAGCCAAGCTGCACTTCTGGCAATGCCCGGGCTGCCAGGCCTGGGACAGCTACCCGGCGCGGCGCGTAGAAGAGCTATGACCCCACACGTCAATTCCATGAAAATATCCCGAGAACAAATGGCGGCCGCGCGCGTGCTGGTCGTCGGCGACGTCATGCTGGACCGCTACTGGTACGGTGCGGTGGACCGCATCTCCCCCGAGGCCCCGGTACCCGTGGTGCGCATCACACGCGAAGAGGAACGCAACGGTGGCGCCGCCAACGTGGCCTACAACGTGGTGACCCTGGGCGCCCAGGCTTCCCTGCTGACCGTCGTAGGCGACGACGAAGCCAGCCACAAGCTTGAAGCCCTGGTTGCCAACACCGGCATCCAGACCCATTTCGGGCGCGATGCCGACCTCAAGACCACTGTCAAGCTGCGCGTCATCGGGCGCCAGCAGCAGCTGCTGCGGCTCGACTTTGAAAACACGCCCAAGAGCGAAATACTGGCTTCGCAGACGGCCGCGTTCGAGAACCTGCTGCCCCTGCACGACGCTGTGCTGTTTTCGGACTACGGCAAGGGCGGGCTGGCCCACATCACCGACATGATCGCGCGCGCGCGCGCCGCCGGCAAACCCATTCTGGTGGACCCCAAGGGAAGCGACTACACGCGCTACCAGAACGCCAGCGTCATCACCCCCAACCGCGCCGAGCTGCAGCAGGTCATCGGCAACTGGCGCGACGAAGACGACTTGCGCGCCAAAGTCCAGCAATTGCGCCAGCAGCTAAACCTGGAGGCCGTGCTGCTCACGCGCAGCGAAGAGGGCATGACCCTGTTTGACGCCCAGGGTGAACTGCATGTCAGCGCCCAGGCGCGCGAAGTGTTTGACGTCACCGGTGCCGGTGATACGGTCATCGCCACCATGGCGGCCCTGGTGGCGGCCGGCGTCAGCCTGCGCGATGCCGTCCCCATCGCCAACCAGGCCGGTGGCCTGGTCGTTGGCAAATTCGGCACCGCCACGGTAAGCTTTGACGAGCTGTTTGCCACCGCCTGACTGAAAAGAGAACACCATGACCCGCATCGTAGTAACCGGCGCCGCCGGCTTCATTGGCAGCAACATCATCAAGGGGCTCAACGCCCGCGGCATCGACGACATCATCGCCGTTGATGACCTCAAACAGGGCGACAAATTCCGCAACCTGGTCGATTTGCGCATCTCCGACTACGTGGACGTGGACACTTTCTACGACGCATTTGTCAACGGTGCGTACGGCCAGATCGAAGCGGTTTTCCACGAAGGCGCCTGCAGCGACACCATGGAGCAGGACGGCAAGTACATGATGGACAACAACTACACGCTGTCGTGCAACCTGTTCCACGCCTGCCAGAAGCGTGGCGCGCGCCTGCTCTATGCCTCCTCGGCCGCCACCTACGGCGGCTCGGAAACCTTCCGCGAAGACCCGGCCTTTGAGCGCCCCCTCAATGTCTACGGCTACTCCAAGCTGCTGTTTGACCAGCGCATGCGCCGCGAATGCGGGTCCGACTTCCAGCGCACCAAGGCGGGCAAGACCAACCAGGTCGTCGGCTTTCGCTACTTCAACGTCTACGGTCCCCACGAGCAGCACAAGGGCCGCATGGCCAGCGTGGCGTTCCACCAGTTCCACCAGTTTCAGGCCGAGGGCAAGGTCAAGCTGTTTGGCGAGTACGGTGGTTACGCTGCTGGCGGCCAAATGCGCGACTTCGTCTTCATCGACGACGTGGTGGCGGTGAATCTCTGGTTCTTCGACCATCCGGGCGAATCGGGCATCTTCAACCTGGGCACCGGTCGCGCGCAGCCGTTCAACGACGTCGCCCTCACCGTCGTCAACACCCTGCGCCAGCAGCGTGGCGAGGGCCCGCTCACGCTGGAACAGGCCGCATCGGCAGGCCTGATTGAGTACATCACCTTCCCCGACGCATTGCGCGGCAAATACCAGAGCTACACCCAGGCCGACCTCGGCGCCCTGCGCAGCGCCGGCTGCCAGCATGTGTTCGCCGATGTGCAAACCGGCGTGCGCCGCTACGTGCAGGCCCTGGCGGCGCAAGGCTGACCGGCGCAATTCCGGGTTTACCCTGACGGCATGGCAGATGCCGAACCGTTATCCAGTGGACACCAGAGCCCTGGTGTCACTGGTCCGAGTTCATCGCCTACCCTGAAGGAACCAACCCATGTTGAAAAAAATCCTGGCCATCGTGGCCATGCTGTACGCCGCCGCCGCCTTTGCCGCCGTCGACGTCAACAAAGCCACTGCCGCCGAGCTCGACGGCATCAAGGGCATTGGCCCGGCCATCTCCACCAAGATCCTGGATGAGCGTAAAAAAGGGAGTTTCAAGGACTGGAACGACTTCATTGAACGCGTCAAGGGCGTGGGCGAAGGCAACGCCGCCAAGTTTTCCGCCGAAGGCCTGACGGTCAACGGCGCCGGCTTCAAGGACGCTGCCGCAGCCCCCGCCGCCAAGAAGGAAGAGAAAGACTCCAAAGCTGAAGCCAAAATGAAGGCTGAAGAAGCGAAAAAAGCCAAGGCAGATGCCAAAGCCGAAGCGCCCAAGCCCGCCGCCAGCGCCGCCAAGAAGTAATCTCCCGGCCTCCCTCCAAAAACCCGCTGCGGCGGGTTTTTTTCATGCCCCCCGCCGCCCGCCAGGATGGCACGTCGGCGACGGTCGGCCCCGCGCCTTGCGGCTACGCTTGCAGCGCGCGGCGACACTTGCCATCCCATGACCCCACAACACAAGGAGACTCCCCCATGAACACCAGCGAACTTTTCACCCTCAAAGGCCGCACCGCCCTGGTCACTGGCGGCTCGCGCGGCATTGGCCGCATGATTGCCGCTGGCTTTCTGGCCCAGGGCGCCACGGTCTACATCACCGCGCGCAAGGCGGCTGCCTGTGATCAGACGGCCCAGGAATTGTCGGCACTGGGCAAATGCGTATCCCTGCCGGTTGACGTGTCCACGGTGGAGGGTGCCAAGGCCCTGGCTGCCGCTTACGGCCGGCACGAGACCTCGCTCGACATCCTGGTCAACAACGCCGGCGCTGCCTGGGGCGCGCCCTTCGATGAATTTCCCGAATCGGGCTGGGACAAGGTGGTTGACCTCAACCTCAAGACCCCCTTCTTCCTGACCCAGGCCCTGGCCGGCCTGCTGCGCACGGCGGCGGCCGCCAATGGAGGAGCCCGGCCGGCCAAGGTCATCAACATTGCGTCCATTGACGGGGTATCGGTAAACCCCATGGAAACCTACTCCTATGCGGCCAGCAAAGCCGGCCTGATCCACATGACGCGGCGCATGGCGCTGCGGCTGATCCAGGACAACATCGTGGTCAGCGCCATCGCGCCCGGAGCCTTTGCGTCGGACATGAACAAGCTCGCACGCGACCATGCCGAAGAGGTGTCGCACCACATCCCGGCCGGGCGCATCGGGACCGATGAGGACATGGCCGGCGCGGCCATCTACCTGGCCTCGCGCGCCGGCGACTATGTCGTGGGGTCCACGCTGGTGGTCGATGGCGGGGTCACGCACGCGCGTTCGTAACCCGGCAAATGGCCCGGCAAAAGATGGCAAACTAGGGCCATGTTGTCTGTGATTGCAATTTGCGTGGGCGCCAGCGTGGGCGCACTGGCCCGTTGGGGCCTGGGGCTGTGGCTGAGCCCCGGAGGCGTCATCCCCTGGGGCACCCTGGTGGCCAATCTGGTGGGCGGCTATCTCATCGGCATGTGCGTTGCCGTGTTCCAGGCCCTGCCCCAGCTCGACCCAGTGTGGCGTCTGGCCCTGGTTACAGGCTTTCTAGGAGGGCTTACCACCTTCTCCAGCTTCAGCGCCGAGGTGGTCAGCATGCTGCTGCAGCAACGCTACGCGCTGGCACTGGGCACGGCCAGCCTGCACGTCATGGGTTCCCTGCTGATGACGGCGGCCGGCATCTGGACCGTCCACCAGTTGCCCCCCCTGCAATAGCAGCGGGTACCGGCCCTGCCCGCTGGCACCACGCAAACCGCCACGCCTGCCGCACACAGGTAAGGTCCTGCCGATGTTCAAACGCCTGTTGACCGCCGCCTTCAACGCCACGCTGGCCCCGGTGCTGGCGTTGCTGCTGATCTTCGAAGAATGGGGTTGGGAGCCGCTCGCGCGCCTGATGACCCGGCTGGCCCGCCTGCCGCTGTGGGCCCACATGGAGGCATGGATTGCACGCCTGCCGCCCTATGCCGCGCTGGTGGTGTTTGCCGTCCCGATGCTGCTGCTGTTCCCCATCAAACTGCTGGCGCTCTACGCCATCAGCCAGGGCCACGCCCTGCTGGGCCTGCTGGTGGTGCTGGCGGCCAAGGTGCTGGGCACGGCCGGCGTGGCGCGTCTGTTCACGCTGACGCAGCCCGCGCTGATGCGCCTGGCATGGTTTGCCCGGCTTTATGCGCGCTGGAAACCCTGGAAGGACAACCTAATGCAGCGCTTCAGAGCCACTGCGGCGTGGCGCGCCGTTGCCGGCATGGTCCACACCGTGCGTGCCCGTGCACGCCAGCGGCTGCGCGCGCTGCGCCACTGGCTGGGCCGCTAGCACCCCCGCGCTTCTCACGCATACCCGACCAAGGCTACCGGCTTGGCCAGCCCCACGCCGGCCTCGCCGTGGTGCAGTTTGAACACCGACACGGCACCCCGCAGGTGCTTGACCTCTTCGGCCAGACTCATGGCGCCGGCCGCCGACTCTTCCACCATGGCGGCATTCTGCTGCGTGGCCTGGTCGATGCCTCCCATGGCCGCGCTGATGAGGCCGATGCCTTCATGCTGCTCCTGCGCCGCCACGCGAATCTGGTCGATGACGGCCGACACCTGCCCCACGCTGCGCACAATTTCCTGCATGGTCTGCCCGGCGCTTTCCACCAGCACCGAGCCCTCGCGCACCTGGTCGACTGATGCATCGATGATCGACTTGATTTCCCGGGCCGCGTCGGCTGAGCGCCCGGCCAGGCTGCGCACCTCACTGGCCACCACCGCAAAGCCCCGCCCCTGCTCCCCGGCACGGGCCGCTTCCACCGCCGCGTTGAGCGCCAAAATATTGGTCTGGAAGGCAATGCTGTCAATCACGCCGATGATGTCGGCAATTTTTTGCGATGAGGTGTTGATGGCGTGCATGGTGTCCACCACCCGCGCCACCACATCCCCTCCGCGAACGGCTACCTGCGTTGCATTTGCGGCCGTTCCGACGGCCTGGGTAGCCGAATCGGCCGTGTGCTTCACCGCCAGCGACAGCCGGTCGATGGACGAGGTTGTTTTTTGCAGGGCAATGGCGGCGCTCTCGGTGCGCTCCGACAGGTCGTTGTTGGCGCTGGCGATCTCGCTGGTATTGCTGTTGACCACCTCCACGCCCGAGCGCACCTGTGCCACCAGATGGGTGAGGGACTGGTGCATGCGCCCCAGATCCCGCTTGACGTCCGCCAGCTCGTCCTTGCCGCTGCTGTGCACACCTACACTCAGGTCCCCCAGTCCCCAGGCATCCGCCGTCACCTGCAGATCCCGGATCGGCACCAGGATGGACCGGACAATGGCCAGCACCAGCAGGGTTGCCATCACCGACACCAGCGCCGTGGCCGCCACCACCAGCCAGGGCGCCTGCCCCGCGGTGATGGCCAATGCGCTGCGCCGTGCGTTGGCCCGCGCGGAGATGGTGTCGGACACCTCCACCAGTGCCTTGTCGGTCTGGTCGATGTAGGTCTTGAGCGGCTCCATGGCCTTGTTGGCAGCCCAGGGGTCATTCAACTCCCCCCGCTCCAGATGACCCAGGATGTCCTTGAACCCCTTGGCATAGCCGTCGATTCCGGTGAGCATGTCCTGCAGCCGGGCAGCTTCGGCGGGGTGAGCCAGGTCCTGGGCATGGGTAATGGCCTTGCGGATCGCGACGATCTCGCCGTTCCACAAGCCGGTATAGCGTTCGGTCTGGGCTTCATCGCCCATGTTCAGGAACACGTCCTTCTCGTAACGGCGCGCGTTCCCGATGGCAAAGCGGACATCGCTGACCGCGCGTACCGATTCAAACTCCCCGTCGATAAAGGCCGTGGCCCGGTCGGCCTCCCGCTTGATGGTGAGCGAGGCGAATGCCCCCAGCCCCACCAGGGCAACCACCGAGAAGACCAGCAGCAACATCAGCCGCGAACGGATACGCAAATTGGCAAGTAGTGTCATGGCGTGATGTTGCCAAACGCATATGACAAAACGGCTACAAAACCAAGACAGCGTTGTCGCACTCCACCGGAAGGCAGTGGCCCACCCCGCTGCGGCGGGCGACGGACTCCCGGGGCGCGGCTACCAGCCTGTCAAGCGGCGCGTGCCCGAGGTGCCAACAGCTCGGCAAAGCGCTGTGCAATGGACGCCTGGATGCCCGGCGCGTCCAGCCCCTGCAGGGCCAGCAGCTTGGCCGGATCACCGTGCTCAATGAACACGTCTGGCAGCCCCAGCTGCAGCACCGGCAACAGCACCCCAGCGGCATGCAGCGCTTCGGTCACCGCGCTGCCGGCGCCGCCCATGGTGGCACCCTCTTCCACCGTAACGAGCGCCTGGTGATTGGCGGCCACCTGCAGCAGCAAGGCGGTATCCAGCGGCTTGGCCCAGCGCATATTGACCACCGTGGCGCCCAGCGCCTCGGCCGCCTGCAAAGCCGGGTGCAGCAGGGTTCCAAAGGCCAGGATGGCAATGCCGCTGCCCTGGCGACGGATCTCGCCCTTGCCAAAAGGCAGGCCTCGCAGGCCGGGCTGCACCGCCACTCCGGCGCCAGCGCCACGTGGGTAGCGCACGGCCACCGGGTGGTCCTGCTCGTACGCGGTGCACAGCAACTGGCGGCACTCGTTCTCGTCGGACGGACAGGCCACGCTGACGTTGGGAATGCAGCGCAGGAACGGGATGTCGTAGGCGCCGGCGTGGGTGGCGCCGTCAGCCCCCACCAGGCCGGCGCGGTCCAGCGCAAACACCACCGGCAGGTTCTGGATGGCGACGTCGTGGATGAGCTGGTCGTAGGCGCGCTGCAGGAAGGTGGAGTAAATGGCCACCACGGGCTTGAGCCCCTCGGCCGCCAGACCGGCGGCAAAGGTCACCGCGTGCTGCTCGGCAATGCCGACGTCGAAGTAGCGCGCAGGAAAGCGCTGCTCGAATTCGACCATGCCCGAGCCCTCGCGCATGGCCGGGGTGATGCCCACCAGCCGCTTGTCGTGCTCCGCCATGTCGCACAGCCACTGGCCGAACACCTGAGTGAACGTCGTCTTGGGCGCCACGGCAGGCTTTTGCAGGCCCACGCTGGGATCGAACTTGCCGGGGCCGTGGTAGGCCACGGGGTCGGCCTCGGCCAGCTTGTAACCCTGGCCTTTCTTGGTGACCACATGCAGGAACTGCGGGCCCTTGAGCTGCTTGATGTTTTCCAGCGTGGGGATCAGTGAGTCCAGGTCGTGCCCATCGATGGGGCCGATGTAGTTGAAACCGAATTTCTCGAACAGCGTGGCCGGCACCACCATGCCCTTGGCCTGCTGCTCCAGGCGCTTGGCCAGCTCCAGCAGGGGCGGTGCATTCTTCAGCACGCTGCGGCCCACGTTCTTGGCTGCGGCGTAGAACTGCCCGCTCATCAGCTGCGCCAGGTAGCGGTTGAGCGCGCCCACGGGCGGGCTGATGCTCATGTCGTTGTCGTTGAGGATGACCAGCAGGTTGCAGTCGGCCACGCCCGCGTTGTTCAACGCCTCGAAGGCCATGCCGGCCGTCATGGCGCCGTCGCCGATGATAGCCACCGCGTGGCGTTCCTCGCCCTGGATGCGCGCGGCCAGCGCCATGCCCAGCGCGGCGGAGATGGAGGTACTGGAGTGCGCCGTGCCGAAGGTGTCGAACTCGCTTTCCGCGCGTTGCGGAAACCCGGAGAGCCCCCCCAGCTGGCGCAGCGTGGCCATGCGGGCACGCCGTCCGGTGAGGATCTTGTGCGGATAGGTCTGGTGGCCCACATCCCACACCAGCCGGTCCTGCGGGGTGTTGAACACATAGTGCAGGGCCACGGTAAGTTCCACGGTGCCGAGGTTGGAACTCAGGTGCCCACCGGTCTTGGCCACGCTGTCGAGCAGGTAGGCACGCAACTCGTCGGTCAGCTCGCGCAACTGGTCTCGCGGAACCTGGCGCAGGTCGGCCGGGTCGTTGATGGTCTCCAGCAGGGGGTACAGATTTTTCGGCATATGCTATTGTTTCAGTAGCTGCTTGCGCATATTCATAAGGGGCTAGCGGCTCATTTGATTCAAATTTTCACCTGCATCAGCAGACGCGGTTCACCACCATGTCGGCCAGTGCACGCAAGGCCTGCGTGTGGGGCAGTCCGCTGCGGTCCAACGCCGTCAGGGCCTGGTCCAGCAGGCGTCGAGCATAGGCCTGGCTGGCCGGCAGGCCCATGAGGGAGACGTAGGTGGGCTTGTCGTTGCTGGCGTCCTTGCCGGCCGTTTTGCCCAGGGTGGCCGAATCGGCGGTCACATCCAGAATGTCGTCCACCACCTGGAAGGCCAGGCCGATGGCCGAGCCGTAGGACTCCAGAGCCGCCAGGACCCGCGCATCCGGCGTCCCGCAGCGGGCCCCCATCATCACACTGCCCTGCAACAGCGCACCGGTCTTGAGCTCGTGCATCTCGCGCAACTGGCGCTCGGTCAGGGGCAGACCCACGCTTGCCAGGTCGATGGCCTGACCACCCGCCATGCCAGCGCTGCCCGCGGCACGGGCCAGCAGGCCGCACAGGCGCGCCTGCGTGGCCTCGGGAACCGAGCCATCCAGCGGCGTGAGCAATTCAAACGCCAGGGCCTGCAAAGCGTCACCGGCCAGCAGGGCGCTGGCCTCGCCGAACTGCACGTGCACCGTGGGTTTGCCCCGACGCAGCACGTCGTTGTCCATGCAGGGCATGTCGTCATGCACCAGCGAGTAAGCGTGAATCAGCTCCACCGCGCAGGCCGCCCGCATGGCAGCGTGCGCGGCACCGGTGTCCGCGGGGTCGCAGACCGCCTCATGGGTGGCCAGCACCAGCAACGGGCGCAGGCGCTTGCCGCCATCCAGCACGGCGTAGCGCATGGCCTCCACCAGTGCCGCAGGCGCGCCATGGTCCAGCCCTTGCGGCGCCTCGGCGGTGACCCAGCGGCCCAGCGCCTGTTCGACCTGCGCCAGGCGCACGCGGCTCCAGGCGTCCAGATTGAACGCGGCAACGGGGGTATCGGGGAAAGCGGTGGCGGCGCTCATTGGGGCTTCCAGGCCTTGAGCGTGCCTTCGTCCAGCACCTTGATCTGGTCTTCCACGGCTTGCAGGCGGTCACGGCAGAACTGCAGCAGCTGCGCCCCGCGCTGGTAGCCGCTCAGCAGCTGGTCCAGCGGCATCTCGCCCGATTCCAGGCGCGCCACCAGCTGCTCCAGCTCCGCCATGGCGGCCTCGTAGGTGGCAGGGATTACGGCAGGGGCGGCGGCGTTCGACGCGGCAGGGGAAGTGGCACTGGCCTTGGGCATGAAAATGGGCGGAAAACAGTAAACCGCGATTTTAGGCGTTCTGGCTGGAAATTCGCCCCCCGGGTACAATCAGCGTCCCGGCAGCTCTCGAGGTAGCTGCCCTCCAAGCCCCTCTTTGAGGGGTTTTTTGTCTCTTTTGAGGACCGAGTTGTGCAAAAATTGTGCAAGACCTTCCCTGCCCCAGGTAGCGAACCGCCTGCAAACGTCATTCCCATGCAGCCTTCCCGCGCTACTGCCGTTGGCAACACCCAGTTACCCGTTTCGAGCTACTTTGACCCGGCGCTGTATGCCCGCGAGATGCAAGGCATCTTCCAGCAGGGGCCCCGTTACGTCGGGCACGCCCTGAGCGTCCCCAATATCGGCGACTACTACGCCCTGCCCCAAGAGCAGGAAGGCCGGGCGCTGGTGCGCAACGCCAGCGGGGTGGAACTGGTGTCCAACGTGTGCCGCCACCGGCAGGCCGTCATGCTCAAGGGCCGTGGCAACCTCAGCCAGAACGGCGGGGGCAACATCGTGTGCCCCATCCACCGGTGGACCTACAGCGCCGCCCCCTCGGGCGAGCACCCGACCGGCACCCTGATCGGCGCGCCCCATTTCGACCACGACCCCTGCCTGAACCTCAACAACTACAAGCTGCGCGAGTGGAACGGCCTGCTGTTCGAGGACAACGGCCGCGACATCGCCGCCGACCTGGCTGGCATGGGCCCGCGCGCCGCGCTGGCATTTGACGGTTTTGTGCTCGACCATGTGGAACTGCACGAGTGCAACTACAACTGGAAGACCTTCATCGAGGTCTATCTGGAGGACTACCACGTCGGCCCCTTCCACCCCGGACTGGGCCAGTTCGTCACCTGCGACGACCTGCGCTGGGAGTTCAAGGACAACTACTCGGTGCAGACCGTGGGCGTGGCCAAGGGGCTGGCGGCCGCGCAGGCCGGTGGCGGCTCCGAGGTCTACAAGCGCTGGCACCAGGCGCTGCTGGCCTACCGCGCCGGCAAGGCCCCCACCTTTGGCGCCATCTGGCTCACCTACTACCCCCACATCATGGTGGAGGCCTACCCGCACGTGCTGACGGTCTCGACCCTGCACCCCATGGGACCGAACAAGACCATGAACATGGTGGAGTTCTACTACCCCGAGGAAATCGCGGCCTTCGAGCGCGAGTTTGTCGAGGCCCAGCGCGCCGCCTACATGGAAACCTGCATCGAGGACGACGAGATCGGCGAGCGCATGGACGCCGGGCGTGCCGCCCTGCTGGCACGCGGTGACAACGAAGTGGGCCCCTACCAGAGCCCCATGGAAGACGGCATGGAGCATTTCCACGCCTGGTACCGCCGCCAACTAGGGCTCTGATGCAGGCCCTGTGGATGGTCCTGGCTTCGTTCTTCTTTGCCACCATGGCGGTGGGCATCAAGTTCGCCTCGGCCAGCTTTGGCACCTCCGAGTTGGTGTTCTACCGCGGGCTGGTCAGCGTCGCATTCATGGCGCTGGTGGTGCGCGCCCGCGGCGCGCGCCTGCGCACCCCGGTGCCCATGATGCACCTGTGGCGCAGCACCATCGGCGTGCTGTCGCTGAGCACCTGGTTCTACGCCATTGCCCACCTGCCGCTGGCCACCGCCATGACCCTGAACTACATGAGCGGCGTGTGGGTGGCTGCCTTCATCGTCGGGGGCGCCCTGCTGTACGGAGCGCCCCAGAAACAGGGGCCGCTGCTGGGCACCGTGCTGCTGGGCTTTGTCGGCGTGGTGATGACCCTGCGCCCCACCATCGACCAGAACCAGCTCTTTGCCGGCGTCATTGGCCTGCTCTCGGGCATGGGCGCGGCACTGGCCTATCTCCAGGTCACAGCCCTGGGCAAGGCCGGCGAGCCGGAGGAACGCACGGTGTTCTATTTTTCGGTGGGCACCACCCTGGTGGGCGCCGTGGGCGCGCTGTTCACCGGCCTGACCCCATGGTCCTCGGTCAGCTGGCAGTCCGCCGCCTGGGTCATTCCGATTGGCGTGCTGGCCTCGCTGGGCCAGTGGTGCATGACCCGCGCCTACAGCCACGGCGCCACGCTGGTGGTGGCCAGCATGCAGTACACCGGCATTGTGTTCGCCGCCATCTTCAGCCTGACCCTGTTCGGTGACCACATTGCCCCCATCGGCTGGGCCGGCATTGCGGTCATCGTCTCCAGCGGCGTGCTGGCCACGGTGCTGCGCTCGCGCGCGTTGCCCGACACCCCCGCGGAAGAACACTGAGAGGCCCGCCATGTACACCACGCTCATCTCCGCCACCGAATTGCAGGCTTTGCTCGCCAGCGGCCAGCCCTGCCGGGTGTTTGACTGCAGCTTTGACCTGATGCAACCCGCCGCGGGTGCAGCCATGTACGCCCAGGCCCACATTCCCGGCGCGGTGTATGCCCACCTCGACCAGCACCTGAGCGCCCCCAAGGACCCGGCCACCGGCAAGCCGGTGCCCGGCACCGCCGCCTCGGGTGGCCGTCACCCCCTGCCCACCCGCGAAGCCTTCGCCGCCTGGCTCGGCTCCGTGGGCCTGGACAACACCCTGCAGGCCGTGGTCTACGACCGCCAGGGAGCCAATTACTGCGGACGCCTGTGGTGGATGCTGAAATGGGCTGGCCATGCCAACGTGGCCGTACTCGATGGCGGTCTGCAAGCCTGGCAGGCGGCGGGCGGTGCGCTTGCCAGCGGACCCCAAGGCGCTTTTTCAGCAAGAAATTACGCTCTAAGGCCCGAACTGCTTGCGTTGACAGCTACCAAAACCATAGCGGAGAACTTGGGCCGCGCTGGCCAGACCGTGCTCGATGCGCGGGGCGCACCGCGCTTTCGCGGCGAGGTGGAGCCGCTGGACCCCATTGCCGGCCACATTCCCGGAGCCCTCAACCGCCCGTTTACCGACAACCTGGGGGCGGACGGCCGCTTCAAACCGGCGGCGCAGCTCAAAGCCGAGTTCCTCGCGCTGCTGGGCGAGCGCGACCCGGCCACCGTGGTGCACCACTGCGGCAGCGGCGTCAGTGCCGTGCCCAACATCCTCGCCATGGAAGTCGCCGGGCTGGGCCCTACCGCGCTGTATGCCGGCAGCTGGAGCGAGTGGAGCAATACGCCAGGCCTACCGGTGGCGCAGGGCTGACCGCGGACTGCAGGCGCAAGCCCCGGGGCCACTGCAGCGGCCGCGCCGCCGGGTCGATTGGCCAGGCGCGGAAAATCAGGCGTGCTTTCCGCCGAGCCCCAGATAGCTCGCGATGACGCGGGGATCGTTCGCCAGTTCGGCGCTGGGGCCACTAAGCGAAATTTCGCCGTTTTCCAGCACGTAGGCATAGTCCGAAACCTGCAGGGCGGCGCGCGCGTTCTGTTCCACCAGCAGAATGGAAACACCGCTGCTCTTGAGCGCCGCAACAATGCGGAAGATGTCCTTGATGATCAGCGGCGCCAGGCCCAGACTCGGCTCGTCCAGCATCAGCAGCTTGGGCTTGGCCATGAGGGCGCGCCCCATGGCCAGCATCTGGCGCTCGCCGCCGGACAACGTGCCAGCACTCTGCTCGCGGCGGCGCAGCAGAATCGGAAACAGGCTGAATACGTGGTCCATCGTCTCCAGATGGTCGCGATGGCCGCCCCGGTAACGGTCGAAGGCGCCCAGCAGCAAATTGTCTTCGACGCTCATCTCGGCGAACAGCTCGCGTTTCTCCGGAACCAGCGTCATGCCTTGGCGCACGCGGTGCTCGACAGCGTGCTCGGCACCCAGCCGCTCGCCACAATAGGCCACCTCGCCCCGTGTCGGCAACAGGCCCATCAAGGCGGTCAGCAGGGTTGTCTTGCCGGCGCCATTGGGACCGATGACCGTCACGATATCGCCCTGACGAATGGTCAGATCGATATGCTGCAGGGCCTCGACCTTGCCGTAGCGGACCGACAGGTCGTGCACCTCCAGCAAGGGTGGGTTCAGAGTTGAATCGCGCGTTTCCACTATGCCACCCCGCCAAGATAGGCTTCCAGCACCGCAGGGTTGCGCTGCACTTCCTCGGGCCGCCCTTCGGCGAGCTTCTCGCCAAACTCCATGACGACCACACGGTCGGCCAGGCCCATCACAAAATCCATGTCGTGCTCGACCAGAAGAATGCCCATCCCCTCAGCACGCAGGCGGCGCAGCAGTGCGGCCAGCGTCTGCTTTTCCAGGTAGCGCAAGCCGGCGGCCGGCTCGTCGAGCAGCAGCAGGCTGGGGTCGGCGGCCAGTGCGCGGGCAATCTCGACCAGGCGCTGCTTGCCCAGCGGCAGGCTGCCTGCTGCGTCGTTCTCGTGTCCGCCCAGGCCGCAGCGCTCGATCTGCAGGGCTGCCTCATGCAGCAGACTGGCCTCTTCGGCGCGCTCGGTGCGGAAAGCGGCATGCAGGAAATTTTTCCGCCCGCGCATGTGCGCGCCGATGGCGACGTTCTCCAGCACGCTCATCGTCGGCAGCAAGCGCACGTGCTGGAAGGTCCGGCTCATGCCCCGGCGGGCGATTTCACGCGCGCCCAAGGCCTGGACCGCCTCGCCCAGAAAATGGACTTCGCCGGAACTGACCGGGTCAACCCCGGAAATGGCATTGAACAGCGTGCTTTTGCCGGCGCCGTTCGGCCCGATCAGGGCCATCACCTCCCCGCTGGAAACGCAGAGATTCATGCGGTTGTTGGCCACCAGCCCGCCGAAACGCTTGCTGGCGTCCTTCACTTCCAGCAAGAGGGTCCCTGCCACCGGTGGCTGGCGGCGCGCCAGGGCAGCGCCGGCGAAGGTGGCCCGGGAGGCCGGGCGCTGCGGCCACCAGCCCAGGATGATCGGCCACAAACCGTCGCGCGCCCGCTGCAGCATGACGATCATCAGCACGCCAAAGACAATGACCTCGAAGTTGCCGCTTTGCCCGAGCAGTTGCGGCAGCCAGTCCTGCAGCCACTGCTTGAGCAGCGTGATCAGGCCGGCGCCGAGCAGCGCACCCCAGACATTGGCCACGCCACCGATGACCGCCATGAACAGGTATTCGATGCCCTGCGCCAGGGAAAAGGGCGTCGGATTGACGAAGCGCTGCAGGTGCGCATACAACCAGCCGGAGATGCAGGCAAAAAGCGCCGCAATCGTGAAAATGACGATCTTCGAGCGCGGCGTGTTGACCCCCATCGCCTCGGCCATCAGCGTGCCGCCCTTGAGCGCGCGTATCGCCCGGCCTTCGCGCGAATCGAGCAGGTTGCGGGTGGCCAGCATGGCCCCCATGACAACCATCCAGATCAGGTAGTAGAACTGCTGGGGCGACTTCAATTCGATACCGAAGAAATCGAGCACGGGAATGCCGCTGATACCGGTATGCCCGCCCAGCCATTCGATATTGCCGAACAGGAAATAGAGGCTGATGCCCCAGGCAATGGTGCCCAGCGGCAGGAAGTGCCCCGACAGGCGCAAGGTGATGAACCCCAGGGCTAGCGCCACGAACAGGGTGATCAACAGCCCCGCGCACAGTGCCAGCCACGGCGAAACGCCGTGCGCCGTGCTCAGGTAGGCCGTGGTGTAGGCACCCAGGCCGACAAATGCCGCCTGGCCGAAGGAGGTCAGGCCGCCGACGCCGGTCAGCAGCACCAGGCCCAGGGCCACCAGCGCCGACAGGCCGATGTAGTCCAGCAGTGTCACGGAAAACTCGGACACGCACAACGGCGCAAGCGCCAGCACGACGATGAAAAGGGCCACCGGAAGATGGCGCAGATAGGCCCGCTTCATTCTTCGTCCTCGGTCACGCGGGTATTGAGCGAACGCCACAGCAGCACCGGAATGATCAGCGTGAAGACGATCACCTCCTTGAAGGCGCTGGCATAAAACGACGAATACGACTCCAGCAGGCCAACCAGAACGGCACCGGCAGCGGCTACAGGGTAGCTCGCCAGACCACCAACGATGGCCCCCACGAAGCCCTTCAGACCGATGAGGAATCCGGAGTCGTAATAGATGGTCGTGATCGGTGCGATCAGAACGCCGGAGAACGCGCCGATGGCGGCCGCCAACGTAAATGACCACCGTCCGGCCACGGTCGCCGAAATGCCCAGCAGGCGGGCACCGGTGCGGTTCATCGCCGTGGCACGCAAGGCCTTGCCGTAGATCGTGCGCTCAAAGAAGAAATACAGGGCACAGATCAACGCGGCGCTCACCGCGACGACGAGGATCGTCTGCCCCTGCAACAGGGTGTCGCCTATTTCAAAACTGACATCCGTGAACGGCGCCGTGCGCGAGCCCTCGGCGCCGAAGAAAAGAAGGCCAAAACCGGTCAGCGTGACGTGCACGGCAATCGAGACAATCAGCAGCACCAGGACCGAGGCCTCGGCAATCGGCTGATAGGCCAGCCGGTAGACCATCGGTCCCAGCGGCACAACCAGCAGCAGCGCCAGAACCACCTGCACAGCCAGCGGCAGGGTCGCCAGCGGCACGGCAAACAGCAGTCCGGCCAGCAGCAGCGGCACGCCGCAATTGAACAGCAGGAGCACCGGGATGCGCTGCAACTGGCGCGCACGCAGCGCAGTGGCGACCTCGACGAGCGCGGTGACCGCACCCAGACCGATCAGCAACCAGAGCGTTCCTGGCAACTTGCCGGCCTGCAGGCTGGCCAGACTGAGCGCGCCAAAGGCCACGAATTCGCCCTGCGGGATAAAAATGACGCGTGTGACCGCGAACACCAGAACCAGCGCCAGAGCCAGGAGCGCATAGATGGCACCATTGGTGATGCCATCCTGTCCGAGTAACAGGGCAATCTGCAAATCCATCAGAACCAAAACCTCAGCACAGCGGCAATGAGCCGGACATTCCTTGCCGCATTCGCACCCTCGTTACTGCGCAGCGCTTACTTGATCAGCTTCCAGGTGCCGCCTTCGATCTTGACCATCACGCGGGCGCGCTGGTCAAAACCCTGGTGGTCCTGGGCGCTGAGGTTGAAAACGCCATGCGCGGCAGACAGGTTGCGGGTGTTTTCCAGCGCTTCACGCAATGCGGCACGGAACTCCTTGGTTCCCGGCTGCACCTTCTTGCCCAGGGCACGCGGAATGGCGTTTTGCAGCAGCAGGCCCGCGTCCCAGGCATGGGCGCCGAACGAGCTGACCGAGCCCTTGCCGTACGCGGCCTCGTATTTGGCAACGTAGTCCAGACCCGCCTTCTTGTTGGGATAACCATCAGGCAACTGGGAAGCCACCACAACCGGCCCGATCGGCAGGAAGGTGCCCTCGACGTCCTTGCCACCGACGCGCAGGAAGTCGGGGTTGGCAATGCCGTGCGTCTGGTAGATCAGACCCTTGTATCCTTTTTCCTTCAGCGTCTTCTCGGGCAGCACGCCCGGCGTTCCGGCGGCGGCAATGAGGACCGCGTCGGGCTTGGCGGCAAGAATCTTCAGGATCTGGCCGGACACGGAGGTGTCGTTGCGCTGGTAGCGCTCACTGGCAACAATCCGCAGTTTGCGGACTTCGGCGATTTTGGCGAATTCCTTGAACCAGCCCTCGCCATAGGCATCCGCAAAGCCGATGAAGCCGACGGTCTGCGCGTTCTGGCTGTTCATGTGCTCCACAATGGCCGTTGCCATGTGGGCATCGTTTTGGGCCGATTTGAAAACCCAGGCCCGCTTGCTGTCCATCGGCTCGACAACGATGGCCGAACCGGCCAGCGAAATCATGGGCGTCTCGGCCTCGGCAGCCACATCCATCATGGCCAGGGAGTTCGGCGTGGTGCTCGAACCGATAACCACATCGACCTTGTTTTCGCTGATCAGCTTCTTGATGTTCTTCACTGCCGCCGTGGTGTCGGTGGCATCGTCCAGAACAATGTAGTTGACCTTTTGCCCGCCAATGGTCTTCGGGAACAGGGCAACGGTGTTCTTTTGCGGAATGCCGAGCGAGGCCGCCGGCCCCGTGGCCGATACCGATACGCCGACATTGATGTCGGCCCAGGCCAGACTGACCGACAAGGCGGACAGGGCAGTGACGATAAGCGATTTGTTGAATTTCTTGAACATGGATTGTCTCCGGCACACCTGTTGTTGCGTAACGGATCATGATACCAAACGCGGTGGTGATTCCCCCGCAACAAGGCCAGCCATCCAGAATTCCCGAGCCGGCACCGGGTCCAACGGGCGCGCTTGCTGCGGGGATGGCCGGGATATGTAAAATCATCCCTCCTGCTTTCGACCGTGCATTTCAACAAGGACTTTCAAATGAGACAAAAAATTTTCACGGCTTCTTTGCTTTCTCTTGCCTTGGCTGCCACCTTCAGCACCAGCGCCAGTGCAGCAGACATCCGGATCGGTGTAGCCGAGGCCCTGTCGGGCGGCGCCGCGCAGTACGGCGTTGCCATCCGCAACGGCTTCCAGCTCGCGGCCGATGAAATCAATGCCGCCGGCGGCATCAACGGCAACAAGCTGCAGCTGATCGTCGAAGACGAACAAGGCAAAAAAGAAGAAGCCATCAACGTCTTCAAGAAACTGATTTTTCAGGACAAGGTGCTGATGGTGTTCGGCCCCACGCTGTCGAACTCGGCACAGGCCGCCGACCCGATTGCCCAAGCCGCCAAGACCGTGGCCTTTGGTACGTCCAACACAGCCGACGGCATCACCTCCATCGGTGACTACGTGTTCCGCAATTCGGTGACTGAAGCCGACGTGCTGCCCGAGACCATCAAGATGGCAGTCAAGAAGTCCGGCATCAAGAAAGTGGCCGTGCTGTATGGCAACGACGACGTGTTCACCAAGAGCGGCTACGACAACTTCAAGAAGGCGCTCGAAGACCTGAAGATCCCCGTCACGACAACCGAAACCTTCGCCAAGGGCGACGTGGACTTCAAGGCCCAGCTGACGAAGATCAAGGCCAGCAACCCCGATGCCATCGTGCTGTCGGCCCTGCTGGCTGAAGGCGCACCCATCATGGTGCAAGCCCGCCAAGTGGGCCTGAACGTGCCCATCATCGGCGGCAACGGCATGAACTCGGTCAAGGTGTTCGAACTGGCCAAGGGCAAGTCGGACGGCCTGTACGTGGGCAGCCCCTGGTCGATCGAGAACCAGGCTGATGCCAACCGCAAGTTCGTGGTCGCCTACACCTCCCGGTTCAAGACGGCGCCCGACCAGTTCGCGGCCCAGTCCTATGACGCCATGAACATCGCCGCCCAGGCCCTGCGCAAGATCAAGCTCAGCGGCGACCTGGCAGCCGATCGCACCGCACTGCGTGAAGCCCTGCCGGCCGTGAAACACGTGGGTGCGACCGGCGCCTTCAGCTTCCGCCGCGCCAACGACAGAGCCGGCAAGCCAGCCGGTTACGACGCCCAGCAGACCGCCATCGTCAGCGTGACACGCGGCGACAAGTTCTCGATCGAGAAGTAAGACTGAAACGCGCGGCCCCGCCACCCCTGTGGCGGGGCCGCGCGCTTGTGTAAAGAACAAAATGCTTGAACAACAGCTCGTCAATGCCTTGTCACTCGGGTGCGTCTACGCCCTGTTTGCACTCGGCTTCACCCTCATCTTCGGGGTCCTGGGCGTCATAAACCTGTCCCATGGCGCGATTTTCATGGTCGGTGCCTATGCCGCAGAGCAAGCCGTCGTGCGCTTTGCCTTGCCGCTCTGGGGCGCGCTGCTGTTTGCATTTGTGTTTTGCGGCCTGCTCGGGCTGGCCGTTGATGTGCTGGTACTGCGGCCGTTGCGTGCCCGCAATGCCCCCCACCTGATTCCCATGATTGCCACGATCGGCGTGGCCATCATTCTCAACAACAGCGTCCAGGGCATTTTTGGCGCCGAAAGCCTGCGCTTTCCGCCCGGCCTCGTGCCCGAAGATCTCTTGATGTTCGGCGGCCTGCAGCTGACGGCGCTGGAGTTGGGCATCATTTTCCTGTCCTTTGCACTGATGGCCGCTCTGCTGCTGGCCCTGAAGAAAACCCAGTTCGGCCGGGCCCTGCGCGCCATTGCCGAATCCCCCAAAGCGGCCTATCTGGTCGGCATCAACGTCGAGGGGCTTTTCTTCTTCACGTCTTTTGCCGCCGCCGGTCTGGGCGGCGTGGCCGGCGTGCTCATTGGCCTGTATTCGAATGCCCTGTTTCCGCTCATGGGCCAACCCATGCTGCACAAGGGCATTGCGGTGATCATCCTGGGCGGCATGGGCGATATCCGCGGCGCACTGATAGGCGGCCTGTTCCTGGGCTTTGCCGAGGTGCTGTCGGTTGCCTACATTGGCTCCAGCATGCGGGACGCAGTCGCCTTCGGCCTGCTCTTTCTCATCCTGCTGGTGCGACCCAAGGGCCTGTTCGGTCGGCTGCAAGAACGCAAGGTCTGACATGCAATTTCCTCTCGCGCAATTTTTCTGCCGCCCGACGGGCGGTCACTGAACATGGAATGGTTCGACAACTTCTGGGCGGTCTACAGCAACCTGGTGCTTACCCTGGGCACCAATTCGCTGCTGGCCCTTTCCATCTACCTCACCCTGTCCTGCGGCATGCTGGCCATCGCCAATGCGGCGTTCATGGGCATCGGCGCCTACACCTCGGCCATCCTGACCATGAACTACGGCCTGCCGTTTCCCGTCGTGCTGCTGGCCGGCATGGCGGCGCCGGCGCTGATGGCCTTTGTCATCGGCAAGCCCACCCTCAGGCTTTCCGGCGTGTACCTGGCCATGGCGACCCTGGCCTTTGGCGAAGTGGTGCGCATTGCGGTGCTCAACACTGAATCCCTGACCGGCGGCGCGCTCGGCCTCAACGGCATTGCGCAATCGACCCAGTGGTGGCACGTGGCGCTGGCCCTGGTGCTGACGCTGGCTGTGCTGTGGCGCCTGCGCCGCTCCAAAATTGGCCGCGCCTTCGAGTCGATCAAGGAAGACGAAACCGCCGCAGGCCTGATGGGCATTGACGTCGGCGCCTACAAGATGCTGGCCTTTGTGCTGGGCGGGGCGATTGCCGGACTGGCCGGTGTGCTCAACGCCCACCTGACGTTTTTCATCAGCCCCGGCGAATACGGTTTTGACCGCGCGGTGGAAATTCTCACCATGACGATTCTGGGCGGCATCAGCAGCCTGACCGGGCCGGTGGTCGGCGCCGTCATCCTCACCCTGCTGCCCGAAGCCCTGCGCACCTTCCAGGATTTCCGGCTGGTCGTCAACGGCTTCATCCTGGTGCTCATCGTGCTGTTCCTGCCCAAGGGCATCTGGGACCCGGCACGCTTGCGCCAGTGGTTCGGCCGCAAAGGGAGCCGCGCATGAGCACCTCAACGTCCCTGAAACTGGAAGCCGTTTCGCGCCATTTTGGCGGCCTCAAGGTATTGCAGGATGTGAACCTCGACATCCCGCAAAAAGGCATTTTTGGCTTGATCGGCCCGAACGGCGCCGGCAAGACCACCGTTTTCAACCTGATCACCGGCTTGCTGCCGCCCACCAGCGGCCGCATTGAATTCCAGGGCCAGGACCTGGCCGGCCGCAAGCCGCATGACATCACCCGCCTGGGAATTGCCCGGACCTTCCAGAACATCCGCATCTTCAAGGAGATGTCGCTGCTGGAAAACGTCATGGTGGGCCTGCACGCACAACTGCAGTACGGTGCCCTGGGTCTGCTGGCCAGCACAGGCCTGTTCCGCAGCGAGGAGCGGCGCGCCCGCGACCGCGCGCGCGAACTGCTATCCTGGGTCCGCCTGGACCACAAGGCGTCCGACCTGGCCGACAACCTGTCGTACGGCGAGCAGCGCAAGCTGGAGCTGGCACGGGCGCTGGCCACCAACCCCAAGCTGCTGTTGCTGGATGAACCGGTGGCCGGAATGAACAGCGGCGAAAAAGTCGAGCTGATGCAGGAGATCCGCAACATCAGCGAACGCGGTTACGCGATTTTCATGATTGAACACGACATGCGCTTTGTGATGGGCCTGTGCAGCGACATTGCCGTACTGAATTTCGGGCGCATCATTGCGCGTGGCAGCCCCGATGCCATACGCAACAACCCGCAGGTGATCGAGGCCTACCTGGGCCGCGAAGATGACGAGGTCACCATGGACGACCGGGGAGCCACCGCATGAGCGCGCCACTGCTGCAGGTCAACGACCTGAAAGTCCACTACGGCCATATCGAAGCCGTCAAGGGCATCAACTTCGAACTGCGTGAAGGCCAGATCACCACGCTGGTGGGCGCCAACGGCGCCGGCAAGTCCACTACCCTGCTGGCGCTCTCGGGCCTGGTGAAAAAGGCAGCTGGCCGCGTCGTGCTCGATGGCCAGGACCTCACGAAAATGTCGCCGCACAAGATCGTGTCCAGCGGCATGGTGCAGGTAGCCGAAGGCCGGGCCACGCTGACGACGCTGACCGTGCAGGAAAACCTGGAACTGGGAGCCTACAGCCGCCGGGACAAGGGCAACCGGGCCGCCGACCTCGACTACGTCTACGGCCTGTTTCCCGTGCTCAAGGACCGCGCCGGTGGCCTGGCGGGCAACCTGTCGGGTGGCGAGCAGCAGATGCTGGCGATTGGCCGCGCGCTGATGGCCAAGCCGCGCGTGCTGCTGCTCGATGAGCCCTCCATGGGGCTGGCGCCCATCATCGTGCAGGACATTTTCCGCACCCTGCGCGACATCAACCAGGCCGGGCTGACGATTTTCCTGGTCGAGCAGAACGTGCGCCAGGCGCTGAAGATTTCCGACCGCGCCTACGTCCTGGAAACGGGCTCCATCATCCTGGAAGGAACCGGCCGCGAGCTGCTGGTCAATCCGCGGGTGCAGGACGCCTACCTCGGCAGCTGACGGCGGATGCGGCGGCTCACAGCCGCCGGATCGGCTTCTTGCGCCACACCGTCCGGTAGTACGTCGTCTGCATGCCCAGCATGGCCAGGAACGCCACCGGATACGCCGCCCAGATGCCATTGAGCCCATAGGGCGTGCTCAGCAGCCAGGCCACCGGCACCTCCACCCCGGCAATGGCCAGCATGCTCAGCAGCGTGGGCACCAGCACCGTACCGCTGGCACGCATCAGGCCCGACAGCACCATGGACATGCCCATGATGACGCTGCTCCACAGCATGATGTGCAGCAGCGTCTGCGCCAGCTCCACCACTGCGGCATCGGTAATGAACAAGCCGACGATGTGGCGCGAAAACAGGTAGCCCAGCAGCACCAGAGAGCCGGTCAGCAGCAGGTTCAGCACAATGCCGGTGCGGGCAATGTGGCCCAGCGTGTGCCCCCGCCCGGCGCCAATGGCCTGCGCCCCCAGGATGGACGCCGCGATGGCGATGGAGATGGCGGGGAACTGCACGTAGGACACGATCTGGTTCACCGCACCGTAGGCGGCCGTGGCCTGTGAGCCAAAGCGGTTGACCAGAAACAGCACCGCGATCTCCGCCACCGAGATGGTGATCATGGACACCGCCGTAGGCAGGCCGATGCGCAGCACCTTGCGCAGGATGGCGCGGTCGATCGTGAGGTAGCGCACAAAGAGCGCATCAGGCGCCAGCACGTGGTGCTTGCGGCGCAGATGCCACGCCGTCCAGCCCAGTGCCGCCAGGTAGGACACCACGGCAGCATAGGCCCCGCTGGCCACACCCATCTGCGGCAAGCCCAGCCAGCCGCGGATCAGCGCCGGCGTCACCAGCAGGCCGACGATGGTCGAGATCAGCAGCGTCAGCAGCGGCGTCTTCGTGTCGCCCACACCGCGCAACATGGAGGTGGTGAGCAGGAACAGGAACACCCCCGGCGCGGCCAGCAGCATGATGCGGGCATAGGCCGTGGCTCCGGGCAGGATGTCGACCGGGGTGCCCAGCGCGCGCAGCATGATCTCGGTGTAGGTGCCGCCGAACACGGCCACCAGCAGACCGGCGCACAGGCCCACGGTCAGCGTGGTGCCGGCAATGGCGCGCACCCGGTTCACCTCGCGCGCGCCCCAGGCCTGGCCAATCAGCACGGCCGCGCCGGAGCCCAGCCCGATCATGAAGGCGATGAGGAAAAACAGCACCGGGAAAAACGCCGACACCGAAGCCATGGCCTGCACGCCCAGCATCTGGCCGAGGTAGATGTTGTTCACCGTGCCGGACAGCGCCTGCAGGATGTTGCTCAGGATCATGGGCACCAGAAATGCCAGATAGCTGCGCCACAGCGGTGGCGCAAAGGCGGGAGCGGGAGTGTGGTGCGTCATGGGGTTACCCAGGCCTCCGCCAGCAGTTGCATCAGGTGCGTGCGCACATCGGCCGGCCAGGCGGCGGTGTGGGTTTCAAGGGCAGCGCGGTCGCCGGCAAACAGGGCTCGGCTGGCTTCCTCGAACCCCGGCGCATGCCCGGCCATGGTGGACATAAATTTGTAGCCCACCGCACGGGCTTGGCGCACCCGGTCCTGGGCTTCCTGGGCCCGGCGCGCCGTCTCCACCAGCTTGCGCAGGGCCACCGAGGCGCCACCGCTTTGCTGGCCCAGCCAGTCCCAGTGGCGCGGCAGCAGCGTCACCTCACGGGCCACTACGCCCAGACTGGGACGCCCCGGGCCGCGGGGCGCCACTGCCGCCGGCGCGTCCTCCAACAGCATGGCCGGCTGCGCGGTGCTGGCGATCTGGGCCTGCAAGCGCGCCAGGAAGGCCTGGGGCGTGCCGCGCCAGTCCAGCTCGACGACCTCGCTGCTGGCATCGTCAAACACCAGCACCGCCGGTGGCTGGGGATCGGACGCCGTGCGGTCCACCGCAGCCTTGGCCAGCGGTGCCACCTCCAGCAGCGGGCCGCTGGCAATGCGCCGCGGACCTTCAAAGGCCGTGCACAGGGTTGGGGAAGGTTGCATTGATTTACCCGGATTTAATTAAAAAATTAATTATACCCGGGTTAAATAAACGTCTAGCAAGCGGTACGCCCTACGGAAGGCGGGCCGCCTCGGGCCGGATCAGTGTCCGCCGTGCGCCATGCCGCTGACCAGCGTGACCAGGCCTATGCCCAGCCCCAGCCAGACCACCTGTGCAATGGTCTGGCGCAAAGCCAGCCGCTTTTGCAGCTGGGGAATCAGATCGGCCAGTGCCACGTACACAAAGCTGCTGGACGCAACCACCAGGAAGTACGGCAGGTAGTCGTGGAGCTGGTCCACCAGCCAGTAGCCCACCATGCCGCCCAGGGCGGTGACGGCGCCAGCCAGCGACACCTTGGTCAAGGCCATGCGCCGGTTGCTGGCCCCCGAGCGCAGCACCATCAGGTCGCCCATGTGGTGCGGCACTTCGTGGGCCAGCACCGCCAGCGCGGCAATGGCGCCCAGGCGCATGTCGGCCATGAAGGCCGAGGCAATCAAGATGCCGTCGCCAAAGCAGTGCACGCTGTCGCCAGTGAGCACGGCCCAGCTGCCGGCTTGCGGCGCGTGGTTGTGCGCGTGGTCGTGGTCATGGCTGTGGTCATGCGCCTCCTGCCCGGCGGAGGCTGGCCGTTCGCCCTCTTCCAGCCCATGGTGGTGCTCATGCCCGTGGTGCCAGAGTTCGGCCTTGTCGAGCAGAAAGAAAAACACCAGCCCCAGCAACAGCACCAGAAACAGGTCGTGTGGTTCCACCTGGCTCTCGAACGCCTCGGGCAGCAGGTGCATGAACGCGGTGGCCATGAGCGCACCGGCGGCCAGGCTGAGCATGTGCTGGGTGTAGCGGGCCAGCACGCCAAAGCTCAACGCCGCCGCCAGCCACACCGAGCCGATGCCGGCGAGCAAGGTACCCATCAGAATTGCTATCAAAGTCATAGCGAGTTACGCATGTAAATTATGGGCTCTCGCCCGTTCAAGCCCTAAAAAAACCGCCCGACGGGCGGTGCTCCCCGCTGCGGGTATCACGCCACGCCGTGCGTCTTGAGCCACTGCAAGGCGCGCTTCCAGCCGTCTTCGGCCGCGTCCTTGCGGTAGCTGGGACGGTAGTCGGCATGGAATGCGTGGGGGGTGTCAGGGTACACCACAAACTGCGACGCCCGGGATGCGGCGTTGCCCGCGGTCAGGGCGTCCTTCATCTTGGAGATGGTGTCCAGCGGAATGCCACTGTCGGCCCCGCCGTACAGGCCCAGAACCGGCGCGCGCAGGGTGGCAGCCACATCGATCGGGTTCCTGGGCGTAAGCTCGGTGCTGGCACCTACCAAGCGGCCGTACCAGGCCACGGCTGCCTTCACCGGGGCATGTGCCGCGTACAGCCACGTGATGCGGCCACCCCAGCAGAACCCGGTGATGGCCGCCTTGTTCACATCACCACCATGGGCACCGGCCCATTGCAGGGCGCCGTCCAGGTCGGCCAGGACTTGCGCATCGGGCACCTTGGCCACCAGTTCGGCCATGAGCTTGCTGATGTCGGTGTATTGGCGGGCGTCGCCCTGGCGCGCATACAGATCGGGCGCAATGGCCAGATAGCCCTCGCGCGCCAGGCGGCGGCAGGTATCGGCAATGTACTCGTGCACGCCAAAGATTTCCTGCACCACCAGCACCACCGGCAGGCCGGTCTTGCCTTCGGGTGCCGCAAAGTAGGCCGGCACCGCAAAACCGTTGACGGAGAAGGTGGTGGAACCCGCGCGCAAGCCATCCGCCGGCGTGCTGATGGCGGATTGCGCCATGACGGGCAGCACGGTGGCGGCGTAGCCCACACCCAGCGCCGTCTGGATGGCGGTGCGCCGGGTGGTCCCACCGGGGGTCGTTTTGCCGGGAAGCAAGGCGTCAAACTCGGTCATCAGGTCCTCTTTCAGCATGGCATGCTCCAGAATAGTTGAACGGGGAAAACCGCACAGTCTAGGCCTCCCGGGAAATGCCGGTGCACCAGGGGGCCAATACGGGGAGCCGGTCAGTGCGCCTTTTCCCAGTTGGGCCCGAAGCCGATCTCGGCCAGCAGCGGCACCTTGAGCGCCGCCACGCCCGCCATCAGGCGTGGAACCTCGGCACGCACCCACTCCACCTCGTTCTGCGGCACCTCGAACACCAGTTCGTCGTGCACCTGCATGATCATCCGGGTGGCGCGCTGCTCGGCGTCGAGCACCTGCTGCACCTTCACCATGCTGAGCTTGATGAGGTCGGCCGCCGTGCCCTGCATGGGCGCGTTGATGGCGGCACGCTCGGCACCCGAGCGGCGCGGGCCGTTGGGCGAGTTGATCTCGGGCAGGTACAGGCGCCGCCCCAGCACGGTTTCGACATAGCCTTTGGCCTTGGCGCTCTGGCGCGTCTGGTCCATGTACTGCTTGACGCCAGCAAAGCGGGCGAAGTAGCGCTCGATGTAGTTCTTGGCCGCCGTGTTGTCGATGCCCAGGTTGCGCGCCAGGCCAAAGGCGCTCATGCCGTAGATCAGGCCGAAGTTGATGACCTTGGCGTAGCGGCGCTGCTCGCTGCTGACCTGGTCTACCGGCACGCCGAACACCTCGGCCGCCGTGGCGCGGTGCACGTCCAGCCCCTCGTGAAAGGCGCGCAGCAGGGCCTCGTCACCGCTGATGTGGGCCATGATGCGCAGCTCGATCTGCGAGTAGTCGGCACTGGCGATCACGCTGCCGGCCGGCGCCACAAAGGCCTCGCGCACGCGCCGGCCTTCGGGTGTGCGCACGGGAATGTTCTGCAGGTTGGGGTCGTTGCTCGACAGCCGCCCGGTCACGGCCACCGCCTGCGCGTAGTGCGTGTGCACGCGCCCGGTGCGCGGGTTGGCCAGCTGGGCCAGCTTGTCGGTGTACGTGCCCTTGAGCTTGGCCAGGCCGCGATGCTCCAGGATCTTGGCCGGCAGCGGAAAGTCCTCGGCCAGTTTCTCCAGCACCTCTTCGTCGGTGCTGGGGGCACCGGTGGCGGTCTTCTTGACCACCGGCAGGCCGAGCTTGGTAAAGAAGATCTCGCCAATCTGCTTGGGGCTGCTCAGGTTGAAGACCTGGCCGGCCAGTTCGTGCGCTTCGGTCTCGAGTTGCAGGATGCGCTGCCCCAGCTCATGGCTTTGCGCCGCCAGCGTGGGAGCGTCGATCAGCACGCCATTGCGCTCGATGCGGTACAGCGCCTCGGAACTGGCAATTTCCAGCTCGTACACCGCGCGCAGCTTGTCGTCGGCCTGCAGGCGTGGCCACAGGGTCCGGTGCACGTCCAGCGTCTGGTCCGCGTCTTCGCAGGAATACTCGGCGGCCTTGGCAATCTCGACCTGGTTGAAGGTGATCTGGTGCACGCCCTTGCCGCACAGGTCTTCGAAGCTGATGCCGCTGCGCCCCAGGTGGCGCTCGGCCAGACTGGACAGACCGTGCGGCTTGTGCACTTCCAGCACGTAGCTTTGCAGCATGGTGTCGTGCGCATAGCCCTGCACCTCGATGCCGTGGTTGGCAAACACGTGGCGGTCGTACTTGATGTGCTGGCCCAGCTTCTTTGCCGCGGGGTTTTCCAGCCAGGGCTTGAGCCGCGCCAGTACCGCCTCGCGCGGCAGCTGGGTCGGCGCGTCCGGGTAGTTGTGGGCCAGCGGAATGTAGGCAGCCGCACCGGGGTGCACGCTGAAGGAGATGCCCACGATCTCGGCCACCATCTCGTCGAGCGAGTTGGTCTCGGTGTCCAGCGCCACCAGCTCAGCGGCTTCCAGGCGCTCCAGCCAGGCGTCGAATGCCGGCCAGTCGAGTACCGTGTCGTACGCCAGCGTGCTGACCAGAGAATTGACAGGCGCGGGTTCGTCAAACAGGCCCGGCTCGTTGGGCTTGGCGCGGGACGTCGACGCGCGTTTGGTGACAGCCCCCTCAGCAGCGGGCGCGGTCGTGCCGGCGCCATTGCCTTCCAGCTTGTGGGCCAGGCCCTTGAAGCCGTATTTCTCGTAAAAATCGCGTAAAGATGGCGTATCTTGTGCGCCAATAGCTATTGAATCAATAGCAGGCAGATCCGGCACCCAGCCATTGAGATCGCAGTCGGTCTTGATGGTCAGCAGTTGGCGGCCGGTCGGCAGCCAGTCCAGTGCATTTTTCAGATTCTCGCCGGCCACGCCCTTGATGGCATCGGCGTTGGCCACCACCCCTTCGAGCGAGCCGTATTCCTGCAGCCACTTGGCGGCGGTCTTGGGGCCGACCTTGGCCACCCCTGGCACATTGTCGATGACATCGCCCACCAGGGTCTGGAAATCGATCATCAGGTGCGGTGGCACGCCGAACTCAGCTTCCACGCCGGCGACATCGCGCCGCTTGCCGTTCATGGTGTCGATGATGGTGATGTGCGAATTGACCAGTTGCGCCAGGTCCTTGTCGCCGCTGCTGATGATGACCTCAATGCCTTGCTGTGCGGCCGTGACCGCCAGGGTACCGATCACGTCGTCGGCCTCCACGCCCGGCACGTCCAGCACCTTCCAGCCCATCAGGCGCACCACTTCATGGATGGGCTCGATCTGCGCGCGCAAGTCGTCCGGCATGGGCGAGCGGTGGGCCTTGTAGTCGGGGTACAGGGCGTCGCGGAAAGTCGGCCCCTTGGCGTCGAAAACGCAGGCGGCGTAGTCAGCTGACACATCCTTCAGCAGCTTCTGCAGCATGTTGATCATGATGCGTATCGCGCCAGTCTTCAGAACCGATCCGTCCGGCAAGGTGGTACTCATAGAGTCACCGCCAGCAAAGAAAGCGCGGTACAGGTAGCTGGAACCGTCCACCAGCAGCAGGGTTTTCTTGTCAGTCATGCGCGCATTTTGCCTGTCTCCTGCCCCGGAGCCGCCGCCCTCTACAATCGACGACCACATTCTGACATTCAGGCGCGTTGATTCATGGCGGTTTACACAGAGGTCTCCTTCGATGAGGCCAGCAGCTTCTTGCAAGACCTCAACCTGGGAACCCTCCAGTCCATGGCGGGTTGCTCCGGCGGCATCGAAAACACCAATTACTTTGTCACCACCGACCAGGCGCCCTATGTGCTGACCCTGTTCGAGCGCCTGAGCGCCGAACAGCTGCCGTTCTACCTGCGGCTCATGAAGCACCTGGCGCACCACGGCATTCCGGTGCCCGACCCCGCGGCCAACCGCGACGGCGACGTGCTCCATACCCTCAAGGGCAAGCCGGCCGCCGTGGTGAACCGGCTGCGCGGCAAGAGCGAGCTGGCCCCCACGGCCGTGCACTGCGCTCTGGTGGGCGACATGCTGGCCCGCCTGCACCTGGCGGGGCGCGACTTTTCCATGCACCAGCCCAATCTGCGCGGACTGGCCTGGTGGAATGAAACCGTGCCGGTGGTGCTACCCTTCCTGCAGCCCGAGCAGGCCACCCTGCTGCAAAGCGAACTGGCCTACCAGAACCACATTGCCGGGCAGGCGGCCTACGGCGCCCTGCCCCGCGGCCCCATCCATGCCGACCTGTTCCGCGACAATGTGATGTTCGAGGCCGCCGCCGACGGCCAGGGCGCCCCCGCCCTCACCGGCTTCTTCGACTTCTACTTTGCCGGCGTGGACACCTGGCTGTTTGACCTGGCCGTGTGCCTCAACGACTGGTGCGTGGATTTGCCCACCGGCGCCATGGATGCCGAGCGCAGCCAGGCCTTTCTGGCGGCCTACGCCAAGGTGCGCCCGCTGCAGGCACAGGAACGCACCCTGCTGCCGGCCATGGCCCGCGCCGGCGCCCTGCGCTTCTGGATTTCGCGCCTATGGGACCTGCACCTGCCCCGCGAAGCCGCCATGCTGCAGGCCCACGATCCCGGACACTTTGAACGGGTACTGCGCCAGCGTATCCTGTACCCCATGACGCTTAACCCGACCACCGCATGAGACTCCACATCGTCCCGGCCCGCCAGGGCATCCAATGGGTCAAGCTGGGCATTCAGACTTTCTTCCGCCAACCCATGGCCATGGCCGGCCAGTTCTTCCTGTTCATGGCCGTCATGTCCTTGCTGGGCATGGTGCCGTTGCTGGGCCCGCTGGTCGCCATCGTGCTGATACCGGCGGCGACCGTCGGGCTGATGGCCGCGACCCGCGAAGCCAGCGCGGGGCGTTTTCCCATGCCCGGCCTGCTGATCAGCGCCTTTCGCGCAGGAGCGGGGCCTGCCCGGTCCATGCTGATCCTGGGCTGCATGTACGCCGCAGGCTTTGCGCTGGTGCTGTCCTCCACCGCATTGGCCGACGGCGGCAAGTTCATGCAGGTCTACCTGGGCAACGCCGCGCTGACAGAAGAACTGGTGACGGACAACAGCTTCATGGTGGCTTCGCTGATGTTCACCGCCCTGTACCTGCCCCTGAACCTGCTGTTCTGGCACGCACCGGCCCTGGTGCTATGGCACGGCGTGGCGCCGGTCAAGAGCCTGTTTTTCAGCCTGGTGGCGTGCTTCCGCAATTTCTGGGCGCTGACGCTGTACAGCCTGGCCTGGACGCTGGTGGCGCTGGCGCTGTTTCTGCTGGTGGCCTCGGTGGCAGCCATGATCGGCGGCCCCCAGGCCATACCGGCCATGCTGTACCCGATGGGCCTGCTCATCGCGGCCATGTTCTTCACGTCCATCTACTTCACGTTCCGCGACAGTTTCGACCTGGGCGCCGAAGCGAATCCCTGAGGCCCACCAGCCGGGTCGATGCCCCCGGCGGATGCCCCAGGCCGGTCAGCCCAGCTTGATGGCCACCGGATCGGCGGTGAGGTAGCCCACGGCCGCACCAAAACGGTCCTTGTAGTTGGCGCGCACCAGGGGATCCAGCGTCGCCTGCACCTTGCCATGCAGTTTGGGTACCCAGTCACCCGCGTGCTGGAAATTGCTCATGATGTAGGTCCAGCCATTGAGGTCATCCGCCACATGCAGACCGGTCGCCTCGGCGCCCGCGGGCATGGACGCCACACGCGAAAGCACCTTGGTATCCACGTTGTAGGCCCACAGGAAATTGTTGACGTGCGAATTGGTGTCTTCGCCAATGAACAGTGTGCGCAGCTTCTCGGAAAACTTGAGGTTGTCCGGGTTGGATATCTTGTCGGGGTGGGCCAGATTGCCCAGCGCGTCGGCAGCAATGTCTTCGCCGACCAACAGCGCCTTGGTGTGCACGGGAACCCACTCGCTGGCGATGACCGCACCGCCTGCGTCCTTCTGTCCACCGGCGAGCTGGCAGGCCATCACCCCACCGGCAACCAGTGCCTTGTCCAGCGCAATGCCGCTGGCTTCATTCCAGCCCTTGCCGCCCTTGACCATGGAGTCCTGCATGTAGGACAGCGCCGAGTAGGCGACCTTGTCCTTGGCATTGACCGTGGTGCCTTCCATCTTTGAAAAGCCCATACTGCCACCCACGAGGTAGGCGTAGCGGTGAGTTTCCAGAAAGGCCGCCGCCTTTTCCATGCCGGGCTTGACCTTGATCCAGTTGGCCTTGCCGCCGAGGAAAACCTTGGTGAAGCTGGCGTCGCCCGGGTCTTTGGTATGCACGGTCATGATATCGGTCGGCTTCAGCGTGTTGGCGAACTTTTCAATCTCGTCGCTGGTGGCGTGGCCCAACTTGATCCACGACAACCGGGCACCTGCGTCGGCAGGATGGATCGAGAAACCAGCGCCCACCTTGGCCACATACAGTGTTCCGGCAGACAGGTTCTTTTCCTTGTCGGCGACGAACATGAACAAGCCGCCGTTGGTGGCGTCATCACCCATGAGCACGGTGCGGTTGTCGGGCATGACCTGCACCAGTTCATGCGAAATGCGGCCCATGCAGTAGTGCTTGACCACGGTGCCGGTGCCGTCGGGGTGGACCGTCACTTCAGGCAGATGCCCATAGTGGTAAGGGTTGGCAATGCCTTCTGCACCAAAGAGGTTCTTGCTGAACGTCTTGAACACGGGATTCTCCGCAGCAAAAAAAGCGTCCGGCTCATACTCTTCGCTGGAGAGGTGTGTGTTCCACGGCGACAGGCTGGAGCCGCAGGTGATCCACAAGCCCTGCGCCTGCGAGGTGTCCACGCTGTGGTATTTCACCAGCGTCAGTTTGCCGCTGCTCGGGTCCTGGTCCAGTGTCAGCACGGCAATCGAGGACGGCAGCGTGCCATAGGCATCGGCATTGGCCTGGTCGCGCGTGGTGTATTCAAACTGCACCACGGCAAATACCGCCTTGCCCTTGATGCCCGCCACCGTGGCGCGGGGCAGTTGCAGGAGCGAGGTGCCGTCCGGGCAATCCGAGAAGAACTGGCGCTCCTTGCCCGCGACCGATCGATCCATGATGGGCTTGTTCAGGATATCGACATAGCCGCCGGCCAACACGGTGCCACCCTTGCCGTCGGGCACGCGGTCACCGGTGATGAAGAACGGCTGGTAGGCCAGCTTGTAGGCGCGGGTTGTTCCGTCCTGCAGGGTGATCTGCAGGCTGGAGGCCACAGTGGTGGTGGCCATTGCAGCCGGATTCGCCAGCGTCGGCGCCGCCATGGACGTGAAAACGGCCGATGCAAACGGCGCCGTCGATGCCACCCCACTGCCCGTGGTGGCGCAACCCGACAACAGGGAACCCGAGGCCATCACGCCCAAGGGCAGCATGGGAGCCGTAGCGAGAAATTGAAGTGCTTTGCGACGCGAGGGTTGGGGTGCTTGTGACATGCGGAGTTTCCATAAGGTGATGAAATGACCAGCACCATGCTAGAAACCCAATGTGACAAACCGGTGAAACTTCTATGGCACTGGCGTCAACTTGGCCACGCTCAGCGCCAGCCACTTGGTGCCGTGGCGCGGGAAGTTGATCTGCGCGCGGGCGTCGTCGCCAGCACCTTCCAGCGTGAGCACCGTGCCTTCGCCAAACTTGGCATGGAATACCTGCATGCCCAGGCGCAGGCCGTGGGACGCCTCGTCCTTGCGGACAATTTTGTTACCAAAAGTGCCTGCAGAGCCCGTGGAAACTGCGTAGCTTGCTCCTGAATGCATAGCATTTCCGGTATCGGCGCTCCAGCTGCGGCCAAAGTTCTGGTTCTTGGGCGTGAGCCACTTCAGCGCGTCTTCGGGCAGCTCTTCGAAAAAGCGGCTCTTCATGTTGAAGCGTGTCTGCCCGTGCAGCATGCGCGACTGCGAGTGGCTAAGGTACAGGCGCTTGCGGGCGCGGGTGATGGCCACGTACATGAGGCGGCGTTCCTCTTCCAGCCCGTCGCGGTCATTCATGGAGTTTTCGTGCGGGAACAGGCCCTCTTCCATGCCGGTGATGAACACGCAGTCAAACTCCAGGCCCTTGCTGGAATGCACGGTCATGAGCTGGATGGCGTCCTGCCCGGCTTCGGCCATGTTGTCGCCCGCCTCCAGCGCCGCGTGGGTCAGGAAGGCGACCAGCGGTGACAGGGTCTCTCCGGTGTCGCCAAATGCATCGTCTGGCGCGGCAGGCGCTGGCGCATCCGGGTCCAGTCCCTGGCTGGCCGGGCTCTGGCCCAAGGGGTTGCCGGCCCCGGCCGACAGCGCGGCCGCATCGCGGCCAAAACCTTCCTGCATGACAAAGCTCTCGGCGGCATTGACCAGTTCCTCCAGATTCTCCACCCGGTCGGCGCCTTCGCGCTCGGCCTTGTAGTGCTCCAGCAGGCCGCTGTGGTCCAGCATCAGTTCAATGATGTCGCGCAGGTTCATGCCCACGGTCTGCTCGCGCAGCACGTCGATCTTGGCCACGAAACCGGCAATGGCCGCCCCCGCCCGGCCGGTCAGGGTGCTGACGGCGTCGTGCAGTGAGCAGCCGGTGGCGCGGGCCACGTCCTGCAGCTGTTCGATGGAACGCGCGCCAATGCCACGCGCCGGGAAGTTCACCACGCGCATGAAACTGGTGTCGTCGTTGGGGTTCTCCAAGAGGCGCAGGTAGGCCAGCGCGTGCTTGATTTCGGCGCGCTCGAAAAACCGCAGGCCGCCATACACCCGGTACGGCATGCCGGCGTTGAAGAGCGCGGTCTCGATCACCCGGCTTTGCGCGTTGCTGCGGTAGAGCACGGCAATTTCCTTGCGCTCGAAACCGGGCTCGGTGCCGTTGTCGCGCACCAGCTGCTTCATCTCTTCCACCATCCACTGCGCTTCGGCGTAATCGGTGGGCGCCTCATACACGCGCACCGGCTCGCCAGGGCCCTGGTCGGTGCGCAGGTTCTTGCCCAGACGACGGCTGTTGTGGCTGATGAGCGCGTTGGCCGAGTCCAGGATGTTGCTGTACGAGCGGTAGTTCTGCTCCAGCTTGATCTGGTGCTGCACAGCGAACTCGCGCACGAAGTCGGCCATGTTGCCCACGCGCGCGCCGCGGAAGGCGTAGATGCTCTGGTCGTCATCGCCCACGGCCAGCACGGCGCCGCCGGGGGTGTCGGGGCTGGCAAAGCCCGCCTGCTGCGCCTCGCCCTTGCCGGCCAGCATCTTAATCCAGGCGTACTGCAGCTTGTTGGTGTCCTGGAACTCGTCAATCAGGATGTGGCGAAAGCGGCGCTGGTAGTGTTCGCGGATGGGGTCGTTGTCGCGCAGCAGCTCGTAGCTGCGCAGCATCAGCTCGCCAAAGTCCACCACGCCCTCGCGCTGGCACTGCTCCTCGTAGAGCTGGTAGATCTCCACTTTCTTGCGCGTCTCGTCGTCGCGCACCTCGACCATGTGGGGGCGCAGGCCGTCTTCCTTGCAGCCGGCAATGAACCACTGCAGCTGCTTGGGGGGAAAGCGTTCGTCGTCGACGTTGAACTGCTTGCACAGGCGCTTGATGGCCGAGAGCTGGTCCTGTGTGTCCAGGATCTGGAACGCCTGCGGCAGGTTGGCCATCTTGAAGTGGGAGCGCAGGAAGCGGTTGCACAGGCCATGGAAGGTGCCAATCCACATGCCGCGCACATTGACCGGCAGCATGGCGGAAAGCCGGGTCATCATCTCCTTGGCGGCCTTGTTGGTGAAGGTCACGGCCATGATGCTGCCGGGCGAAGCCAGCCCGTTTTGCAGCAGCCAGGCAATGCGGGTGGTCAGCACACGGGTCTTGCCGGAACCAGCACCGGCGAGGATCAGCGCGTGCTCGGCGGGCAGGGTGACGGCAGCGCGCTGTTCGGGGTTGAGCGTGGAAAGCAGGGGCGACAGCGAAGCGTCCGGGGCGGCAGAGGTAAAGGGCATGCCCTGATTGTAGAAAGACGAAAGATTCACAGGGTTTTGCGAGTTGTATACAATCAGTCACCGGGCCCAAGCAATTGGGACCCGGTTTTTTTATGGCCGGTCCCAGTCCAAGCGCCCACGTTTGAAAGATTTTTTTCTTGCAACACCGGAAACAGGAGCTTGGGAACATGGACATTTTTGACTACGACAACATCCTGCTGCTACCGCGCAAATGCCGCGTGGACAGCCGCTCGGAGTGCGACGCCAGCGTGGAGCTGGGCAGCCGGCGCTTTCGCATCCCGGTCGTGCCCGCCAACATGAAGACGGTGGTGGACGAGTCGATCTGCGTCTGGCTGGCGCGCAACGACTATTTCTACGTGATGCACCGCTTCGACTTCGACAACGTGCAGTTCGTCCAGGACATGAAGGCCAAGGGGCTGTACGCCTCCATCTCGCTGGGCGTGAAGCAGCCCGACTACGCCACGGTGGACACGCTGGTCGCCCTGGGCCTGGCCCCGGAGTACATCACCATCGACATTGCCCACGGCCACGCCGACAGCGTGAAGGCCATGATCGGCTACATCAAGGAGAAGCTGCCCGCCAGCTTCGTCATCGCCGGCAACGTGGCCACGCCCGAGGCCGTGATCGACCTGGAGAACTGGGGCGCCGACGCCACCAAGGTCGGCATCGGCCCGGGCAAGGTGTGCATCACCAAGCTCAAGACCGGCTTTGGCACCGGCGGCTGGCAGCTCAGCGCTGTCAAGTGGTGCGCGCGCGTGGCCACCAAGCCCATCATCGCCGACGGCGGCATCCGCGAGCACGGCGACATCGCCAAGAGCATCCGCTTTGGCGCCACCATGGTCATGATCGGCTCCATGCTGGCCGGCCACGAGGAAAGCCCCGGCCAGACCGTGGAAGTGGACGGCAAGCTCTACAAGGAGTACTACGGCTCGGCCAGCGACTTCAACAAGGGCGAGTACAAGCACGTGGAGGGCAAACGCATTCTGGAGCCCGTGAAGGGCCGGCTGGCCGACACGCTGGTCGAGATGGAGCAGGACATCCAGAGCTCCATCAGCTACGCCGGCGGCAAGAAGCTGATGGACATCCGCAAGGTCAACTACGTCACCCTCGGTGGCGACAATGCGGGTGAACACCTGCTGATGTGAGGTCGCCACCCATGCGGCATCGGCTCAATGCCGGTGCATCGGGCGGCCGCCCAGGTCCTGCACCAGTTCCGGGGTGATGTCCGCAGCCGCCAGCACAACGCCACCGCGCTCGCGCGCAAAGCGCTGGGCGGCCTGTCGTTGTGCAAACGCCGGCAGGTTGCCCGCCCGCATGGGGCCTACCGCATCCGAGCCCTGCACGTACACCGCGGCACTGGCCTCGATCCAGGCGCCCGTATCCACCGCCGTGACGTAACGGGCAGCGATGTCGTTGACGCTGCGCCCGGGGGTGTAGCGTCCCACATCCTGCAAATACTCGTAGAGGGAGAGCGGGGAGTCAAAAAACTGGGTGTCACCGTTGTCAAACACCACCTGTGCGGCCCAGCCCTTGGCGCGGGCCGGGTACATGCCACACACGGGGCAGCGCGCATCCGGCGGCACCGGGCGCGGCGCATGCAGGGCAATGCCGGAAGCCGGGTCGTAGCGCGTAGGAGTGGCAACGATGCACACGTCCGTCGGCGCGGACACCTCGGGACTGGTGCGCACGCCATCACCCAGCAGCAGAACGCCGGCAGCACCGCAGAAAAACACCAGCCCCAACCGCAAGTCCATGGCTACATCTTGGTGTCGTGCAGGGCGCCGCCGCTGAGGTCAACCATCTCAGGTTTCACGTCTGCAAAACGCAGCACACGTCCGCCGTTCTTGGCAGCGAAGGCCGTGGCATCGGCCTCCTGCGCGAAGCTGGCAATGGTAGGCCCCATGGAGCCTTTGCGTTTGCTGCCCAGCACATAGAAACCGGTACGGGCGTCAAACCAGTTGCCGCGGGGCTGATCCCAGTCAGCCTTACCCATGTCTTGCACCAGCACCGCGCGTATGGCCTTGACCTGCTCTGGCTTGAGCAAGGTGTTGAACATTTCGACCGTGTCGCAATAGAAACTGGGCTTGGCTTCACCCTTGAAATGGATCTGCGCCTTGGGGCCGGGGAAATCGGCCAGCAGCATTCCGTCCAGATCACAGGTGGTGGCGGGATCGATCTCCACGGGGACCACCGCAGTTTCCGCCTTGTCTCCGCACGCGCTCAGCAAGGCGGCAGCACACAAGGCAGTCCAAAGAACAGGGAGGCGAAAGGGTTTCATGTGCGGAATCTCCAGGTAGCAATGGCCAGGGGCGCGGTGATCCAGGCCACCATGGCCCCGCCCATTAGCCAGGGATTGGCAAGGGCCGGTGGCACGATGCTGGTCAACCCATACAGGCTGCGCATTTGGTCCAGTGAAAAAACGTTGAGGATGCGAAAGACGTCGGCAGGATTCAACAACAATATGTAAGCCAGCATCTGGCCGCCGAACTCGCCACCGCTGGCCACCAGAAGGCCCAGCAGCAGCAGATCAAACACCAGCACAAAACCAAACCACAGCGCAATCGCCAACCCCGACGCGCGGGTACGCTCCCGGGTCACGACCGACAACAACAGCGCCAGGCTCAAGAAGGCCAAGCCCAGCAACACCGAGCTGAGCATGAAGCCCGCGTAGTGGTAGAGCCCCAGCAAGCCGAACTGGCGGAACAGCAGTACCGCGTCCAGCGCGAATCCCACCACGGTCGACAAGGTAAGCGCCGCCGCGAGCCCCAGGTATTTGCCCAGCAACAGTTCCAACCGGGTAATGGGCAGCGCCAGCAGCAGATCCAGCGAACCCCGCTCACGCTCGCCAACGACGGCATCAAAGCCCAGCAACAACGCAATCAACGGGATCAGGTAGATCACCAGACTGACGAGACTGGCGATGGTGAACTCAATCGAGCGCAGGCCTACCTGGCCCTGTTGTGCGCCCCCAAAATACGTAATCACCAGCGAGAACACGGTAAACACCAGCGCCACGGCCAGGACCCAACGGTTGCGCATGCGGTCACGGAACTCTTTGCCCGCCAGGGTGGCGATCTGTCGCCATTCAAGGTTCTGCATGCGCTAACTCCTCAGTCCGAAAAACAAATCCTCCAGCGAGGGCTCGTGGATGTGCAGATCAACCAGACGCGACCCCAAAGGGGAAAGCGCCGCCAGCACCGCCATCTTGGCCGGGCGCGGGCACCGCACGACCACCTCGCCCTCCACCACCTGCAGGTCGACACCGGCAATGGCTTGCAGGTGGGTTTTCAGTTCACCCAGGGCAGATGGCTCCACGCGCAACGCGATGGACAGCGGCAAATCCATCTGTTCGCGCAAGGCGTGCACGCTACCCACTGCCTGGATCTTTCCGCCGGCCATGATGGCCAGCCGGTCGACCCGTTCCTGCAGATCGGCCAGGATGTGCGAGGTGATGACAATGGTTACGCCCTGCTCGCGCAGCTCCCGCAACTGGGCATAGAAATCACGGATAGCCGAAGGGTCCAAGCCATTGCTGGGCTCGTCCAGAAACAGCACACTGGGCGCACCCAACAGGGCTTGCGCAAAACCGAGCCGCTGGCGCATGCCCTTGGAAAACTCAACCACTGCACGCTTGCCCACGTCGCCAAGGCCCACGCGCTCGAGCAAACCGGGGCAGCTATCCAGATCGGCTCCTTTGAGCTTGGCAAAGAACCGCATGGTTTCCAGCGCGCTCAGGTTGTCGTAGAGCACCAGGTTTTCTGGCAGATAGCCAATTTTGCGGCGTGTCGCGCGAAAATCCTTGCCGTGCACCGATGTGCCGGCCACCCGGATATCGCCTGCCGTGGCCGGAATCAAGCCGAGCATCATTTTGAACAGCGTGCTTTTGCCTGCACCATTGTGGCCAATCAGGCCAAACAACTCACCGCGCTGCACTGCCAGGTCCACACCGTCGACCGCACGAACCGCGCCGTAGTGTTTGCTGACACCTTGCAACGCAACCGCCACGGACGCGGCCGTCTTACTTGAGTTTGTCACGCCAAGCGCTCCAATCTAGATGAAAAGGGTGCATTTGGGGGTAGGCATCGACCACACTGGGCACGCGCAGCACCGGAAACTGCCGGCCCACCAGGCGCAGGGCCTGCACGGCGGGGCTGCCCAGCAGTAAGGCCATGCTCGGGTGGCGCCAGCTTAAGCGATCGACCATGTCATTGGCTTCGTAGGGAATATCGCCTATGCCATCGCCATCCCGGTCCCATCCGAGGTAATTTCCCCAATGGTTGCCTTTGTCCGACTGGTCAGGCCGGGTGCCGCCCCACGCCTCGTCACGGGTGCCCACATAGCGCACCTGTTCGCGGTTGCCAATGAAGTCATTGCCTTGCACGGTGTTGCGGGTGGAACCGGCCGACAGGTGCACGCCCACATGGTTGTCCAGCACCAGGTTGTGGCGCACGGTGGAGTATTCCACGTCATAGATGAAAAAACCACGGTCGTTGTTGGCAACGATGTTGTTCTCGATCACCGAATCCTGCACCGAGCGCAGCATGATGCCGTGGTCGGAGTTGCCCCAGGCGCGGTTGTTGCGCACCACCTGCTCGCGCACCTCCATCAGTGCCAAGCCGCCCCGGTTGTCGTAGGTGTCGTTGTCTTCCCACACGTTGTAGTAGGACGTCATGTAGTGCGCACCGTAGCGGCTGTGGTGCAGCCTGTTGCCCCGGAACACCGCGTGGTGCGAGACATCCACATACAGCGCGTCGCGCACGAAGCTGATGTTGTTGCCGATGATTTGCGCGCCCTGCGTGTTGTAGAGCTGGATGCCATTGCCGCGCCGCGCCGAGGAAAAATCGCGCTTGCCGGTGATGGTGTTGCCTTCAATGCGCACGTCCTTCACCTTCTCGACCCATAAGCCGAACAGGTTGTACGCCAGATCGCAGTGCTGCACCACGGCGCGGTGCGCGCCGGGATAGATATAGATGCCGGCGTTCTGGTCCTGCAGGCTGCCGCCCGAGTCGCGCACGATCAGGCCTTCTATCGTGACATCGGGCGCGGTGATGCGAATGGTGTCGCCCTGGTCCCCGCCGCTGATCGTGGGGCGGTCGATGCCGCGCAGCGTCAGGGGCTTGTCAATCCGCAGGTTGGTGCGGTACAGGCCACGCGCCACTTCCACGGTGTCGCCCGGCGCGGCGGCGTGCACGGCGGCAGCCAGGTCCCCGCCAGGCTGCACGCGCACCGTGGCGGCGTGCGCCGCGCCCGCAAGCGCCAGCAGTGCGGCGCCCAGGCCAGAAAGCAGACGCACGTTCATGCAAGCAGCAGACCGAATGACTTGAGCACCAGGAACAACGTTGCGCCGATCAGCAGATTCTTGAAGCCGACGTAACTGATCATGTCCATGACACCGGCCACGCGGTAGCGGTCGCGCCACCATGGGCCGTCCTTGACGTAGCGCCGGCCCGAAAGGCGAATCAGCACTTCGTACACGCTCCAACCGAACCACCAGCCGATGATGGCGCCCGAGGAGAGCGTGCCCATGGCCGTCATGATCCAGGCCACCGTCGCGGCAACGGCAAGCGAGAAACCGGCCACCTGCAGCGCGCGCTGCGAGTGCCAGCCCTCGCTGCTCCAGGGCCACAGGTGGTCGCGCAGCTCCAGCCAGATCCATTGCAGCAGGCCCACGTTGCTCTTGTGTGCGGGCAGCGTCGGTTCGGTGGGCATGCGGGGATCGGGCCCTTGCGCAGCCTTGGCACTGATCTGCTCGGTGAAGCTGGTGGCGGGGTGGATCGGAATGAAATAGCCATTCGCGCCAATGGGAGTGATCTCCAGGCCGTCCTTTTCACGGCGCTTGCGTTCCTTGGCCAGAGGCGGGCAGCCCTTGGTGTCGGTGTACAAAATCATGCAGTCCAGGCAGTGCAGGCACTCGCGGTGATCAATGCGGCCGTCGGCGTCGATCGCCTGCGCGCCGCAGCCCACGGCACAGGCCTTGCAACTGTTGCAATCCTGCTTGCGCTTGAGGCCAAACCAGCGGAAGGTACTGGGCATGGCCAGCGATGCGCCCAACGGGCAGATGTATTTGCAGTACGGACGCTCGATGAAGATCGACAGGCCCAGGATGGCAGCCACGAACAGGCCATAGGGCCAGGCGCGGTTCTGGATGCCCACCAGGAAGGTGGTCTTGAAGGGTTCCACCTCCGACAGCTTCTCTGCCAAGCCCATGGAGAACATGGACACCGTGATGAGGCCGAAGAAGATGGCGTACTTGAGCCACTTGAGCCGGTCATGCCAGCGCTGCGGCAGCTGCGTCTGGAAGCGCTTGAGCCCCACAACGCGCGCCACCTTGTAAATGGCCTCGGAGAGCGAGCCGAACGGGCACATCCAGCCACAGAACAGGCCGCGCCCGAACAGGAACACGGTGGCGATGATGAAGATCCAGAACAGGAAGATGAACGGATCAGACAGGAACAACGACCAAGTCCACTGGAACAGCAGCGCATGGAACCAGGTCAGCACCTGGGTGATGGACGGCTGCGCCATCACGCCAAAGCCCACGAACACGATGGACAGGCCCCAGGCGGTGTACTTGAAGGCATTGACCGGCCACTTGTTCTTGTGGGTGGAACGGCGTGTGAGCCGCTCGCGGAACGCATAGACCACACCGACGGCTACCAGCAGCACGACGAACAATCCGATTTCCACTGCCCGCGACTTCCAGATGCGCACCCAGGGCGCATCGGGCTCCACCACCTTGGGACGGCCACCTTCGAGCATGGACGCGGGCAGCCAGTACTGGGTATCAAAACTGGTGAAGCTCTTGGCGCCGGTGGCCCGGTCGACCCTGTTGCCCAGCAGGCTCAGCTTCCAGGGATAGGCGTCTGAAAAAGCCTTTGAACGGATGATGAAGATCGCCGATTCAGTGAAAGTGGGAGCACCCGCAGCCTTAACTCCGTACAGGTTCTGATAGTCGAGGTCGCGGAAGGTGAATGAATCGGCACCCTGCTTGACCTGCACCCGGTCGTACAGTCCGCCACGCACAAAGCCAGAGCCCTTGAACGATTCGTGACCGGCGGTGCGAATGATGAAGATGGCGTGTTCGCCCGCTTTGAGCTGCAGGCTCAGGCTATCCCAGTTGGCCGCACCCAGCACGCTCTTGCCGACGTCGGGGTGGCTCAGATCGCCGAACCACAACTCGATAAAGGGGTCGCCGCTGTGTTCCAGACCGAGCTGCTCCGGCATCACGCGCAGGCGCTGCACGGCGCCACGCTCCACGAGTTCATCCCAGGTCAGGGCCTGGCCCGTCGTCTTGTAGCGCGCTGGCTCGCGCACGGTGGGCGCCAGGATGCCGACCTGCCGCGCCACGGCCGAGCCCGAGGCCATCATGACCTGATTCTGTGCAATCACCGTGACGGTAGCGCCGGAAATGGCGTCCAGCCCGACCACATTTTCGTCGGGCCGGGACTGGCCCACTTCAATCTTGTCGGCAACCGATTTGCCCAGGTACTGGTCGTTGAATTTCAGCAGGGCGGATTCGGGAATGCCCAGCAGCAGAATCGGCTCGGAATGCTTGAGGACCTTGACGCCGACAAAATGGCCGGTCTTGTCCATGCCGATCAGCGTCACCACTGGCTTGCCCGAATAGGCGGGTGTGTCGGTGATGTCGGTCGAGAGCATCACATAGCCCAGCAACTGGCGGCCTTCACCCGCCTTGTCGTAGGCTTCGACGTAGGGCGGCTGGCCCTTGCGTTCTGAAAAATGGGTGGCACCCGGGAACACGTCCGTGCACGGCAACAGCGCACACATGTCCTTGGCGGTCGCCAGGTCAACCGGAAGTTCAGCCTCGTAAGTCCCTTTTCCCGCCGCCGCATGTGCGCCTGGAGGAATAACCATCAGCGCAAAAAAGATCGCGACCCACAGGGCCGCAAGGAGGCGGAATTTCGGCAGAAACATCGGGTATCCAAACAAGAAAAAGGGCAGCGCAGCCCGGTGACCGCGCTGCCCAGAGCGGCGCCTGATCAGGCCTCCACGAACATCCGTGAACGCATTTCCAAATGGAGCGCGTGACAGAAGTTGGTGCAATAGCACCAGTAGACACCGGGCTTGTCAGCCTTGAAGGTAACAGACTTCGTCTCTTGCGGATTGACGAGGAAGTTGATGTCGTACTTCGGGATGGCAAAACCGTGCGTCAAATCCTCCACCTTGTCCAGGTTGGTCAGGATAATGGTCACTTCGTCACCGTGCTTGACCGTCCATTCGCGCAGCCCGAAAGTAGGCGCCTGCGAAGTCAGGTAGACCGTAACCTTGTTGCCCTTGCGCTCCACGCGGCAGTCCTTGGCATCCTTCACTGCGTTGGGGAAATCGTCAATGTTGTAGACCTGCCGGGTCTTGATGAGGTCACGGCGCACGATGATGGAGTCGTGCGGCTCGGAGTACACCGCGTGATCCGCCACCAGCTTCATCTTGTCGCCGCTGATATCGATCAGCTGTGCCGTTTCGGGGTGCAAAGGTCCGACCGGCAGGAAACGGTCCTTGGAGAACTTGTTGTCCGAGAGGAAGAACTTGCCGTCGGCTTCCTTGGTCTCACCCATGGAGGTGAAACCGTGGCCAGGCTGATACTGCACATCGAGTTTGTCCAGAATGACCTTGGCAGCCTTGTCGCCCTTGAAGGCCTTGATGGCCGCTTCCACATTCCACTTGACGATCTGGCTGTCCAGGAACAGCGTGGTGTACGCGTTGCCTTTGTTGTCGAATCCGGTGTGCAGTGGGCCCAGACCAATTTCAGGCTCAGCCACCACGGCATCGCGCGCGTCCTTGACTTCGCCGTCAAACCATTTCAGAACCAGGGAAAGGTCGATCACCGTAGCCGTAGGCGACAACTTGCCGGAACAGACAAAGTACTTGCCGTCCGGGCTGGCGTTGACACCGTGCGGATTTTTTGACACCGGCACATAGCAGACGATTGCGGTCTTGGGGTCCTGGTTGGCGGCCTTGGTGCCATCCACCACGGGCACCTTGGAGGAGCCAAAGGTCCTGGTCTTGCCAGCCTTCACGGCCGCTTCAACGCGTGCCACGTTGAAGAAGAGGCATGCGTCGCGCTCAGCGGACATCATGTCCTCATAGTGTGCGCCATTTTCCGTGTTGTACTGGTTGGTGGCGGCCAATTTGCCGTCATACGAGGTGGCAACCAGGTCACAGTTGCCATCAATCAGAACCTGGTAGCGCACTTCCATCGTCTCGGAGTCCACGCACGTGAACAGCGAGTGGTATTTGTCGCTGGCAGCCATGTTCTTGCCGTCGTTGGGCAGCGGGATGGCGAACTCGGCACCACAAAACACGCGCGTTGTGCGGTTGATGGAGGCGTCGACCGGGTCACGCTTGTCCGGGAAGGTGCCGTGAAACCCCTGGATGTTGGGCAACTCCGTGATCTTGTCGCACTCCATGGTGTCCATGCGCACGCGGGCCAGGCGACCGTGGATCTTGTCGTTGACGAACATGTATTTGCCGTCATACGTGCCGTCCACATAGGATTGGTGCACGTGATGGGTGTCACCGGTAACATACAGAGGCCTGCCGTCGGGACGGGTGCCGATAATTTTCTTGGATTCGTTGGTGATGCCCCAGCCAACCAGGCAGTCCATGTTGAAGACAGGAATGCGTTTGAACAGGCGACCGGAAGGCAAGCCGTAAATGCGCACTTCACCCGAGTGACCACCGGATGAAAAAGAATAGTAGGTGTCCAGCTCACCCGGCTTGACCTCGTACTTGCTGTAGTCAATTCCGCTGTCTGCACCGGCCTTGGGCGCCGCTGCTGGCGCAGATGCCCCGGGAGCGCTTTTATCCGTGCAGGCAACGACGCCGGCAAGACTGGCAAGTGCTGCCGTGTTGATGAACTTGCGGCGGCCCAATCCACTGGGTGCGTCGACGTTTGGTGCTTGGTCTTTGCTCATTGCGATAATCCTTAGGTTACGTGCCCACACGGACAAAAAAATAGTTCCCGGACATGTGGGAGGCATGCTAGTACACTTTTTTTACACAAGGGTAAACCCTCTTGGTCAAAATTGATGCACATCAAATGAATCTTAACTATTAAAATTTGTGCGTTGCAACAAAATACCAAAGTTGTACACTCGGGTACTCAGGTTTTCGAACCTGTCTCTATCTGCAAGATAACCCCAAGGAAACACCCCCATGAACACCAAACTGATGACGCTATTGTTGGTCGGCGCTGCAGCACTGGCTGCTTGCGGCAAGACTGAAACTCCGGCTACACCTGCAGCTACTGCCCCCAGTGCAGCCCCCGTAGCAGCCGCGCCCGCTGCACCTGCCGCACCTGAAAATGAGGTAGGCAAGAAGGTGTTTGGTCAGGTCTGCTCCATGTGCCATGCTTCCGGAGCCGCGGGCTCACCCAAACCTGGCGACAAAGCCGACTGGGGCCCCCGCATTGCGCAAGGCAATGATGTCTTGTACAAACACGCGCTGGAAGGCTTTACCGGCGCCAAGGGCATGATGCCAGCCCGCGGCGGCAACGCAACCCTGAAGGACGACGAAGTGAAGGCAGCCGTGGATTACATGGTGGCCCTTTCCAAATAAGCCGGAAACCCAGACCATGACGCCCTCCCCTCAACTGAATACGGGGCGTCGGCGCCTGATCGCCGGCTTGCCCTTGTTGGCAACCGGCCTTTTTCTCAATCCGGCACTCGCCAGTCCCCAGGTCCGCCAAGCCTCACGCGCACTCATGGGTACGCGGGTGGACATCACGGCGCAGGCGTCCGGCACCGCCGATTGCGATGCGGCCATTGCGGCCGCATATGCGGAAATGGCGCGCCTGAGCGACATGATGAGCCGCTACCAGGTCGGCAGCGCCGTGCACGCCTTGCATCTGGCATCAGGCCTGCAACCGGTGGTGATCGATACGGAAATGATGGGCGTGCTCAAAAGTGCCCAACATATGGCAGAACGCAGCCGTGGCGCATTCGACATTACCGTGGGCGCCTTCAATGGATGGGTATTTGACCAGGCACACCCCACGATCCCAGACCGTGCGGAAATTGCCCGCGAGTTGCCGCTGGTGAATTACCGGGATCTGGTTCTCTCCGAAAAAGCTTCCACCGCCTTTTTGCGCCGCCGCGGCATGCGCATCGATCTGGGTGGCATCGCCAAGCTGCCCATCCTGCAAGCCGGCATGCAAGTGCTGAAACAACGCGGCGTCGGCAGCGCCATGATCAACGGCGGCGGCGATGTGCTGGTCAGCGGACAGCTGGAGGGACGTGATTGGCGCGTCGGCCTGCGCGACCCGCGCGCACCGGAAAAGCTGATCGGCGTACTGGACCTGAACGAGGGGTTTGTTGCCGCCTCGGGGGATTACGAACGCTTTTTCATCCAGAACGGTCGACGCTACCACCACATCCTGAACCCCAGGACGGGGCAATCCACCACAGGCCCGCATGGCGTGACGCTGGTGTCGCGCCATTTGGAAGACATCAACGGCCTGGGCGCAGCCATCATGGTCGCAGGTTCCGAGGCGGGGCGGAATTTGCTCCAGCCGCTGCGGAATGTGGACGCCCTGATCGTGGAGTCAAACCAGAACCTGTGGCTTTCACCTGGCATGGCGAGCCGTCTGCACACCTGAACCCGCAATGGGCGAGCAGGATAGTCTGTTGATGTAAGCTGCCGCACGTGCCGTGCACGCTTTGCTTTTACAGACCCTCGCGAGAAAATCACCATGAAGAAGAAAACGCTGGCCCTGCTGCTGGCTTGCGCCGCCGCGCTGGCGGCCTGCGGCAAGCCGGACACCAGCACGCCCGCAGCCGCCAACCCCGCCACCACGCTGGCCGGAGCCCCCCCCGTAGTGCCCGCCGTGGCCCCGCCGGTCCCCCCGGAGCATGTCCTGGGCAAGAGCGTGTTCGACAAGGTCTGCGCCCTGTGCCATGGCGCCGGCGTGGCTGGCGCCCCCAGGCCGGGCGACAAGGCCAACTGGGGGCCGCGCATCGCCCAGGGCAATCCCATGCTTTACAAACACGCGCTGGAGGGCTTCATCGGCCCTCAGGGCGTAATGCCGGCCCGCGGTGGCGGTGGCACCTCGCTCAGCGATGCCGACATCAAGGCCGCCGTCGATTACATGGTGTTCCTGTCACGCTGAAGTGACATCCCCGCACCCGACGCAACCATGAACATCGCATTCCTGGGAATTGGCCTCATGGGCTATCCGATGGCGCAGCGTCTGTGCGCTGCCGGGCACACGGTCCACGCCTGGAACCGCAGCCGGCACAAGGCCGAGCGCCTCACTGGCGCGGGTGCCACCGTGCACGACACGCCTGCGGCTGCCGTGCAGGACGCGGAGCTGGTCATCACCATGCTGGACAACGGCACGGTCGTGGAGCACGTGCTGTTCGACCTGGGCACCGCTGCCGCACTGCGGCCGGGCACCCTGCTGGTGGACATGTCCTCCATCCAGCCGGCGCAGGCCCGTGACCACGCAGCCCGCCTGGGTGCGCAGGGCATTGATTACCTGGATGCACCGGTATCAGGTGGCACCCTGGGCGCAGAAGCCGGCACATTGGCCATCATGGCCGGCGGCAGCGCCGAGAACTTTACCCGCGCCCTGCCCGTTCTCGCGGCCCTGGGCCGCGCCACGCTGGTGGGCCCCACGGGCACTGGCCAGCTGACCAAGCTGGCCAACCAGATGATCGTGGGCATCACCATCGGCGCAGTGGCCGAGGCCCTGCTGCTGTGCGAAAAAGGCGGTGCCAGCATGGCCAAGGTCAAGGAAGCCATCACCGGGGGCTTTGCCGACAGCCGCATTCTGCAGGTGCACGGCCAGCGCATGGTGGAGCGCGACTTCGCCCCGCGCGGGCGCATGGCGATTCAGCTCAAGGATTTGCGCAACGCGCTGGTCACAGCGCAAGAGATCGGATTTGAGGCCCCCATCACCACCCTGTTCGAACAACTCTATGCGCAGGGGGTGCAGCACGGCCTGGCCGATCTGGACCAGGCCGGTCTGTTTGTCGAACTCGCCCGCCGCAACGGCATGGCCTGAGCGGCAGGCCTGCGGCGGACGCCCTGCCCCTCAGGGCCGGCGGCGGTCGGTCTGGTGGTCCTGGTAGTAGCGGTCCTTGGCGGCAAACATGGCCTGGTCGGCCTGGTTCAGGATCGCTTCGATCTGCCCCGAGGCATGGCATACGGCCCAGCCAATGGCCATGCTCAGGCGCTGACCGGGATAGAACTGGTTGTTGAGTTCCACCGTGGACTGGATGCGCTCCATGAGCGCCGTGGCAACCCGCTCGTCGCAGCCCGGCATCAGCACCACAAACTCGTCGCCGCCAATGCGCGCCACGCACACGGACTGCCCCTCGGTGGCGCTGGTCAGCACCTCCCCCGCGCGCCGCAGCAGCGCGTCACCCGCCGCATGGCCCTCCTGGTCATTGACCCGCTTGAGTCCGTTGAGATCGATCGCCAGCACGCTCAGCGGCCAGGGCCCCTTGCGGGACAGGCGGTTGAGTTCTTCGACGTAAAACGCGCGGTTGCCCAGGCGGGTCAGGGAATCGTGCCGCCCCAGGTATTCCAGGTAGGCCTCGGCTTTCTTGCGGGCCGTGATGTCCACCAGGGACACCAGCACCCGGTCCCACTGCGCTTCGTGCCCGGCCAGCACGGCGAACTGCATGTGGACGTTGATCAGCTCGCCTGACAGGGAGTAGTTCACGATCTCGCGCATCTGCACCGTCTTGCCGTGCCACAGGTCGTACAGCTGCTCGGCAAACGAAGCCACCATCTCGCCACGGAACACGGAATCCAGATTGCCCAGCAGTTCGTCCTTGCTGGTGGCGGCGAACATGCGCAAGGTCTGCTGGTTCACGTCCAGGACGCGGATTTTCTCCATGCAGCGGGTGACGAACTCCGGGTGCACGCTGATGAACACCCGGAAATCCTGGATACCCTGACCCCGCGCCTCGTCCAGCAGCCCCTTGACGGCACTGAAATCCTCCACCCACAGTGACACCGGGGAATGCTCGAACAGGTCGCGCGCGTAACGTTCGCTGCGGCTGAGCTCGTGCTGGGCGTTGACCTGGGGCGTGATGTCTTCCAGCGACACCATGACCCGGTCCCAGGTTGCCTCGTGGCCCTGCAGCACACGCACGTGGATCTGCACGTCCATGCGCCGCCCGTCCAGCGCGTAATTGACGGTCTGATTGGAAAACTCCAGCCTCCCCAGCCATAGGTGGTTGAGTTCGGACACCAGGCTTTCGAACATGTCGTCACGGAACACTTCCGGCAGGTGCTCCACCAGCTCCTGCTGGCTGGCGGCTGCGAAGACCTGCAGGGTCTTCTGGTTGACCTTGAGCACCCGAAAGCAGCTGGAGCACTGCGCCAACCGCGCGGGCGACTGGCGCATATGGGCCGCAAAATCGGCAACGCCCTCAGCACGCCATGTATCGAACAGGGTTTTGAGGGCGCTGTAATCTTCCAGCCAGAGCGAAATGGGAGCCGACTCGAACAGTTGCTCGAAGTCGGCGGGGGATGTGGTCAACGACATGCCTGAAACCTCCAGGCAGCCATTGTCCCTCAGACGCTATCAGTCAAAAGTGCGGGCAGCACGCTTCTTGGCGTCGCGGGGCACAAATACCTTGCCGGCGTTACCCGGCTTCGCGCCCGCAGGCTTGCTGAACGCGGGCTTGCGGGCGGCAAAGTCACCACCGCGCGGTGCGGCGTCAGGGCGGCTGCCGGCAAAACGGTCGTTGAAACCACCCTTGCGGGGAGCGTAGCTGAAGCCACCGTTGTCACCACCGTCGCGGGGACGGCTGTCACGGGGACCGTTATCGCGGTTGAAACCATCGCGGTTGCCACCGAAGCCGCTATTGTTCTGGTAGCTGCCTGCGCCTGCGTCACGGGGGCCGGAGGCGTTGCGGTCACCGAAACCGCCATTGCCGCCGCGGTTGCCACCGAAGCTGGGGCGGCCACCGCCACCGAAACCACGCGGAGCGCGATCTGCGTTGTGGCTGCCACGGCCGCCAAAGCTGGCACCGGTGCCCGGACGCGAGTCCGGAAAGCGCTGCTGGGGCTCCAGGCCCGGAATGGTTTCCGACTTGAAGTGCTGGCGGCTGTAGGCTTCAATATCAAAGATGCGACGGCGGTCGCGGATCTCGGCGAAGGTCACGGCAATGCCGTCGCGGCCAGCGCGGCCCGTGCGACCGATACGGTGGGTGTAGTCCTCGGCCTTCATGGGCAGGCCGAAGTTGAACACGTGGGTGATGGTGGGCACGTCGATGCCGCGCGCCGCCACGTCGGTGGCCACCAGGATCTGCACCTGTCCGTTGCGCAGGGCCATCAGGCGGCGGTTGCGCAGGCCCTGGCTCAGGGCACCGTGCAGGGCCACGGCATCAAAACCGTCTTGCTGCAGGTCATTGGCCAGACCGTCGCACTCGATCTGGGTGCTGGCAAACACGATGGCCTGGTTGATGGTGGTGTCACGCAGCCAGTGGTCCAGCAGCTTGCGCTTGTGGTGGGCGTTGTCGGCCCAGAACAGCACCTGCTTGATGTTGGCGTGCTTCTCCTGCGGGCTGTCGATGGTCACGCGCTGGGGTTCGCGCATCACGCGGGCGGCGAGCTGCTGGATGCGCGGTGCAAAGGTGGCGCTGAACATCATGGTCTGCTTGCGGGCGATGGTGAGCTGGTTGATTTCGGCTAGGTCATCGGAGAAGCCCAGGTCCAGCATGCGGTCGGCTTCGTCGACCACCAGGAACTGCACCTGGTCGAGCTTGATCTGCATGGAGCGCTGCAGGTCCAGCAGGCGCCCGGGGGTTGCCACCACCAGGTTGGCGTTTTGCAGCTTGGCAATTTGCAGCTGGTAGGGCATGCCGCCCACGATGTTGGCAATGCGCAGACCGCGGCAGTGGCGCACCAGGTCGATGGCATCGTTGGCCACCTGCTGTGCCAGTTCGCGCGTCGGGCAGACGATCAGGGCACCCGGCGACGGGGCCTTGAAATTGCGGGGATTGGTCGGGTCCTTGCGCTTGGCGCGCTTGGGAGGTGCTTCGCCCCGGGCTGTGGCTTCGGCCACTTCGCGCTCGAAAGCCGCCCGCTCGTCGGCCTCGGCCTGGGCCTGCTGTTTCAGCAGGGTATGCAGCACGGGCAACAGGAAGGCCGCGGTCTTGCCGCTGCCGGTCTGGCTGGAGACCATCAGGTCGATGAACTGGCCAGCCTGCTCGCCCGGCAAGGCCAGGGGAATGGTCTTGGCCTGCACCGTGGTGGGCTGGGTGTAGCCCAGGTCCTTCACGGCATGGACCAGCTCGGGCGCCAGGCCCAGGGTCACAAAACCGTTGGGTGCCTCGGGCACTTCGGGTTCAGCAGCCACTGCGGCTACCGACAGATCGGCAGCGTCGTTGCCTGCCGGCAGGGTGGAAAGGGATTCGGCGGGCGCAAAGGCACCCGTCACTTCAAAAGCGTCAGTCATGGTTTTACTCACACGCGAGCGCCGCAGGGTGTGCGGCTGCTCCGTCAATGGTTAAAAAACATCAACCATCAAACGGAACCGGCTCTGCCCCGCAAAGGGGTGTTTCAGTGCTGGGGGCCAATATCGCCACTTGCTTGCAAATGCGGCGGGCCCGGTGAATGAAGGGAGATGTGCAAAAAGCGCTGCTGTTTGCAGCGCAGCCCGCAATTATGCCACGGATTCGGGTTTCTACCTAATCCCCCCGCATTGCACCGCTCATTCCAGGCGAAGGAAGTGCTGGCGGTAGTGTTCCAGCTCGTCGATGGACTCGTGCACATCGGCCAGCGCGGTATGGCGCTGCTGCTTCTTGAACGATGCATACACCTCGGGGCGCCAGCGCTTGGACAGCTCCTTGAGCGTGCTGACATCGAGATTGCGGTAGTGGAAAAAGGCCTCCAGTTTGGGCATGTACTTGGCCAGAAAGCGGCGGTCCTGCCCGATGGAGTTACCGCACATGGGCGAACCGTTGGCGGGCACGTACTGTTTCAGGAACGCAATCAGCTGCTCCTGCGCCTCTTCTTCGGTGAGGGTGGATGCCTTGACCTTGTCGATCAGTCCGCTCTTGCCGTGGGTGCCCTTGTTCCAGGCGTCCATCTGGTTGAGCTGGGCGTCGGACTGGTGGATCACCAGCACCGGCCCCTCCGTGCGGGTCTCCAGATTGGGGCCGGTCACGACGACCGCGATTTCGATGATGCGTTCGACTTCCGGATCGAGCCCGGTCATCTCGCAGTCAAGCCAGACGAGGTTCTTGTCAGATTTGCTCAGAGGGGTGTTGGTATCAGCCATGGCGTGGATTGTCGCCGATGGCCTAAACTCCACCGCCATGACTGACCTTTTCTCCCCGGTTTCCGCGTCCCTGACCACCACCATCGCCTTTGTGCTGGCCCTGTCGGTGAGCCTGATGCTGAAGTTCTGGCTGGCCACGCGCCAGGTCCGCCACGTGGCGCGCAACCGCGGCACGGTGCCCGCGGCCTTTGCCTCCCAAGTGGCGCTGCCCGCCCACCAGAAGGCCGCCGACTACACCATCACCAAAGTCCGCGTGGGCCTGCTCGAAGTGGCCTGGAGCGCGGTCATCGCCCTGTGCTGGACCCTGCTGGGCGGCCTGTCGCTGCTCAACCAGCTGCTGGCCGGCTGGCTGGGCCATGGCCTGCTGCAGCAGCTGGCGCTGCTGGCGGCATTTGCGGTCATCGGCGGCCTGCTGGATCTGCCGTTCACGCTGTACCAGACCTTTGTCGTCGAACAGCGTTTTGGCTTCAACAAAACCACCCCGGCCCTGTGGCTGCAGGACTTCGCCAAATCCCTGCTGCTCGCCGTCGTGATCGGCCTGCCGCTGGCCGCCCTGGTGCTGTGGATGATGGGCGCCACCGGAGCCTGGTGGTGGCTGTGGGTGTGGGGCGTGTGGATGGGGTTCAACCTGCTGATGCTGCTGGTGTACCCGACCTGGATTGCCCCCCTGTTCAACAAGTTCCAGCCCCTGCAGGACCCGGAGCTTCAGGCGCGGGTCACCCAGCTGATGGCGCGCTGCGGTTTTACCTCCAAGGGTTTTTTCGTCATGGATGGCAGCAAGCGCAGCGCCCACGCCAACGCCTACTTCACCGGCTTTGGCGCCTCCAAGCGCGTGGTGTTCTACGACACGCTGCTGGCCCAGCTGAGCCCTGCCGAAGTGGATGCCGTGCTGGCCCACGAGTTGGGGCATTTCAAGCACCGCCACGTCATCAAGCGGGTGCTGGCCCTGTTCGCCCTCAGTCTGCTGGGGTTTGCCCTGCTCGGCTGGGTCAGCCAGCAGGTGTGGTTCTTCACCGGCCTGGGCGTGTCGCCCAACCTGAGCGGACCCAACGACGCCCTCGCCCTGCTGCTGTTCATGCTGGTGCTGCCGCTGACGGGCAGTTTCGTGGGCCCGCTGTTCGCCCAGCTGTCGCGCCGCCACGAGTTCGAGGCCGATGCCTACGCCGTGGCCCAGACCAGCGGCCCGGCACTGGCCAGCGCCCTGCTCAAGCTGTTCCAGGACAATGCGTCCACCCTGACGCCGGACCCGGTGTACGTGAAGTTCTACTACTCCCATCCGCCTGCCACCGAGCGCCTGGGGCGCCTGCTGGCGCCCGCACCTGGGGTCTGACATGACACAGAAATCCAAGCCAAAAATGCCCGCAGCACCCGTATTAATTGCGTTGAGTGCTACACAGGTGATAGCACAACTGGCCAAGCTGGAAGGCTGGAAACTGTTCGGCGATGGTCCGGACGTGGCGATCGAGAAGACCTTCCACTTCGCCGGCCACCTGGAGAGCATGGCCTTTGCCAACTCCGTTGCCTTCATTGCGCAGACCCACAACCACCACCCCGAAATGCTGATTGGCTACCGGCACTGCAGCGTGCGCTGGAGTACCCACGCCGTCCAAGGCATCTCGGCGGCCGATTTCCAGTGCGCAGCCCGGGTAGACGCGCTCCTGGCAGCGGACTGAACACAGGAACACCTCTTGGCTGCATCCCCCCTCCTCGAACCCGGCCTGGTCATTGCAGGGCACGGCCGCCACGTATGGGTGGAAACGCCCGACGGTCGCCGCCTGATCTGCCATCCCCGCGGAAAGAAAAGCCAGACCGTTGTCGGGGACCGGGTGCTGTGGCTGGCCACGCAGGACGAGGGCACCATCGAAAAAGTGGAGCCGCGCCGCAACCTGTTCTACCGGCAGGACGAGATCCGCACCAAGTCTTTTGCCGCCAACCTGGACCAGGTGCTGATCCTGATTGCGGCGGAGCCCGAGTTTTCGGAAAGCCAGCTGTCGCGGGCGCTGATCGCCGCGGAGGCAGAGCACATCCAGCCCATCATCGCCCTCAACAAAAGCGACCTGGGGCCGCTGTTTGACCGGGCCTGGCAACGGCTGGCGGTGTACCGCGCCATGGGTTACACCGTGCTGCCGCTGGCGCTCAAGCCCCGCACCGAGCACGAACCCCACCGGACCGAGGGGCTGCAAGCCATGCTGCAGGGCAAGACGACACTGGTGCTGGGGCCGTCGGGCGCAGGCAAGAGCACCCTGATCAACCGGCTGGTTCCAGAGGCGGCCGTGCTGACCAACGCCATCTCCACCGCCCTGAACTCGGGCAAGCACACCACCACCAGCACCACGCTGTACTGGGTGGACACGGCCCGAACCACGGCGGTGATCGACTCGCCCGGTTTTCAGGAATTTGGCTTGAACCACATCGAGCCCATGCACCTGGCCTCGCTGATGCCGGACATCAAGGCCCATGCCTCGGACTGCAAGTTCTACAACTGCAGCCACCGGCACGAGCCGGGCTGTGGGGTTCTGGCTGCCTTGCAGCCCGCTTCTGAAGCGTTTTCGGCCCCTGGGCCCCAGCAAATCAGCGCAAACCGCTACAAAATCTATAGCGATCTGTTTGCCGAGCTGAGCCAGACCCGCTACTAGGCCGGCCCTGGCCCGCGGGCTTCAGTGGCCCAGAATGGCGGCCAGCGCCTGCAGCAGCGCATCCACCTGCTGCGGGGTTCCCACACTGATGCGCAGGAACTGCGCAATGCGTGGCGCCGCAAAATGGCGCACCAGCACGGCGCGTTCGCGCAGGCCCGCCGCCAGCTGTTTCGCATCATGCCCGGGGTGGCGCGCAAACACAAAGTTGGCCTGCGAAGGCAGCACCTCAAAACCCATGTCTTCGAGCTGCAGCACCAAGCCTTCGCGGGTGTGCATGACCGCGGCGCAGGTCTTCTCGAAATACGCCTGGTCTTCGATCGCCGCCGTGGCACCGGCCAGGGCCAGGCGGTCCAGGGGATAGGAATTGAAGCTGTCCTTGACCCGCTCCAGCGCCTCGATCAGCGGCCGCTGCCCGCAGGCAAAGCCCACTCGCAGGCCGGCCAGCGAACGCGACTTGGACAGGGTGTGCACCACCAGCAGATTGGGGTAGCGTGCAATCAGCCCCATGGCGCTGGTGCCGCCGAAATCCACATAGGCCTCGTCCACCAGCACCACGCGCCGAGGAAAGCGTTGCAGCAGGGTTTCGATCTGCTCCAGCGCAATGCCGCTGCCCGTGGGCGCGTTGGGGTTGGCAATGACCACGCCCGCCACCTCTTGCCCGGGGGGCGACACAAAGGCGTCCACATCGAGCTGCAGGCGCGCATCCAGCGGCACCACCGTGAAAGGAATGCCATACAACCCGCAGTACACCTTGTAGAAACTGTAGGTGATGTCCGGCATCAGCAGGGGGTTGCCCTGCTGGAAGAAGGCAAAAAAGGCGTGGGCCAGCACCTCGTCGGAACCGTTACCCGCAAAGACCTGCCCGACGTCCAGCCCGTGGCGTGCGGCAACGGCGTGGCGCAGCGACAACGATTGCGGGTCGGGGTACAACTGCAGGCCCTGGCGGGCGGCGGCTTCAATGGCCGACACCGCGGCCGGCGACGGCGGGTACGGGTTCTCGTTGGTGTTGAGCTTGACCAGGTTGCTGATGCGCGGCTGCTCCCCCGGCACATAGGGAACCAGGGCCGCCACACGGGGGCTCCAAAACGAAGGTACTTCCATCATCCCAACAGGCGCGCGAGCGACAACAAAGCCAAAAATACCATCCACATCACCACGGTGCGCCAGACCAGGCCCACCACGGCACGCAAATGCACGGGCTGGGGCGTCTGCCCGGTGCCGGACGCTTCCTTCTCACCCAGCTTGACGTTGACGGCACCGGCCGTGGCCGCCAGGATGACACCATCGTTGTCCCCCGGGCAGCGAGCCTCGTGCTGGCGCCAGCTGTCCACGGCTTCCTCGAAGCTGCCCACAAAGGCGAATCCCAGTGCCGTGATCCGCGCCGGCACCCAGTCCATGAGCGCCCAGGCCCGGTTGGCGTTGGCCTGCAGGGCGGGACTCACCGGTGAGCCTGTCGGCACGTGGGGGCGGTTCACATGCTGGTGGACATATTCACCCACGCGGTACCACACTGCACCGGCCGGCCCCAGGCCCAGCATGGCCAGGACCGAATACCAGGCCAGCACGCCGAACACATGGCGATGGGCACTGAGCACCGAGTGCTCGATGACGTGCCGCACAATTTCGCTGCGGGGCAAGGCGCTGGCATCGATGTGCATCCACTGGGCCAGCCGCTGGCGCGCCAGATCTTCGTCTCCTGCCAGCAGCGCGTCGCGGATTTCCGTGAAATGGTGGCTGAACTGGCGAAAACCGAGTGTCGAATACAGAATGGCCACGCTCCAGATCACGGCGGCCACCCAGCCCAGCGACCACACCAGCAGCCAGTGCACGGCGCACACCAGAACGGCCGGCACGGCAACGGCCACCCACCAGGCCAGCCAGCCATGGTGGGGCCTGCCGGTATCCAGATTGCGCACGGCCCAGCGCACCCAATTCCTCACGCTGCCATGCACCGGATTGCCGGGAGCCAAGGGGCGGGCCTGTTCCAGCAGCAGCGCAAATAAAATCGAAATGAAGCTCATGGGCCAATCATAGCGAGCCGAACCGGCGTGCCGAGGGTATTCAGTCCAGCAAGAAACGGTAAAAGTTGCGCAGCATGCCTGCGGTGGCCCCCCAGATGAAGCGCTCGGTCTTGGCGTCCGTATAGGGCATGGACAGCCATTCACGCCGCTGCCCCGCCCAGTCGACCGCATGGCGGCGGTGGTGGGCAGGGTCCATCAGGAACGCCAGGGGCACTTCAAACACGTCGGCCACTTCATGGGGGTTGGGCACAATCTCGAACCCCGGATGCACCAGCGCCACCACCGGCGTCACGATGAAGGCGCTGCCCGTGGTGTACGTGGGCAGCTCGCCCAGCACCTCCACGAAATGCCGGGCCAGCCCGATTTCCTCTTCCGCTTCGCGCAAGGCCGTGCCGGTGGCGTTGTGGTCCTCCGGGTCGGCCTTGCCGCCGGGGAAGGCCACCTGCCCCGAATGGCTGGAGAGGTGTGTGGTGCGCTCGGTCAGCAGCACCGTCAGGTGGTCGTCGTGCAGGACCAGCGGCACCAGAACGGACGCATGCAGCGGGGCGCGCTCCGAGAAACGTCCCTCGGCCCGCAGCTCCGGAGTCCACACCGGAGGGTTGGCAAAGCGCTGCACCAGCGCCTGCGGCTGCAGGGCCTGCGGGCGCACCTTGGGCAGGTGGTCGTCAATGCCGACCACCGGGACGCTGCGAGGATCAAACGACGGTAAAGTGCTCATAAAAAAAACCGCCACAAGCTTGCGCCGGGCGGTTCTCTGGAAAACAGGCCGTGATTAAGCGGCTGTCTTCTTGGCTGGCAGTTTTTCCTTGATACGTGCCGACTTGCCGCTGCGGTCGCGCAGGTAGTACAGCTTGGCACGGCGCACGTCACCGCGGCGCTTGACTTCAATGCTGGCGATCAGCGGGCTGTAGGTCTGGAACGTACGCTCCACGCCTTCGCCGCTGGAGATCTTGCGAACGATGAAGCCGCTGTTGAGGCCACGGTTGCGCTTGGCGATGACCACACCTTCGTAGGCCTGGACGCGCTTGCGGGTACCTTCAACCACGTTCACGCTGACCACGACGGTGTCGCCGGGCGCGAATTCGGGGATGGTCTTGCCCAGACGGGCAATTTCTTCTTGTTCGAGTGTTTGAATCAGGTTCATGATTTCCTTCGTGATCGTGTAAGCACCAGCATCGGAATTGATGTCAATCGGGCAAACAGCTGTTTGCTTTGGCCGTACAGAGGATCGGTTAGCCTGTCATTATAGCAAGATCAGCGCAGACCTGACAAAACTGCCTCATCGGCCGGGCCCAGCTGCCCGGCCTTGCGGGCCGCGTCCAGCAGATCCGGGCGGTGCAGGGCTGTCAGCCGCAGGCGCTGGTCCCGCCGCCAGCGTTCAATGTTTTCATGGTGGCCTGACAGCAGGACCGCGGGCACCTGCTGACCCTGCCATTCTTCCGGGCGCGTGTAATGCGGGCAATCCAGCAAGCCGTCCAGCGACGGGTTGAAGCTGTCGAACTGGTGGCTATCCGGATCGGACAGCACACCGGGCTGCAAACGGGCCACTGCGTCCAGCAGGGCCATGGCAGCGATTTCACCGCCTGACAGCACAAAGTCCCCCAAACTGATCTGCGCGTCCACCCGCCGGTCAATAAAGCGTTGGTCCAGCCCCTCGTAGCGGCCGCACAGCAGGATGGCACCGCTGCTGCCCGACCAGCGCTGGACCGCGGCGTGGTCCAGCCGCTGGCCAATGGGAGAAAACAGCACCACCGGGGCGTTGTCCTGGCGCACGGAACGGATCTGGTCGATGGTCTTGTCCAGGGGCTCGGCCATCATCACCATGCCGGGGCCGCCGCCAAACGGACGGTCATCCACGCGGCGGTAGTTGCCGGCAGCGAAATCTCGGGGATTGGAAAACTGCACATCCACCTGCCGCGACTCGAAAGCACGCCGGGTCACCCCCACCGTCAGAAAGGGGACGAACAGTTCCGGAAACAGGGTGACGACGTCAAAGCGCATGCGCCCGGACTCAGTAATCGGTTTGCCAGTCCACACGAATGCGGCGGGCCTTCAGGTCGACATCGTCCACATAAGCCGAGACGAACGGAATCATGCGCTCCCCGGTTTTGCCGTCCTGCGGGTATTCCAGCACCAGCACGGTTTGCGGACCGGTGGACAGCAGTTCCCGCACGGAACCGAGCGGCTCGTCCTGGCGGTTCACCACATCCAGACCGATCAGGTCGACCCAGTAATACTCGCCGTCCCCGGCGGTCGGAAAGTTCGACCGGGCGACAAAGATGCGCGCGCCCCGCAGGGCCTCCGCCGCGGTGCGGTCGTCCACGCCATGGGCGCAGGCGACCACCGTATCGGAGTGTTCCTTGACCTCCTTGACCGCCAGCTGGGCGGCACCCGAAAAAGTCTTGACGCCTTTTTCGGTGGGCAGGAGAAACCAGCGCTTGGAAGAAAAAAGCGCCTCGGGATCGGCGCTGTAGGGCAGGACCTTGAACCAGCCCTTGATGCCCCATGCGTCTGCCACTCTTCCAACTTCGATAGCATCCGCCGGCAATTCAGCGGGTTCGAGTCCAGGTAGCATGGGCAAGGGGCTTCGGTGAGCCGTGGACTGGAATGCATCCAGCCCGCCGGCATTCACACATTACGCTGCTTTTTTGGCGGCTTGTTGAATCAGGCGCTCCACCGTGGGGGATGCCTGGGCACCCACGCCTTGCCAGTACGTCAGACGATCCTGGGCAATGCGGATGCTTTCTTCATTGGCGGTAGCGCTCGGGTTGTAAAAACCGATACGCTCGATGAAGCGACCATCACGGCGTGTGCGCTTGTCAGCGACAACGATATTGAAAAACGGGCGAGCCTTAGCACCGCCACGGGCGAGTCGAATGACGACCATAATTAATCCTTTGGGTGGCAGAAATTGCTTCCAGCCATTACATTCAAAGTTGAGACACGCAACTGACCACCCGGCCAGTGACACTCTGAATAGCCTCACATTATAACGTTTCCTGTATCCATGACAAAAATTCGCCCCAGTCTTGATTCCGATGTCCGCGCCATCACCGCCATTTATGCCCACCACGTGCTTCACGGGACAGGGACTTTCGAGACCACCCCCCCCACCGAGCAGGAGATGGCCAGCCGCCGGGCCGATGTGCTGTCCAAGGGACTGCCCTACCTGGTGGTCGAAGACGCCACTGGCGGCGTCATCGGGTTTGCCTATTGCAACTGGTTCAAGCCCCGCCCCGCTTACCGGTATTCGGCGGAAGACTCCATCTACCTGGCGCCCCAGGCACATGGGCAGGGAGTGGGACGCCTGCTGCTGCAGGAGTTGATGGCACAGGCCGAGCGCGCCGGCGTGCGCAAACTCATTGCCGTCATCGGCGACTCCGCCAACCTGGGCTCCGTGGGCGTCCACAAGACCTGCGGGTTCCAGCACGTCGGAGTGCTGGCCAACTGCGGCTGGAAATTCGACCGCTGGCTGGATGTCGTCCTGATGGACCGCGCCCTGGGCATGGGCAGCAGCAGCGCTCCGGCACAATCCGCGGCATGAAAAACAAAACCGTGGCGGCCTGGGTCGCATTCGTCGGTGGGCCGCTGGGGCTGCACCGCTTCTATCTGCGAGGATTCTCGGACAAACTGGGATGGGCGCTCCCGCTACCCACGTTGCTGGGCCTGTACGGGGTACAGCGCGCCCGCACGCTAGGGCTGGACGACCACTGGAGCTGGGCGCTGATTCCCCTGCTGGGTTTCACCATGGCCGGCTGTGCGCTTACCGCCATCGTGTACGGTCTCACGGCAACCGAGAAATGGAACCGGCGCTTCAACCCGGATGCGCCCGCCGACGCCCCCAGCGGGCAAACCAACTGGTTCACCATTGGCGCGCTGGCGGCTTCGCTACTGGTCGGAACCACCGTCCTGATGGCCAGCCTGGCCTTCAGTTTCCAGCACTACTTCGAATACCAGGTAGAAGAAGCGCGAAGCATCTCCCAGTCCGAACCGGTCAGAAAATCTGGAGACTGATCCAGTAGGCAATGGCGGCAACGAACGCGCTGGCCGGGATGGTCAATATCCAGGCCCAGATGATGTTGCCCGCCACACCCCAGCGCACGGCACTGGCGCGCTGCGTGGAACCCACGCCCACGATCGCGCCGGTGATGGTGTGCGTAGTGGATACCGGAATCCCCAGCGCGGTGGCTAGGAACAGGGTGATGGCTCCACCCGTTTCGGCACAAAACCCCCCCACCGGTTTGAGTTTGGTGATGCGCTGGCCCATGGTCTTCACGATCCGCCAGCCACCAAACATGGTGCCCAGACCAATGGCCGTGTAGCAACAGGCGATGACCCACATCGGGGGCGCCTTGTCGGCCGCGGCGGAATAGCCGGTGGCGATCAGCAGCATCCAGATGATGCCAATGGTTTTCTGGGCATCATTGCCGCCGTGGCCCAGGCTGTAGGCACCTGCGGACACCAGTTGCAGATGCCGAAACCACTTGTCCACCCGCGAGGGCCGTGTGCGGCGGAAAATCCAGGCCACCACCACCATCATCAGGGACCCCAGCACAAAGCCCAGCAGCGGGGATACGAAAATGAAGGCCACGGTCTTGAGAATGCCGGCCGAAACCAGCGCGCTGGCACCGGCCTTGACGATCACGGCGCCCACAATGCCGCCAATCAGGGCATGGGATGAGCTGCTGGGAATGCCGTAATACCAGGTGATCACGTTCCAGGTAATGGCCCCCACCAGGGCGCCAAACACCACGTGGGTGTCAACCACCCCCGGCTGCACGATGCCCTTGCCCACCGTGGCTGCGACACTCAGGTGGAAGATGAAAATGGCGATGACATTGAAGAACGCCGCGAAAAGAATCGCCTGCGCGGGTTTCAACACCCCTGTCGACACCACTGTGGCGATCGAATTGGCGGCATCATGAAACCCGTTCATGAAGTCGAACAAAAATGCCAGCACCACCAGCATGACAACCACCCACAGGGCCGCTTGTACGGTTTCCATAATCGTATTGCCAGCCGGGTTCAGGAGTTTTCGAGGACGATGCCCTCAATGACGTTGGCGACGTCTTCGCACTTATCCGTAATGGTTTCCAGCAGTTCGTAGATCGCCTTGAGCTTGATGACCTCGCGCACATCCGGCTCCTCGCGGAACAGCTTGCTCATGGCCGTGCGCATGACGCGGTCGGCATCGGACTCCAGGCGGTCAATTTCCTCGCAGGTCTTGAGTGCCGCCTCGGCCGTGGACTGGTCCGCAATATGGCCCAGCAACTTGACCGCATCGCGCAGGCGTTCGCAGCACTTGACGCTCAGGTCAGTCAGGCGGGTGATCTCCTCGGTCATGTGGTGCACGTCGTACAGTGCCATGGTCTCGGCGGAGTCCTGGATCAGGTCGGCCACATCGTCCATGGTGTTGATCAGCGAGTGGATCTGCTCGCGGTCGATGGGCGTGATGAAGGTGATGTGGATCGCCTTGTTGCACTCGTGCGTCACACGGTCAGCGGCGCGTTCGGCATCGTCCACTTCCTGGTTGTACTTGGCCCGCAAATCCAGATCGTTGTAATTGGCCACCAGCTTGGAAAACGCCTGTGCGGCTTCCACAATGCGATCAGCGTGCTGGTTGAACATCTCAAAAAAATTGCCCTCGCGCGGCAAAAGTTTCCCAAACAACATTTCATTCTCCTGAACCGAAGTACCAACACGTCTTGACGTTTTCAAGACGCCGAAGTTTAACCGCCCGTACCCACCCCGTCGCCGGGGAGCTCAGCCACTTCTGAAAATAAAGTACACCGCGCCCACCATGCACAGCCCGGCCCACAGGTAATCCAGTTTGAGCGGCTCCCCCAGGTACACCATGGCAAACGGCACAAATACGCTCAGAGTGATGACTTCCTGCGTGATCTTGAGCTGCGCGACGGAGAACCCGGCCTGCTGGAAGCCGATCCGGTTGCCCGGCACCTGCAGCAGGTATTCAAACAACGCAATCCCCCAGCTGGCCAGGGCAGCCAGGTACCACGGTGCCGTGGCCATGTTCTTGAGATGCCCGTACCAGGCGAAGGTCATGAAGACGTTGCTGGCGATCAGCAGGCACACGGTCTGCAGGGAAAAAGGGAGAGTGGACAGGAAGTGCATGCCGCAATTATCGGCGAGTGCCCATAAAAAAAGGCCCCGCAGCAGCCGCTGCGGAGCCCTTCGTCAGGCGCGTGACCGCCTGGCGGTTCAGGCGGCGACGCCACCCTTCACCGTGGCGGCGGCTTCCGTGTAGTCTTCGATCTTGTCGAAGTTCAGGTACTGGTACACCTTGTCGCTGGCGGCGGTCAGCACACCCATGTCGGCCAGGTATTCGGCCTTGGTGGGGATGCGGCCCAGCTTGGAGCAGATGGCGGCCAGTTCGGCGGAACCCAGGTACACATTGCTGTCCTTGCCCAGACGGTTGGGGAAGTTGCGCGTGGAGGTGGAGAACACGGTCGCACCCTGCTTCACCTGCGCCTGGTTGCCCATGCACAGGCTGCAGCCCGGCATTTCCATGCGGGCACCGGCACCGCCGAGCACGCCGTAGTGGCCTTCGTCGCTCAGCTGCTTGGCGTCCATCTTGGTGGGCGGTGCAATCCACAGCTTGACCGGGATGTCGCGCTTGCCTTCCATCAGCTTGGAAGCGGCACGGAAGTGGCCGATGTTGGTCATGCAGGAACCGATGAACACTTCGTCGATCTTGGTGCCGGCGACTTCGGCCAACGTCTTCACATCGTCCGGATCATTGGGGCAGGCCAGGATAGGCTCGTGGATGTCGGCTAGGTCGATCTCGATCACGGCGGCGTAATCAGCGTCGGCATCGCCCTTGAGCAACTGAGGATCCTTCAGCCAGGCTTCCTGCGCAGCAATGCGGCGGGCCAGGGTGCGGGCATCGGAGTAACCATTGGCAATCATCCACTTCATCATGGTGATGTTGCTGTTGATGTACTCGATGATCGGTTCCTTGTTCAGGTGCACGGTGCAACCGGCAGCGGAACGCTCGGCCGACGCGTCGGACAACTCGAACGCCTGCTCCACCTTCAGGTCGGGCAGACCTTCGATTTCGAGGATACGGCCGGAGAAGATGTTCTTCTTGCCCTTCTTCTCGACGGTCAGCAGACCCGCCTTGATGGCGTACAACGGAATGGCGTTGACCAGGTCGCGCAGGGTGATGCCGTTTTGCATCTTGCCCTTGAAGCGCACCAGCACCGACTCGGGCATGTCCAGCGGCATGACGCCAGTGGCGGCCGCAAACGCCACCAGGCCGGAGCCGGCGGGGAAGCTGATGCCGATGGGGAAACGGGTGTGGCTATCGCCGCCGGTGCCCACGGTGTCGGGCAACAGCAGGCGGTTGAGCCAGGAGTGGATCACACCATCACCGGGGCGCAGGGCCACGCCGCCACGGGTGCTGATGAACTCGGGCAGTTCGTGGTGCATCTTCACGTCCACGGGCTTGGGGTAAGCGGCCGTGTGGCAGAAGGATTGCATCACCAGATCGGCGCTGAAACCCAGGCAGGCCAGGTCTTTCAGCTCGTCGCGGGTCATGGGGCCGGTGGTGTCTTGCGAACCGACCGAGGTCATCTTGGGCTCGCAGTAGGTACCGGGGCGCACGCCCTGGCCTTCGGGCAGGCCGCAGGCACGGCCGACCATCTTCTGTGCCAGGCTGAAACCCTTCTTGGTGTCAGCGGGGTTCTGCGGCAGGCGGAACAGGGTGGAAGGCTTCAGACCCAGGGCTTCGCGGGCCTTGGCGGTCAGGCCACGGCCGATGATCAGGGGAATGCGGCCGCCGGCGCGCACTTCGTCAAACAGCACGTCGCTCTTGACCTGGAAGGAGGCGATTTCCTTGCCGTCCTTGAAGGCCTTGCCGTCGTAGGGGCGCAGTTCGACCACGTCGCCCATGTTCATCTGGCCCACGTCCAGCTCGATGGGCAGCGCACCGGCGTCTTCCATGGTGTTGTAGAAGATGGGGGCGATCTTGGTGCCCAGGCAGACACCGCCGAAGCGCTTGTTGGGCACATAGGGAATGTCTTCGCCGGTGAACCACAGCACGGAGTTGGTGGCGGACTTGCGGCTGGAGCCGGTACCGACCACGTCGCCCACATAGGCCACCAGGTTGCCACGGGCGCGCAGGTCTTCGATGAACTTGACCGGGCCGCGCTTGCCGTCTTCCTCGGGCGTGATGCCGTCGCGCTTGTTCTTCAGCATCGCCAGGGCGTGCAGTGGAATGTCGGGGCGGCTCCAGGCGTCCGGAGCGGGCGACAGGTCGTCGGTGTTGGTTTCGCCGGTCACCTTCAGGATGGTGACGGTGATGCTCTTGGGCACTTCGGGGCGGCTGGTGAACCACTCGGCATCGGCCCAGCTTTGCAGCACGGCCTTGGCGTGGGCATTGCCCTTGTCGGCCTTTTCCTTCACGTCGTGGAACTGGTCGAACATCAGCAGGGTTTTCTTCAGGCCTTCGGCAGCCTGGGCCGCCACCGCGGCATCGTCCAGCAGGTCCACCAGCGGGCTGATGTTGTAGCCGCCCAGCATGGTGCCCAGCAGTTCGGTGGCGCGCTCACGCGAGATCAAGGCGCACTTCTCGGTGCCATGGGCCACGGCAGCCAGGTAGCTGGCCTTGACCTTGGCGGCGTCGTCCACGCCAGCGGGCACGCGGTGGGTGATCAGTTCCACCAGGGTGGCTTCTTCACCTTTGGGCGGGTTCTTCAGCAGCTCGATCAGCGCAGCCGTCTGCGTGGCAGACAGCGGCAAGGGTGGGATGCCCAATGCAGCACGTTCGGCCACATGGTCACGGTAGGTTTGCAACATGGTTAACTCCTTTTTTAGGCAATAAGAATTCATTGAGCCCCGCAAACAGGGCGTAGGATGCTATTTATTTAGTAGCAGCAGCAACAACTTTCCGCACCGGCGCGGTGGTCACCACGGGAGCGGCTTTGGGATCATCCAGCAGGCCAGGCACCGGAGAGCGCTCCATGGCCTGCGCCACCAGCAGCTGCTCCGGATGCGTGCAGGCATCGGCCAGGCGCTTGCCCAGCTTCTGGTTCATCAACATGGATTTGTTGGCCACCTGGATCCACACCGCCCCCGATGCGGCATCTTCCAGCCGCACCGCGCCGGTCGTGGTCACCACCGGAGTCATCACGTATTTGTCGTGCCCCATCTCCAGCAGGAAGCGCCCCGCCGAGCGGACATCCGGGGTCATGGTGATGTTCACCGACAACTCGCACGGGATCTTGCCAACCAGCACCTTGCTGGCAACGGCCATCTGCTCGGGCGACAAAGCCACGGGCGCCAGCTCTTCTGCGGCGGGCGCCGTGTGAACCGGTGCCTTGGCGGAGTGGCGCACCACCTTGGCACGCGCCTTGGTGTCTACCTTGGCCACCTGCGTTTGGGCCTGTGCCGCAACGGCTGCCAGCAGCAGCAAACCCATCAATGCCTGTTTCAACATGGTCATAGTCCTCGTTTAGTGAACCCGGGTCGGGAAATAGACACGTACCGGCTCCGGCAGCACACACCCCGTTTGGTGCGCGCGCTCCAGAACCTGCCAGAAATACCGGAAGCTCGCCCGGTCATGCAGCTTACCCTGCACCACGATCGGCGCCCACTCCTGGCGGACGGCTTGCAGCACAATGTCCGCCGCCAGCTCCACCTCTTCGGTGGCCGGGGTAAAGGCCCGCACAATGGGGCGAATCTGGTCCGGATGAATGCTCCACATGCGGGTGTACCCCAACGCCGTGGCGGCAGTCCTGGCGGCATGCTCCGTGCGTGCAGCATCGCGCAATTCGGTCACCACACAGTGCGAAGGGACTTTGCCATAGGCGTGGGCGGCACTGGCGATTTCCATCTTGGCACGCACCACCAGGGGGTGGTGGAACTGGTCCAGCGTATGGTGGTCATCCAGCGGACGCAGGCCCATGGCCGCCGAGGGAATGGCCCCCGCATGCGCGGACACAAAATCCATCAGACCAAAGCTCAAAGACTGCACCCGGGGATGGGCCGCAATATCGTGCGCCCGGTGCACCGCCGCGGGCGACTCGATCAGCACATGCAAGGGCAGCGGCGCCGCGTGCCCCGCGACCCGACAGGCGGCGTCCACCGCCGCCACCGCACGGTCGACGTCGGCGCGGGACTCCACCTTGGGAATCATGACGTAGCTCAGCGCCCGCGCGGCACCACCCACGACGATTTCGGCATCCGCCTCAAACGCCGCATGGTCCACCGCATGGAGCCGGGCACCCACCCGGCGCAACGGGGCATCTGCTATTGAATTTGTAGCTGCCTGCGCAGCATTGGCAAGGGCGCAGACTCGATGGGCCTGCTCTTCTTCGCCCCCCACAGGGGCGCCATCTTCGCAGTCCAGGGTCACGTCAAAGACGCAGACCCCGAACTCCTCTGTCATCTCAGCCTGCAGTTGCAGACTCTTGACCATCCGTGCCTCGACGCCGCTGTAGTGGTCGCAAACGGGCAGCAAGCCCGAAGCACCTTGGGCACCCAGCAGTACGTCGCGCGGATGTGTCACGGCTTACAGCAGGTGGGCGACGCCCGCTTGCTCGTCTTGCAGTTCTTTCAGGGTCTTGTTGATGCATTCCTGGCTGAACGCGTCAACAGGCAGGCCTTCGACCAGCTTGTATTCGCCGCCTTCGCAGGTCACTGCAAAACCGAACATGGTGTCCTTGGGGATGCCGTACTGGCCGTCCGACGGAATGCCCATGGTGACCCACTTGCCGTTGGTGCCCAGGGCCCAGTCGCGCATGTGGTCGATGGCTGCATTGGCAGCGGATGCGGCGGAGGACACGCCACGGGCGGCGATGATGGCAGCACCACGCTTGCCCACGGTAGGCAGGAAGGTGTTGGCATTCCAGTCAGCGTCGTTGATCATGTCCTTCACGCTTTGGCCGTTGATGGTGGCAAAGCGGTAGTCAGCGTACATGGTGGGCGAGTGGTTGCCCCAGACGGCCATCTTCTCGATGTCGGCCACGGCCTTGCCGGTCTTGTCGGCCAACTGGCTCAGGGCACGGTTGTGGTCCAGGCGCAGCATGGCGGTGAAGTTCTTGCGGGGCAGATCAGGCGCGCTCTTCATGGCGATGTAGGCATTGGTGTTGGCGGGGTTGCCGACCACCAGCACCTTGACATTGCGGCTGGCCACGGCGTTCAGTGCCTTGCCCTGGGCCGTGAAAATCTCTGCATTGACAGCCAGCAGCTCGGCACGCTCCATGCCGGGGCCACGGGGACGCGAACCGATCAGCAACGCGTAGTCCACATCCTTGAATGCGGTCATGGGATCGCTGTGGGCTTCGATGCCCACCAGCAGGGGGAACGCGCAATCTTGCAGCTCCATGATCACGCCTTGCAGGGCTTGCTGGGCCTTCTCTACCGGCACTTCGAGCAGACTCAGAACGATGGGCTGGTCCTTGCCCAGCATTTCGCCGGAAGCGATGCGGAACAGGATGGCGTATCCGATTTGACCAGCGGCGCCGGTAACGGCAACGCGAACGGGTTTTTTGCTCATGGTAAGAACTCCAGGAAGGTTGTGAAAACGGTGTCGGTCCGGGAACCCGGGCGAAAGACCAGGTCACGCAGAATGCGGGCGAGTGTACCCTTGAAATTGCCGCCAAGTCAATTTGTCTTATGTCTTATATAAGATATGATTCGTCATCAATTTGAGACTGACTCGAAGCTGACTTTTTGATCCCATTTTCATGTCTGCAACGCCCTCATCCTTCAGCGACAGCGCCCCCGCCTCCAGCGGGGATGCCGGCGCGCCGGTGGCTGTGCAAGCAACGCCGGCCTTCAGTCCGCTGTACCAGCAGATCAAGGTCCTGATGCTGCAGAGCCTGCAGTCGGGCGAATGGAAACCCAGCGCCGCCATCCCCAGCGAAATCGAGCTGGCGACACGCTTCAAAGTCAGCCAGGGGACGGTGCGCAAAGCCATTGACGAACTGGCGGCGGAAAACCTGCTAGTGCGTCGCCAGGGCAAAGGTACCTTTGTGGCCACCCACGCCGAGCATCACGTCCAATACCGTTTTCTCAAGCTGATTCCCGACAACGGCGACCCCAACAGCGAAGGGCCCGCGCAACGCCGGATCATCGACTGCAAACGCTGCCGTGCCTCCGCCGATGTGGCCCGCGCGCTGGCCCTGCGTGCGGGAGACGCCGTGCTGCAGGTACGCCGCGTGCTGTCGTTTGCCGGCGTTCCCACCATTCTGGAAGACCTCTGGCTGCCGGCCGCCCCCTTCAAGGGGCTGACGGCCGAACGGCTCACCGACTACGACGGCCCGATGTACGCGCTGTTTGAAACCGAATTCGGCGTGCGCATGGTGCGCGCCGAAGAGAAACTGCGGGCCGTGCTGCCCGAAACCGAGCAGTGCGAACTGCTGAAGATTGCCCCCCAGACACCACTGCTCAGCGTGGAACGCATTGCCTACACCTACAACGACGCGCCCATGGAAATGCGGCGCGGTTTATACCTCACCAACACACATTACTACCGAAATGCGCTAAATTGAGCGGTTTGTTGATGCAAGTCCAGCGTCAGACTGTTGCGGTGCAATAGAATTTTGGCCCGTAGCGTCAATAATTACAAAACAAAATCATCCTAGAAAGCCCACCCATGACAGAGCTTAGCTCCTCCTCCCGGTCCAAGCGACCTGAGTTTCGCAACCTCAATGCCTTCAAGGATCTGCCCAGCTACCGTTGGCCGCTGGCATCCCTGGTTTCCGGCATGCACCGCGCCAGCGGTCTCATCATGTTCCTGCTGATGCCCTTCATCATCTGGATGTTTGATACTTCGCTGAGTTCGGAAATTTCCTTCGCGCGCTTCACCTCGGCCTTCAACGCCGGCGTCGGCTTCATTCCGGGCGTACTCGTCAAGCTGGTGGCTCTCGCGCTGATCTGGGCCTACCTGCACCACTTCTTCGCCGGCATGCGCCACATCCGCATGGACATTTTCCACACCGTCAGCAAGGAAGCCGGCTTCAAGACGGCCCGCCTGGTCCTCGTGTTGAGCCTGACCCTGACCGTGGTTCTTGGCGCCAAGCTGTTCGGTCTGTACTGAACGGCCCCAGCGCAAAGCAATCCGTCCCGTTTAATTTTTCCAGGAACTGATCATGTCTGTTAACTATGGCTCCAAGCGCCTCGTCGTCGGTGCGCACTACGGTCTGCGCGATTGGCTCGCCCAGCGCGTCACCGGCGTTCTGATGGCCCTCTTCACCCTGATCGTTCTGGCCCAGGTGATCTTCACCAAGGGTGCCATCGGCTACGCGAAATGGGCCGGCATTTTCTCTGCCCAGTGGATGAAGACCCTGACCTTCGTCGTCATCATCTCCCTGCTCTACCACGCCTGGGTCGGCCTGCGCGAAATCCTGATGGACTACATCAAGCCGGTTTCCGTGCGCCTGGCGCTGCAAGTTTTTTCCATCGTCTGGCTCGTGGGTTGCGCGGGCTGGGCCATTCAAGTCCTGTGGCGCCTTTGAGCCTGACGCTACCCGACACACAAGACTGATACCACCATGACCTACACCAAAGCCAATATCACCAAGCGCAAGTTCGACGTCGTCATCGTCGGCGCCGGCGGCTCCGGCATGCGCGCCGCACTCGAACTCTCCAACGCCGGCCTCAACGTGGCCTCGCTGTCCAAAGTGTTCCCCACCCGCTCGCACACCGTGGCAGCGCAGGGCGGCGTCAGCGCTTCGCTGGGCAACATGTCCGAAGACAACTGGCACTACCACTTCTACGACACCATCAAGGGCTCCGACTGGCTCGGCGACCAGGATGCCATCGAATTCATGTGCCGCGAAGCGCCCAAGGTCGTGTACGAGCTGGAACACTTCGGCATGCCGTTTGACCGCAACCCCGATGGCACCATCTACCAGCGCCCGTTCGGCGGCCACACCGCCAACTACGGCGAGAAGCCCGTGCAGCGCGCCTGCGCCGCAGCCGACCGCACCGGCCACGCCATGCTGCACACGCTGTACCAGCAGAACGTCAAGGCCAAGACCAACTTCTTTGTCGAGTGGATGGCACTGGACCTGATCCGTGACGCCGACGGCGACGTGGTGGGTGTGACCGCCATTGAAATGGAAACTGGCGACCTGTACGTGCTGGAAGCCAAGACCGTGCTGCTGGCCACCGGTGGTGCCGGCCGCATCTTCGCCGCCTCGACCAACGCCTTCATCAACACCGGCGACGGCCTGGGCATGGCGGCACGCGCCGGCATTCCGCTGCAGGACATGGAATTCTGGCAGTTCCACCCCACCGGCGTGGCCGGTGCCGGCGTGCTGCTGACCGAAGGCTGCCGCGGCGAAGGCGCCATCCTGCTCAACAGCAATGGTGAACGCTTCATGGAGCGCTACGCGCCCACCCTGAAGGACCTGGCACCGCGCGACTTCGTTTCCCGCTCCATGGACCAGGAAATCAAGGAAGGCCGCGGCTGCGGTCCGAACAAGGACTACGTGCTGCTCAAGCTCGACCACCTGGGCGCAGAGACCATCCACAAGCGCCTGCCGTCCGTGTACGAAATCGGTGTCAACTTCGCCAACGTGGACATCACCCGGGAGCCGATCCCCGTGGTGCCCACCATCCACTACCAGATGGGCGGCGTTCCCACCAACATCAACGGTCAGGTTGTGACCCAGGCCAACGGCGTGCACAACGCAGTGATCAATGGCTTGTACGCCGTTGGTGAATGCGCCTGCGTGAGCGTGCACGGCGCCAACCGCCTGGGCACCAACTCGCTGCTGGACCTGCTGGTGTTCGGCAAGGCCGCCGGCCGCCACATCGTCGAGTTCAACAACAAGAACAAGGAGCACAAGCCGCTCCCGGCCGACGCTGCCGACCGCACGCTGGAGCGCCTGAACCAGCTGGACAAATCGACCGGCGGAACCTACTCGCAATCCCTGGCCGGCGACATCCGCTCGACCATGCAGCAGCACGCCGGCGTGTTCCGCACCCAGGCCAGCATGGACGAAGGTGTGAAGAAAATCGCCGCCCTGCGCGAACGCGTGGCCGGTGTGACCCTGCAAGACAAGTCCAAGGTGTTCAACACCGCCCGCATCGAAGCGCTGGAAGTCGACAACCTGATCGAAGTGGCCCAGGCCACCATGGTGTCCGCTGCTGCCCGCACGGAATGCCGCGGCGCCCACACTGTGTACGACTACGAACACGACGCGGACCACGCCGAGTTCCCGCTCGGCCGCAACGACAAGGAGTGGCTCAAGCACACCCTGTGGTACAGCGAAGACAGCCGCCTGGATTACAAGCCCGTCAACCTCAAGCCCCTGACGGTGGACAGCGTCCCACCCAAGGTCCGGACGTTCTAAACCGTAGCCCCACGAGAGAAGAAACATGCAAAAACGCACATTCCAAATCTACCGCTACGATCCGGACAAGGACGCCAAGCCCTACATGCAGACCATCGAGATCGAACTCGACGGCCATGAGCGCATGCTGCTGGACGCCCTGCTCAAGCTCAAGGAGCTGGACCCCACCATTTCGTACCGCCGCTCCTGCCGCGAAGGCGTGTGCGGTTCGGACGCCATGAACATCAATGGCAAAAACGGTCTGGCCTGCCTGACCAACATGAACACGCTGCCCGGCACGATCGTTCTCAAGCCCCTGCCCGGCCTGCCGGTCATCCGCGACCTGATCGTGGACATGACCCAGTTCTTCAAGCAGTACAACTCGATCAAGCCCTACCTCATCAACGACAGCCTGCCGCCCGAGAAGGAGCGCCTGCAGTCGCCTGAAGAGCGCGAAGAGCTCAACGGCCTGTACGAGTGCATTCTGTGCGCCAGTTGCTCCACCAGCTGCCCGAGCTTCTGGTGGAACCCCGACAAGTTCGTGGGCCCTGCCGGCCTGCTGCAGGCCTACCGCTTCCTGGCGGACAGCCGCGACGAAGCCACCGGCGCGCGTCTGGACAACCTGGAAGATCCGTACCGGCTGTTCCGCTGCCACAGCATCATGAATTGCGTCGATGTGTGCCCCAAGGGTTTGAACCCCACCAAGGCCATTGGCAAGATCAAGGAAATGATGGTCCACCGGACCATCTGACGCACGCCACTCATGCAAGACGAAAACCAGCTGCTGGATGAGCGGAGCCTGAGCAAGCTCAGATGGCGGTGCCGCCGGGGGCTGCTCGAAAACGACCTCTATGTGGAGCGGTTTTTCGAGCGCTACGCCGAGACGCTGACCGTCCGCCAGGCCGGCGCGCTGGGCTTGCTGATGGACCTGAGTGATTACGATTTGCTGGACCTCCATCTGGCACGCAAGACACTGGCACAAGTCAACCCGGACCTGGTCCGCGACGATGTGGCAGAAATAGTAAGTATGTTGAGAGAAATCCGTTGAAAGGTCGAAAATGAAGTTAGCTGACAACAAAGCCACCCTGTCGTTCAGTAACGGCAGCCCCAGCGTCGAACTGCCGGTTTACCAAGGCAGCGTCGGCCCGGATGTCGTCGACATCCGCAAGCTGTATGCCCAAACCGGCATGTTTACCTATGACCCGGGCTTCCTGTCCACAGCGTCCTGCCAGTCTGCCATCACCTACATCGACGGCGACAAGGGCGAGCTGCTGTACCGCGGCTACCCCATCGAGCAGCTGGCCACCAACTGCGACTTCCTGGAAACCTGCCACCTGTTGCTGTACGGAAACCTGCCCAATGCAGCCGGCAAGGCCGAGTTCACCAAGCGTGTGTCCAACCACACCATGGTCAACGAGCAGATGCAGTTCTTCCTGCGCGGTTTCCGCCGCGATGCCCACCCCATGGCCATCATGACCGGCCTGGTCGGCGCCCTGTCGGCCTTCTACCATGACAGCACGGACATCAACAACCCCGAGCACCGCGAGATTGCAGCCATCCGCCTGATCGCCAAGATGCCCACGCTGGTGGCCATGGCCTACAAGTACAGCGTCGGCCAGCCGTTCATGTACCCCAAGAACAACCTGAGCTACGCCGGCAACTTCATGCACATGATGTTTGCTACGCCGTGCGAAGAGTACGTGGTCAACCCCGTCATCGAGCGCGCGCTGGACCGCATTTTCACGCTGCACGCCGACCACGAGCAAAACGCCTCCACCTCCACGGTGCGCCTGTGCGGCTCGTCGGGTACCAACCCCTTCGCAGCCATTGCCGCTGGCGTAGCCTGCCTGTGGGGTCCTTCCCACGGTGGCGCCAACGAAGCCTGCCTGAACATGCTGGAAGACATCCAGAAAATGGGCGGCATCAGCAAGGTCGGCGAGTTCATGGAGAAGGTCAAGGACAAGAACTCCGGCGTCAAGCTCATGGGCTTTGGTCACCGCGTGTACAAGAACTACGACCCGCGCGCCAAGCTGATGCAGGAAACCTGCAAGGAAGTGCTGACCGCCCTGGGCCTAGAAAACGACCCGCTGTTCAAGCTGGCCATGGCTCTGGAAAAGATCGCCCTGGAAGACGACTACTTCGTGCAGCGCAAGCTCTACCCGAACGTGGACTTCTACTCCGGCATCGTGCAGCGCGCCATCGGCATCCCCGTAAGCCTGTTCACCGCCATCTTCGCGCTGGCTCGCACCGTCGGCTGGATCGCTCAGCTCAACGAAATGATTGGCGACCCCGAGTACAAGATCGGCCGTCCGCGTCAGCTGTTCACGGGCTCCGAGCGACGTGATGTGCTGCCCATTGCAAAACGCTGATTTGCCTTGAACCCCAACACCCGCCGCACGGCAACGTCGGCGGGTTTTTTGTTTGCAGCAGCCCAATCGCATGGCGCATAAAATCTAGGATTGCCAAGGAATTACCCCCATGGGACACACCCTCTACGACAAGCTCTGGGACGAACACGTCGTCCACACCGAAGACGACGGCACGGCCGTGCTGTACATCGACCGCCATCTGGTGCATGAAGTGACCAGCCCGCAGGCTTTTGAGGGGCTGCGCCAGGCGGGTCGCAAGGTCTGGCGCGTCAGCTCGATCGTCGCCACCGCCGACCACAACACGCCCACCACCGGCTGGGAACGCGGCTACGATGGAATTACCGACCCCACCAGCAAGGAGCAGGTCGTCACGCTGGACAGCAACATCCGCGAGTTTGGTTCGGCGGCGTATTTTCCGTTCCTGTCCCGGCGGCAAGGCATCGTCCACGTCATCGGCCCCGAGAACGGCGCCACCCTGCCCGGCATGACGGTGGTCTGCGGCGACTCGCACACCTCCACGCACGGTGCCTTTGGCGCACTGGCGCACGGCATTGGCACCAGCGAGGTGGAGCACGTCATGGCCACGCAAACCCTGCTGGCCAAGAAGGCAAAGAACATGCTCGTCAAGGTGGAGGGTACGTTGTCGCGCGGCTGCACCGCCAAGGACATCGTGCTGGCCATCATCGGAAAAATCGGCACGGCGGGAGGCACGGGCTACACCATCGAATTCGGCGGCTCGGCCATCCGCGCCCTGAGCATGGAAGGCCGCATGACGGTCTGCAACATGGCCATTGAGGCGGGTGCCCGCGCCGGCCTGGTGGCTGTGGACGAAAAAACCATCGAATACGTCCGTGGCCGTCCCCTGGCGCCCGGACACAACGCAACCAGCGGCGACGCGGCCGCCGTGGAATGGGACCAGGCCGTTGCGTACTGGAAGACCCTGCATTCCGACGCGGACGCCCACTTTGATGCCGTCGTCGAACTGGATGCTTCGCAGATCGTGCCCCAGGTCACCTGGGGAACATCGCCGGAAATGGTGCTGGGCATCGACGCCCGCGTGCCCGATCCCGAGAAGGAAAAAGACGCCAACAAGCGCGGCGCCATCGAACGGGCGCTGGTGTACATGGGCCTGGAGCCCGGCAAGGCGCTGAACGACCTGTTCATTGACAAGGTATTCATTGGCTCCTGCACCAACAGCCGCATTGAAGACATGCGCGAGGCCGCCGCCATCGTCAAGAAGCTGGGCCAGAAAGTGGCCAAGAACGTCAAGCTGGCCATGGTGGTTCCCGGCTCCGGTCTGGTCAAGGAACAGGCCGAGCGCGAAGGCCTGCACGAGATCTTCAAGGCAGCCGGCTTCGAGTGGCGCGAGCCGGGCTGCTCCATGTGCCTGGCCATGAATGCCGATCGGCTGGAGCCCGGCGAGCGCTGCGCCTCCACCAGCAACCGCAACTTTGAAGGCCGCCAGGGTGCCGGTGGGCGCACCCACCTGGTGAGCCCCGCCATGGCCGCTGCGGCAGCCATCCACGGCCACTTTGTTGATGTCCGCAAATTCAGCTGATCAAAATGAAACCCTTTACCGTACACCAGGGCCTGGTGGCCCCCATGGACCGCGAGAATGTGGACACCGATGCCATCATTCCCAAGCAGTTCCTCAAATCCATCCGCCGCACCGGCTTTGGCCAGAACCTGTTTGACGAGTGGCGCTACCTGGACGCAGGCTACCCCGGCCAGGACCCGGCCAGCCGCCGCCCCAACCCGGATTTCGTGCTGAACCAGCCCCGCTACCAGGGCGCCTCCATTCTGCTGGCGCGCAAAAATTTCGGCTGCGGTTCGTCGCGCGAGCACGCGCCGTGGGCGCTGGAGCAATTCGGTTTCCGGGTGCTGATCGCACCCAGCTATGCCGACATTTTCTTCAACAACAGTTTCAAGAACGGCCTGCTGCCCATCGTGCTCAGCGAAGCCCAGATCGACCAGCTGTTCAACGAAGCCGCCGCCTTCCCGGGCTATGCCCTGACGGTGGATCTGGAACGCCAGGTCATTGTCAAACCACAAGGGGAGGAAATCCCTTTCGAAGTCCAGGCGTTCCGCAAATACTGCCTGCTCAACGGCTTTGACGACATTGGCCTCACCCTGCGCCACGCCGACAAGATCAAGGCTTTCGAGGCCCAGCGTTTGGCACAAAAACCGTGGCTAGCCCACGCCATGATTGCGTAAGCAGCTACACATTTCATAGCATATCAAGGACACCATGAAAATTGCAGTGTTGCCGGGCGACGGCATCGGTACCGAAATCGTAGCGCAGGCCGTCCGGGTCCTGAACGCCCTGGAGCTTCCGCTGGAGATGGAAACCGCCCTGGTCGGCGGCGCCGCCTACGAGGCCCACGGCCACCCGCTGCCTGAATCCACCCTCAAGCTGGCCCAGCAGGCCGACGCCGTGCTGTTTGGCGCCGTGGGCGACTGGAAGTACGACAAACTCGACCGTCCGCTGCGCCCCGAGCAGGCCATCCTGGGCCTGCGCAAGAACCTGGGTCTGTTCGCCAATTTCCGCCCCGCCATCTGCTACGAACAACTGGTGGATGCGTCCAGCCTGAAGCCCGAGCTGATTTCGGGTCTGGACATTTTGATCATCCGCGAGCTGACGGGGGATATCTACTTTGGCCAGCCGCGCGGCCGCCGCACGGCCACCGACGGACACTTTCCCGGCAGCGAAGAAGCCTTCGACACCATGCGCTACAGCCGCCCCGAGATCGAGCGCATTGCCCACGTCGCCTTCCAGGCGGCCCGCAAGCGCAGCAAGCGCGTCACCAGCGTGGACAAGGCCAATGTGCTGGAAACCTTCCAGTTCTGGAAAGACGTGGTCACCGAGGTCGGCAAGGAGTATCCGGACGTGGCGCTGGACCACATGTACGTGGACAATGCCGCCATGCAGCTGGTGAAGGAACCCAAGCGCTTTGACGTGGTGGTCACCGGCAACATGTTCGGTGACATCCTGTCGGACGAAGCCTCCATGCTGACCGGCTCCATCGGCATGCTGCCCTCGGCCAGCCTCAACAGCAAGGGCCAGGGCCTCTATGAGCCCAGCCACGGCAGCGCACCCGACATCGCCGGCAAGGGCATTGCCAATCCACTGGCGACCATTCTGAGCGCCGCCATGATGCTGCGCTTCAGCCTGAACCGCGAGGCCGACGCCCAGCGCATCGAAGCCGCCGTGCAGACCGTGCTGGCGCAGGGCCTGCGCACGGCCGACATCTACAGCGCCGGCACGACCCGCGTCAGCACGCTGGAGATGGGTGATGCCGTCATCAAAGCCCTGAAATAGGAACACCCCAACGCCTGATTCGTCCCGCCCCTGCCGGCCTGACGAGCCAGGCAGGTACAGCACTCAATGTTTGGACAATCTGAAAGGTCAACATCATGAAAACAGGAAACTTGGTCGGTCTCGTCGGCTGGCGCGGTATGGTCGGATCGGTCCTGATGGACCGCATGGAAGCCGAAGGCGACTTTGCGTTGATCGAACCCGTGTTCTTCTCGACCTCGAACGCCGGTGGCAAAGCCCCGGCGCAGGCCAAGAACGAGACCACGCTGCAGGACGCCTTCAACATCGACGCCCTCAAGCGCTGCGACATCATCATCAGCGCCCAGGGCGGTGACTACACCACCGAGGTGTTCCCCAAGTTACGTGCCGCCGGCTGGAATGGCCACTGGATCGATGCAGCATCCACCCTGCGCATGGAAAAAGACGCCGTCATCATCCTGGACCCGGTCAACATGCCAGTGATCCAGAACGCCATGGCAAACGGCGGCAAGAACTGGGTGGGCGGCAATTGCACCGTGAGCTGCATGCTCATGGGCGTGGGCGCCCTGTACAAGGCCGGTCTGGTGGAGTGGATGAGCACCCAGACCTACCAGGCGGCCTCCGGTGGCGGCGCGCAGCACATGCGCGAGCTGCTGACGCAGTACGGCACCCTGAATGCCGAGGTGAAGGCCCTGCTGGACGATCCCAAGAGCGCCATCCTGGAAATCGACCGCAAGGTCATCGCCAAGCAGCGCACCCTGACCGGCGCCGAGACCGCCAACTTCGGCGTGCCCCTGGGCGGCTCGCTGATCCCCTGGATCGACAAGGATCTGGGCAATGGCCAGTCCAAGGAAGAGTGGAAGGGCATGGCCGAGACCAACAAGATCATGGGTCTGGGCGAGGGCTTTGGCTCTGCCGCCATCCCCGTGGACGGTTTCTGCGTGCGCGTGGGCGCCATGCGCTGCCACAGCCAGGCCCTGACCTTCAAGCTGAAAAAGGACGTGCCCGTGGCCGACATCGAGGCCATGATCGCCGCCGACAACCAGTGGGTCAAGGTTGTCCCCAACACCCGCGAAGCCACCATCAAGGACCTGACGCCCGTGGCCGTGACCGGCACCATGACCATTCCGGTAGGCCGCATCCGCAAGCTGGCCATGGGGCCAGAGTACGTGGGCGCCTTTACCGTGGGCGACCAGCTGCTGTGGGGCGCTGCCGAGCCCCTGCGCCGCATGCTGCGCATTCTGCTCGCCGCCTGAGGGCGGACGATGGAACCCCTTGCCCCCTCCGGGGCGGGTGCCTCCGGGCCGTTGTCGGCTGGCAACATTTGGAGCGTGTAATGCGTTTTCGCAACCAACGCTTACAAAGTTAAAAGCTTTCTTAGCTTGTCAGCCTAAGACATTGATGTTATGGTACTTTTTGCGTTTTTTGAGTCGGCTTTTTGGGCCGGAAAATGAGAAATAATTGCCACTCGCGTGTGCACCGGAGGCCTGTAAATTGATTGCTAAGTCACATCGTTGGCAAAAGACCGCTGTAGCGGCTGCAGCCGTAGCGCTACTCGGCCTGTCCGGAACCGGGGCTTTCGCGCTTTCGCTCGGCCGCATGACGGTCCAGTCAGCTTTGGGCGAACCCCTGCGCGCCGAAATCGACGTGCCGGAGATCAATGCCGAAGAAGCCGCCTCCCTGAAAACGCGCGTTGCCGCCCCCGAGGCCTTCACGGCCGCCGGCCTGGACTACAACCCGGCCATGACCACGCTGCAGGCCACACTGCAACGCCGCCCTGACGGGCGCGCGTACATCCGCCTGAGCAGTGACCGCACCATCAACGACCCGTTTGTCGACGTGATCCTGGAGGCCACGTGGTCATCCGGACGCGTCACCCGCGACTACACCATGCTGTTTGATCCGCCGGTGCTGCGCAGCAAGACAGCCCCTGCGCCCACCCTGCCGCAAACCAGCGGAACGCCCTCTGGCGCCGCGGTGTCGGCGCCGGTGCAGACACCCGCTGCGTCGGCAACGCCAGCGGCGGAACCGGCACCCGCCGCTCCAGCCCGCACGACACGCACCGCCCCGGCCAAGGCCGCCAGCAAGGCGTCCACCGAAGCCAAGGCCACGGCAACCGATGCCCAGCGCGTGGTGGTCAAGAGCGGCGAAACCGCCAGCAAGATTGCCGCTAACCTCAAGCCTGCCGGTGTTTCGCTGGACCAGATGCTCGTCGCCCTGTTGCGCGCCAACCCCGACGCCTTCGTCAACGACAACATCAACCGCATCCGTGCGGGTGCGGTCATGGCTGTGCCCAGCGCAGAGCAGGCACAGGCCATCTCCGCGGCCGAAGCTTCACAAACCGTGGTGGCGCAAAGCAAGGACTTCAACGATTTCCGCCGCCATTTGGCATCCAGCGCCCCGGTAGCCGCTGTTGGTGCAGCCGACCGCAAGGCCAGTGGCACCGTGACGGCCCGGGTCGAAGACAAGAAACCCGCCGCCGCGACGCCGGACAAGCTGACGCTGTCCAAGGGTGCCGTTCAGGCCAAGGCCGATGACGCCAAGATCGCCAAGGAGCGGGCCGACAAGGAAGCGGCTGCACGGGCCGCCGAAATTACCAAAAACATCACCGACCTGAAGAAGGTTGGTGCAGCCATTGCCCCGCCGGCCGCGGCGCCCGCTGCGGCGGCCTCGACCGCCCAACCCGCCGTGGTACCGGCAGTGGCGGCCCCGGCCGCAGCGGTCGCTTCTGCCCCTGCGCCCGTTGCATCGGCTCCGGCAGCAGTCGCTTCCGCCCCCGCTGCAGTGGCATCTGCTGCAGCAGCGCCCGCATCGGCAGTGGCCAAGCCCAAGCCCAAGGTTGCGCCCGTGGTGGCCCCGGTGGAGCCGCCCAGCCTGATGGATGACCTGCTGGAAAACCCCCTGATCCCCGCTGGCGGCATCGGCCTGCTCGCGCTGTTGGGCAGCTTTGGCTTCTACCGGATGCGTCAGCGCAAGAAGAGCCCCTCCGACATGGACAGCTCCTTCCTGGAAAGCCGTCTGCAGCCCGATTCGTTCTTCGGTGCCAGCGGCGGCCAGCGCATCGACACCGCCAACGAAGGGAATGCCACCGGCTCGTCCATGGTGTACTCGGCCAGCCAGCTGGATGCGGCGGACGATGTCGACCCCGTGGCGGAGGCCGATGTCTACCTGGCCTATGGACGTGACCTGCAAGCGGAAGAAATCCTCAAGGAAGCCGTGCGCACCAACCCCGGTCGCCTGGCCATTCACACCAAGCTGCTGGAAATCTTTGCCAAGCGGCGCGACGCCAAGAGCTTCGAAGCCACCGCGGCGCAGGCCTACAAGCTGACCAATGCCAACAGCCCCGAATGGACCCGCATTTGCGAAATGGGATTGTCCTTCGATCCCGGCAATGCCATGTACCACCCTGGCGGCGTGCCCGACAACGGCGCCGCTGAGCCCGTGGCTGCGGCACCCGAAATGCCCGCGTTTGCCAGCAGCACCGTTCCCCAACCCACCCGCGCAGAGGTAGCCGCACCCGCACCCGTGCCCGGGATGGACCTGGACCTGGATCTGGACTTCTCGCTGGATGACGAACCCGTCAGTGCCATCAGCGACATCACCGGTGGCAGCATCCCGCAAACCCAACCCGAGCCCACCGTCAAGATGGAAGCCATGGGCGCGGGCGCCCCAACGGACATGTCCATGGACTTCGACCTGTCCGACGACGCGCCAACCGCCCCGCCCGTCCAGGCTGCCCCAGCCCCGCTGCCCGAGATTTCCCTCTCCCTGGGTACGGACGCGGGCACTGCGCTCCATTTCGATGCTACCGCCCCCATGGCCGTGCAGCAGGAAACACCCCTGCCAGCCGCCGGGAACGACTCTGGCATGCTGGAATTCGACCTGGGCTCCCTGTCTCTGGACCTCGACACCCCCAGCGAGGTGCCAACCCAGTCGCCCCTGGACACCCAGGAAGACCCGCTGGAAACCAAGCTGGCACTGGCCGAGGAGTTCATCTCCATCGGCGACGAAGATGGCGCCCGTTCGCTGATTGAAGAGGTGATCTCGGAATCCAGCGGTGACATGCGCGCCAAGGCCCAACGCACGCTGGCGAAGTTGAGCTGATCCCTTGCAGGTGCCTTCGGCGCTTTGACACAGGTTTGATATCGTCGTGAGGGTTGCGTTAGGCGTCAGCTACAACGGGCAGGCCTACCAGGGCTGGCAAAGCCAGCCTTCGGGCCAGACCGTGCAGGACAAGCTGGAGGCCGCGTTGGGCAAATTCACCTCCCAGCGCATCTCCACGCTGTGTGCGGGCCGCACCGATGCCGGCGTGCATGCACTGATGCAGGTGGTGCACTTTGACACCGACCGCCAGCGCGACGCCCACGCCTGGACCCGGGGCACCAATGCCAACCTGCCGCGCGACATTGCCGTGCAATGGGCCGTGCTGACCACCGAGGCCTTCCACTGCCGGGCCTGTGCGACCTCGCGGCGCTATGCCTACGTCCTGCTGACGTCTCCCATCCGCCCCAGTGTGGAAGCCGGGCGTGTCGGCTGGTCTTTCCGGCCACTGGACGTGCAGGCCATGCGCCAAGCCGCCAGCTACCTGCTGGGCGAGCACGACTTCACGTCCTTTCGCGCATCGCAATGCCAGGCGCTGAGCCCGGTCAAGAACATGCTGGCCATCGACATCCACCAGCGCGGCGCCTATTGGCGCATTGAATTCGAGGCCAATGCCTTTCTGCACCACATGATCCGCAACATCATGGGCTGCCTGGTTCAGATCGGCCAGGGCAAGAAGCCCCCTGAGTGGATACTGGAGGTCCTGGCGGCCCGCGACCGCCGGGCCGCCGCCCCCACCTTTTCGCCCGATGGCCTGTATTTCCTAGGCCCCCGCTACGACACCCACTGGGGCATGCCAGACCGCACGCCTGCGTATGATGGCCTCCCATGAGAACCCGAATCAAGATCTGCGGCCTGACCCGCGAGCAGGATGTGGACGCCGCCGTGGCGGCCGGCGCCGATGCCATCGGCTTCGTGCTGTACGCCAAGAGCCCGCGCGTCGTCACCGCGGCGCGTGCCGCTGAACTGGCCCGGCGTCTGCCCCCGTTCATCACGCCAGTGCTGCTGTTCGTCAACGCACCAGCTACAGAAATAATAGCGGCCTGCGCAATGATTGCGGGGGCTACCGTCCAGTTTCATGGTGACGAAACACCGCAGGATTGCGCAGCAGCCACCCTGGGCAACCACCGCCCTTGGTTACGCGCGGCCCGCATTCCGCTGGGCGATGGCGCGCCAGCCTTCGACCTCGTAAAATACGCCCAGGATTACTCACACGCCCAGGCCATTCTGCTCGACGCCCATGTCGACGGTTTTGGCGGTGGCGGCAAGGCATTCAATTGGTCACTTCTTCCTCCAAGCGTCAACGCTCACCTCGTCTTGAGTGGTGGACTCACACCTGCAAATGTGGGCGACGGAATCGCCCAGGTACGGCCACGCGGTAAGACGCTGGCCGTCGACGTCAGCTCCGGGGTGGAGGCCTGCGACGCCGCCGGCGTCCCACTCAAGGGCATCAAAGACCCCGAGAAGATCAACCAGTTTGTCGCCGCCGTGCGCGCGGCAGACCGACATCTTGCAGAAATTGACTGAACCATGGATTCCTACCAACAACCCGACGCGAGCGGCCACTTCGGCCCCTACGGCGGCAGCTTCGCTTCCGAGACGCTGACCCACGCCATCAACGAACTGAAGGACGCCTACGCCAAGTACCAGCACGACCCGGCTTTCATGGCCGAGTTCCAGTACGAACTGGCCCATTTTGTCGGCCGCCCCTCGCCGGTCTATCACGCCGCGCGCATGAGTCGCGAAATGGGTGGTGCGCAGATCTTCCTCAAGCGTGAAGACCTGAACCACACCGGCGCGCACAAGATCAACAACACCATCGGCCAGGCCATGCTGGCCCGGCGTATGGGCAAGCCACGCGTGATTGCCGAGACCGGTGCCGGCCAGCACGGCGTGGCCACCGCCACCATCTGCGCCCGCTACGGCCTGGAGTGCGTGGTCTACATGGGCAGCGAAGACGTCAAGCGCCAAAGCCCCAATGTCTACCGCATGAAGCTGCTGGGCGCCACCGTGGTCCCCGTGGAGTCCGGCAGCAAAACCCTCAAGGACGCCCTCAACGAAGCCATGCGCGACTGGGTGGCCAATGTGGACAACACCTTTTACATCATCGGCACCGTGGCGGGCCCGCACCCCTACCCCATGATGGTGCGCGACTTCCAGAGCGTCATCGGCAACGAATGCCTGGTGCAGATGCCGGAGATGCTGAGCGCCGCAGGGTGCCAGGGCGAACAGCCCGATGCCGTCATAGCCTGCGTGGGCGGCGGCTCCAACGCCATGGGCATCTTCTACCCCTACATCCCGCACGCAAGAACCCGCCTGATCGGCGTGGAGGCGGCGGGCGCCGGCATGGACACCGACAAGCATTCGGCCTCCATCCAGCGCGGCAGCCCCGGCGTGCTGCACGGCAACCGCACCTACGTGCTGCAGGACGACAACGGCCAAGTGACCGAGACGCACAGCATCAGCGCCGGCCTGGACTACCCCGGCGTGGGCCCCGAGCACGCCTTCCTGCACGACACGGGCCGCGCCGAGTACGTGGGCATCACCGACACCGAGGCGCTGGCCGCCTTCCACTACCTGTGCCGCACCGAAGGCATCATCCCGGCGCTGGAATCGAGCCACGCCGTGGCCTACGCCAAGAAGCTGGCCCCAACCATGCGCCCGGACCAGTCCATCCTGGTCAACCTCTCGGGCCGCGGCGACAAGGACATCGGCACCGTGGCCGACCTGTCGGGCGACGACGTCTACGACCGCCCCTCCATGCGCGGCCACGTGGTGAAGGGAGCCTGAGCATGAGCCGAATTGATGCCACCTTCTCCGCGCTGAAAGCCCAGGGCCGCAAGGCGCTGATTCCCTTTGTCACCGCCGGCTACCCTTACGCCGACGTGACACCCGAGCTGATGCACGCCATGGTCGCCGGTGGTGCCGACGTGATTGAACTGGGCGTCCCCTTCTCCGACCCCAGCGCGGACGGCCCCGTCATCCAGAAGGCCGGCGACAAGGCGCTGGCCTTCGGCATAGGCCTGGTGCAGATACTGGAGATGGTGCGCACCTTCCGCACGACCGACCAGACCACCCCCATCGTGCTCATGGGGTACGCCAATCCGGTGGAGCGCTACGACCAGAAACGCAGCAACCCGGCCACCCCCGGCAGCGCCTTCGTGCGCGACGCCGCCGTCGCTGGCGTGGATGGGGTGCTCATCGTGGACTACCCCCCGGAGGAGTGCGAAACCTTTGCCGCCGACCTGCGCGCCCATGGCATGGACCTGATCTTCCTGCTGGCTCCCACCAGCACCGAGCAGCGCATGCAGCAGGTGGCCCGCGTGGCCAGCGGCTATGTGTACTATGTGTCGCTCAAGGGCGTAACCGGTTCGGGCGCCCTGGACACCGGTGCGGTGGAGGCCATGCTGCCCCGCATCCGCCAGCACATCCGCACGCCCGTGGGCGTGGGTTTCGGCATCCGCGACGCGGCCACGGCCAAAACCATTTCCCGGGTGGCCGACGCCGTGGTCATCGGCAGCAAGATCATCCAATTGCTGGAAGACCAGCCGCGCGCCCAGGTGGCCGCCACCGCCCAGAATTTCCTGCGGGAGATTCGTACCGCTTTGGATTCATAATCCCGTCCTGACCGTTGGAGACCCTCTATGAGCTGGCTTGAAAAACTGCTACCCCCGAAAATTCAACAAAGCGACCGCGCTGACCGGCGCAGCATGCCCGAGGGCCTGTGGATCAAGTGCCCAAGCTGCGAGACCGTGCTCTACAAGACCGACCTGGAGCAGAACCAGAACGTCTGCCCCACCTGCAGCCACCACCACCGCATTGGCGCGCGTGTGCGCCTGAACGCTTTTCTGGACAACGAGGGACGCTTCGAAATCGGCCAGGAAGTGCTGCCGGTCGACCCCCTCAAGTTCAAGGACAGTCGCAAGTACCCCGAACGCCTGAAGGAAGCCCTGGAAAACACGGGCGAGACCGATGCACTGGTGGTCATGGGCGGCGCCGTGCACGGCATCAGCCTGGTGGCGGCCTGCTTCGAGTTTGACTTCATGGGCGGCTCCATGGGTTCGGTGGTGGGCGAGCGCTTTGTGCGCGGCGTGGAAACCGCCATCGAGCAGAAAGTGCCCTTCCTGTGCTTTACGGCCACCGGCGGTGCCCGCATGCAGGAGGGCCTGCTCTCCCTCATGCAAATGGCCAAGACCAATGCCGCATTGACCCGTCTGGCGAAAAAAGGGTTGCCCTACATCAGCGTGCTGACCGACCCGACCATGGGTGGCGTCAGCGCCGGTTTCGCGTTCCTGGGAGACGTGGTGATCGCCGAGCCCAAGGCCCTGATCGGCTTTGCCGGCCCCCGCGTGATCGAATCCACCGTGCGGGTCACCCTGCCCGAGGGGTTCCAGCGCGCCGAGTTCCTGCAAGCCAAGGGCGCTGTGGACCTGATCTGCGACCGGCGCGAACTGCGCAAGACCGTGGCCGACACGCTGGCCATGCTGCAACGGCAGCCGGCCGACGCGGTCATTTAAACCCTGCCCGCAAGGGCGCCTACAGGGCGCCCAGCACCCCGGCCTGCAGGTGCCCGAGCACGATCACGGCCACCTGCAGCAACAGCAGCAAGGCCAGGGGTGACAGATCCACCCCACCAAGCAGGGGCAGCACGCGCCGTATGGGTGCCAGAACCGGCATGACCAGACGCTCCAGCAAGTCCGCGGCCACTGAGCGGGCTTGCACCCACGACAGCACGGCATACACGATCACCAGCCCGGTCAAGCCGGAAATGGCCATGCGCACCACGCCGAAAACCGCCAGCACCACGACCGACGCCAGACTGGCGGCCATGCCGGTCAGCACCCAGAGCACGCCAAACTCGGCCAGCTGAATCACCAACGCCCCCACCAGGCTGGCCAGGTCCCAACGCCCGGCAGCCGGCACCACGCGGCGCAAGGGCAGCACCAGCCAGTCCGTCAGGGCAAAGATGAAGCCGCCCAGCGGATTGCCGGAACGGGTGGACAGGGGGATGCGCTGGTACTGCATGTACAGGCGCAGCAGGCAGGTGCCGCTGATCAGGCCAGCGACCACTTCCAGCAACAGGGAGACAATTTGGTAAAGCATGGTGGGCAGGAAATAAGCGATGCATCATAGCCGCAGCGGCACCGGATGCGAAACAATCGCTTGCGGCTTGCACCAGTACGCCCGCAAAAACTTAGAATGGAGGGTTATGGCCTATTGCAATGGCCGCCAACCGATTCCAATCTGCGCACCCCATGTCTGACCAACACACCCCCGCTCATGCTCTCCAGGACGAAGGCCAACTCATTCTCGAACGCCGGGAAAAACTCAAAGCCATCCGCCAGCGTCAGCTGGACGGGCACGGCGTCGCGTTCCCCAACGACTTCAAGCCCACCCACCAGGCGGCCGAGCTGTTTGCGGCATACGAGGGCATGAGCACCGAGGAACTGGCGGCCCTGGGTGCCACCGCCAAGGTGGCGGGCCGCATGATGCTCAAGCGCGTCATGGGCAAGGCCAGCTTCTGCACCCTGCAGGATGCGTCTTTCGGCAGCACCGGCGGGCGCATCCAGATCTACGTCAAGGGCGAGGACGTGGGCGACGAGCTGTACGCCTCCTTCAAGCACTGGGACCTGGGTGACATCGTGGCCGCCGAGGGCACGGTGTTCAAGACCAAGACCGGCGAACTCTCCATCCACGCCACCCGCGTGCGTCTGCTCACCAAGAGCCTGCGCCCCATGCCGGACAAGTTCCACGGCATTGCCGACCAGGAAGTGAAATACCGCCAGCGCTACGTCGACCTGATGACCGACGAGGCTGCCCGCAAGCGTTTTGTGGCGCGCAGCAAGGCGGTGAGCGGCATGCGCGAATTCATGGTGCAGCACGGCTTTCTGGAGGTGGAGACGCCCATGCTGCACCCCATTCCCGGTGGCGCCAACGCCAAGCCCTTCACCACGCACCACAACGCGCTGGACCAGCAGATGTTCTTGCGCATTGCGCCCGAGCTGTACCTCAAGCGCCTGATCGTGGGTGGCTTCGAGCGCGTGTTCGAGATCAACCGCAACTTCCGCAACGAAGGTATCTCGGTACGCCACAACCCCGAGTTCACCATGATGGAGTTCTACGCGGCCTACTGGAACTACCAGGACCTGATGACCTTCACCGAGCAACTGGTGCGCGATGCCGCCATCAAGGCCGGCGACAGCCTGCAGCTGACCTACGGCGGCAAGCCGGTGGACCTGTCGCAGCCGTTCGAGCGCCTGACCATCGTGCAGGCCATTGCCAAGTACACCGGTGCCGGCCCCCATGTGAACGATGCCGAGTGGCTCAAGCAGGCCCTGCTCAAGCTCGGCCTGACCGAGGCCAAGAACCAGCTCTCCACCCGCAGTCTGGCCAGTCTGCAGGTGATGTACTTCGAGGAAACGGTGGAGGAGCAGCTGTGGCAACCCACCTTCATCTGCGAGCATCCGGTGGAAATTTCCCCGCTGGCCCGTGCCAGCGACACCAACCCCGGCGTCACCGAGCGCTTTGAGCTCTACATCACCGGGCGCGAGTTCGGCAACGGCTTCTCGGAGCTCAACGACGCCGAGGACCAGGCCGCGCGCTTCCACGGCCAGGTGGCCGCCAAGGACAACGGCGACGACGAGGCCATGTACTTCGACCACGACTTTGTGCGCGCGCTGGAGTACGGCATGCCCCCCACCGGCGGCTGCGGCATCGGCATCGACCGCCTGATGATGTTGCTGACCGACAGCCCCAGCATCCGCGACGTCATCCTGTTCCCGGCCCTGCGCCGGGAAATATAAGCAAAACATCCCAGAAACCTTGCAGAACCTGCGCAGACAGCTATGAAATCAGGAGCACGCGCGCAGCTGAAATTCCTGCAAGGCTATCCGGATGACACGCTGGCGCAGGTGCAGGAGATGCAGGATGGCCAGCGCATAGGCGCCTGGCTGGCGCGCAAGTACCCCGAGGCCCACGGGTTGCGCACCGACCGCGCCCTGTACGACTACGTGCAAGCCCTCAGGCAGGATTACCTGCGCGGCGCTGAACCGCTGGCCAAGGTGGCCTACGACAGCAAGCTGCAGGTGGTGCAGCACGCGCTGGGCACGCACACCACGGTGTCGCGCGTGCAGGGCGCCAAGCTCAAGTCCAAGCGCGAGATCCGCATCGCGGCACTGTTCAGGGACGCCCCGCCCGAATTCCTGAAGATGATTGCGGTTCACGAACTGGCCCACCTGCGCGAACGCGCCCATGACAAGGCCTTCTACCAACTGTGCACCTACATGGAGCCGGCCTACCACCAGCTCGAGTTTGAAGTGCGCATGTACCTGACCCACCTGGACGGTGGCGGCACGCGCCTGTGGGGGCCGGTGGCGCCAAACTGAATAAGCCGCTACGATGGCAGCACCACCACCGTGCATGCCGAAAAAACCAGGGAATTCGTCCATGACCAGCCAGGCTGAGGCTTCGCCTGACCTTCATCCGGCAGCGAAAAACACCAAGACCATTGTCGTCGGCTGGCTGGTGCTGTTCGCAATCGGCGTGCTGGCCTCCATCATGGCGTTTGAGCACTACTCCGGTGTCATCAAACGCAAGGCACACAACGACCTGCAGGCCATCGCCATCGCCAAGAAGGAGCAGGTCGAGAGTTTCATCCAGGAGCGCCACGGCGACGCCGGCCTGCTGGTGGCGCGTGCGCCCGTCTGGCAGTTCCTGGATGCCCGGGGCGGCCCCGTCCAGTCACCGGAGCTCAAGCCCCTGCTGGACCTGACACTGCGCCAGACCCGCGACGCCTACGGTTACCGCAACATCACCCTGTTCAATACCGCACTGCGCCGGGTGGCCGGCCAGATGGACGAACCCCTGCACCCCCTGGAGCGGGTCGCCCTGCAGGCGGCACTCGAAACCCGGCGCAGCGCCTTCGTGGACATGCACGTGTCGCCCGACGGCAAGCCCAACTTCGGCGTGGTGCACCCCGTCTTCGCACGGGGTGACCCGACGCGCGCCGTGGTGGGGCTGGCCTACCTGGAGATGGACGCGACCACCGGGCTGTACCCCCGCCTGACGCGGTGGCCGGTGGCATCGCAGAGCGCCGAGTCCCTGTTGCTGCGCCGCGAAGGCGATGAGGTGGTCTACCTGAGTCCCCTGCGGTTTGCACCGGCAACGAACGGGCCCTTGAGCATTCGCGGGCCCGCCCGCGACGTGAACTACGCCAGCCCGGCAGAGCCCCCCTCCAACCAGCCCCCCCTCATCGAGCGCAACGATTACCGCCAGGTCCGTGTGATTGCCGCCTCCGTTCCGATCGAAGGCACCAACTGGATCATGGTGGTCAAGGTTGACTACGACGAAGTGAACGAACCCGTCAGCGCCCTGCGGATTACCCGCCTGCTCAGCGGCGGGTTGCTGGGCATGCTGCTGCTCATCGGCGCCCGGCTGCTGTGGCACGCCCGGCAGATGGAAAACACGGCCGAGCGCCTGCGCCAGGATGCCCGCTACGTGGCGGCGGCACAGGCCTCCATCGACGGCTACCTGGTGCTGGACGATATCGGCCGCATCGTCGAGGTCAACGACGCACTGGTGCGCATGACCGGATACAGCCACCGGGAGCTATACCGCAAGTACATTGCCGATCTGGAGGCTCAGCTGTCACCACAGCAGGTGGTCCAGAAACTGTCGGAATACCGGCAGTCCGAAGCGGCCCGCTTCCTGACCCAGTGGCGGCACAAGGACGGGCACATCATCGACCTCCAGGTCAGCGCGACCTACGTGGCCGCTCCCAAGGGCGGCACCTTCCAGGCCTTTGTGCGCGACATCGGTCCGGAGCGCAACAGCCTGCAGCGCATCGAACGCCTGCAAAGTTTCTATGTCTTCCTCAGCCACGTCAACGCCGCCATCTTCAACCTCGACACGCGCGACGAAATCCTGGAAGCGGTGTGCGAAGGCGCGGTGCGCGATGGCGGCTTCATCCTGGCCTGGGCTGGCGTGCTCGACGCCGCCGCCGGCCGCGTGCAGCCCGCGGCGGCGTACGGCGCGGCCACCGAATACATCAAGTCCCTGGTCATCACCATCGACCCCGCCTTGCCCACCAGCCATGGCCCCACGCGCATGAGCATGGTGGAAGGAACGATCCACTACACCGATGATTTCCAGAACGACAGCCGCACCCAGCCCTGGCACGCCCTGGGCCGGGAACACGGCATCCACGCGTCGGCGGCAGTGCCCATTTTCATATCCGGCCAGGCAGTCGCCGCACTCACGTTCTACGCCGGTCAGAAAAATTATTTCGATGCGGAAATGCGCACGCTCCTGGAGGAGACCGCCCGGTATGTGTCACTGGCTCTGCAGGCCGTGGACGCGGAACAGGCGCATGCACAGAGCGAAGAGCGCTTCGCACGCGTGTTCGACGCGTCACCGGCGCCCATGCAGATCTTCTCGTACGCCAGCCGGCGCCTGCGCGGTGTCAACAAGGCGTACAAGCGCACGTTCGGCTACGAGGCTGCCGACATTGCAGACGAAGCGGCCTGGTTTGCGCACGTCTACCCCGACCCCGACCTGCGCGCCCGCCTGCAGGCCGTGTGGGAGCAGCAATCGCTTCCGCAGGCCATAGCCGGCGGTCCCGAAACGGTGGTGCAGTCGCCCGAGGTGGCCCTGCGCTGCAAAGACGGCAGCACCCGGGTGGTGCGGGGCTTCATGAGCGTGGTGGGCGACGACATCATCGTCCAATGGGAAGATCTCACCGACATCAAGCTGGCCGAAGAACAGTTGCTGGCCGACGCGCGGCGCTTTCGCAGCATGATCGAGCAAAACATTGCCGGCATCTACCTGACGCAGAACGACCGGATTGTGTATGTGAACCCGAAGTTCTGTGACATCGTCAGCTGGAACCAGGACGAACTGCTCGGCCAGGATTCCATCGCGTTCTTTGGCGACGCCCCGGAGACCAGGCAGAAGGTGGTCAGCGAGCGCAACCGTATTCAGGCCGGTGAACCGGGTGTGCTGCTCACCGTGCCGTTCACCTGCAAGGACGGCCGGAAAATTGAGCTGGGCATGCAGGGCAATCTGGGCTCGTGGAACGAAGCGCCGGCCATCATGGTGATGGCCCTGGACCTGACGGAGCGCCAGCGGGCCGCCGAGAAAATTGCGGCCTACGTCAAGCAACTGGAGGGCACCATGCGCGGTACCCTGCAGGCCGTGGCCAACATGGTCGACCTGCGCGACCCCTACACCTCGGGCCACGAGCGGCGCGTGGGCATAATTGCCGCCGACATTGCACGCGAAATGGGCTGGAGCGAGGACCGGTGCCAGAACCTGCAGCTGATCGGGCTGGTGCACGACATCGGCAAGATCGCCATCCCGGCCGAAATCCTCTCCAAGCCCACACGGCTCACGCCGCTGGAATACGAGATGATCAAAGGCCACGCCGAAAAAGGCTACGAAATCCTCAAGGACGTGGAGTTCCCCCTGCCCATCGCCGAGATCATTCGTGAGCACCACGAGCGCATGGACGGCAGCGGCTACCCGCGCGGCTTGAAGGCAGAAGAAATCCTCCCCGAGGCGCGCATCCTGGCCGTGGCCGACGTACTGGAGTCCATGGCCTCCCACCGGCCCTACCGCCCCTCGCTGGGCATTGAGGCCGCCACCCGGGAACTAGAAACACACCGCGGCACCTGGTTCGACGCCACGGTCGTGGATGCGGTGCTGCACCTGATCCGGGAGAAGCAGTACCAGATCCCGATGTAGTGACAGGCCCGGGGCGGCACCGGATCAGCGCGGGCGCAGGGGCGTGAGCAGGTCGGACAGGCCGTTGTGGTCGATCTCGTGCATCAGCGCCAGCAGGCGCCCGATCTCGCCCTTGGGAAAGCCTTCGCGTGCAAACCAGTTCAGGTAGTTTCCCGGCAAATCGGCAATCAACGTGCCCTGGTGTTTGCCAAAAGGCATGGTGCGGGTTACCAGCAGCTGCAGGTCTTCGGGTTTCATGGTGACGCAAACGGAATGGGAGAGTGCCTGATTGTCGGGGACCGGCGGACGGTGGCAAACAGTCGATCGGCTCTTTTTTGCGCCATCCCCTGCGCGGCTATGATGGAATTTCCCGCAAAATTTTCGAGGAGAGCCCCCCATGGTCCTGCATCCCTTCCTGAAACGCTCCCTGCTGCTGCTGGGCTGCTGGATGGCCTTTGCGCCGTGTTACGCCCTGGACAGCTCCGACATTCCCAAATTGAAGGCCGGCACCGTGCTGACCATTGCGGCCCCGGCCGCAGGGGCGCCCCTGCAGGAAATGACCATCACCCACGTGCACTCGATCCGTGCCGATGGCGCCGTCTGGTACCAAATTGAGGGCAACTACGGCGATGGCAAGGAGGGGATGCTGTACGCGGATTTCACGACCACTCCGCCCAAGATTGAAGCCACCATCAAGAAATTGGCCCTCAGAAACCTGGTGGACCGCCCACGCAAGTTCCTGGATGCGGTCGAAGAGACCGAAAAGGGAGAGCTGGCGTATGAGGGCGCAACTTTTCTGTACGCCAACGCCGAGTCGGACGAAGGCGTGTTTGAACGCGATGGCGACAAAACATCCACCCAGGAATTCAACTACCTGGTTTTCATCGCCAAAGACAACGCCAACCTGAGCATCCAGATCATGCGCTGGGATGACGACAAATTCGACACCTACTTGGTGAAAGGGGTTCCACCCGGGGATGTCAAGATCCGCTAAGCCCTGCCCACGCTGACGCGGTTTACTATGGCACCGGTTTCTTTGCTATATTTTTCATAGCTGTTTGCGCAGTAGTTGCAGGGCTTTGTGCGAAAATAGCCTGCCCATCAACCTGCATTCAGAAAACCTGCCATGTCCCGTCAAAGCGTTTGGGCTACCAAGGTAGCCGCTCTGGTCCAGAGCGGCAATAGCGACGCCGCAATAGCCCAGATCAAGGTGGCACCCACCGTGCGCGACGTGCAGCAGCTGCGCGCCCTGCTGTCGGCCGCCAAGCTGCTGGCACGCCACCCCAATGTGGATGCGGCCTCCAACGACCAGATCGTGGCGCTGTCCTCGCCCCGCTTGCACCGCTCGCCCTGAAAGGGAATGGATTCCATTGCGGTGACCCCTCTGCCAACCTCTACCGACCACCCCGACATCCTGCCAGGTCCGCTTCAGCCAGAGCTGATTCGCACCGAAGTCCTGGCCGATCTGCTGGAAGCAACAGCCCACCGCGTTCCGCACCAGCTGGCCCTGATTTATGGCGAACAGCAGCTAAGCTATGCGGCGCTGAACGCGCAGGCCGATCGCGTGGCCGCCCACCTGATCCACGCCGGTGTGCGGCCCGGACACATTGTGGGCCTGTGGCTGCCCCGCGGCATCGACCTGCTGGTGATGCAGGCCGGGATTGCCAAAACGGGCGCCGCCTGGCTGCCCTTCGATGCCGGCACGCCGGTGGAGCGCATTGCGGTGTGCCTGGAAGACGCCCACGCCGTGGGCATCGTGACGTGCGCGGCGTTCGCGCCCCAGCTGCCCCACCCCGGCACCGGCATCTGGACGGCAGAGCAGCTGCACACCCCCCTGCCCGCGCCACACGACGCACCGCGCCGCGCCGGGGCCCTGCCCACGCACCCGGCCTACGTGATCTACACCTCGGGCTCCACAGGCAAGCCCAAGGGCATAGCGATCAGCCAGGGCAGCATCTGCCACTTTCTGCGCAGCGAAAACGCCCTGCTGGGCATCCGCGGCGATGACCGCGTGTACCAGGGGTTTTCGGTCGCCTTCGACATGTCATTCGAGGAGATCTGGATCAGCTACCTGGTCGGCGCCACGCTGTGGATCGCACCCCAGGAGATCGCCTCCGATCCGGAGCTTCTGCCGCTGGCGCTGGCCGACCACCACGTCACCGTGCTGCACGCCGTGCCCACCCTGCTGGCCCTGTTCAGCCAGGACGTGCCGACGCTGCGTCTGGTCAACCTGGGCGGCGAAATGTGCCCGCAAGCGCTGGCGGACCGCTGGGCCACGCCGGGCCGCCAGGTCTTCAACACCTACGGCCCCACCGAAGCCACCGTATCGGCCAGTCTGGCCGAGCTCCACGCCCACGCGCCCGTCACCATCGGGCGGCCCCTGCCCAACTACGGCCTGCTCGTCATCCATACCGCCTTGGAAAACGGTCTGGAACTGGTGCCGCGCGGCGAAGTCGGCGAGCTGTGCATCACCGGTCCGGGCGTGGCGGTCGGCTACCTGGGCCGCCCCGATCTGACGGCGGAAAAATTCCTGCCCAACCCCTGGAGCCGCCATGCCCACGACGCCCGCCTGTACCGCACCGGGGACCTGGCGCGCATCGATGCCGACGGATGCGTGCAGTGCCTGGGCCGCACCGATGACCAGGTGAAGATCCGCGGGTTCCGGGTGGAGCTGGGAGAGATCGAGGCCGCCTTGGCCCACCAGCCCGGCATAGGCACCGTAGCCGTCATCCTGCGCCAGGAAGAAGGCATTGACCAGTTGATCGCCTTCTTCGTGGCCGATGGCAGCACCGCCGTCTCCGGGGTCATCCTGCGCGCGGCTCTGGCCGAATTGCTGCCGTCCTACATGGTGCCCGGCCATTTTGAGCCGCTGGCGGAAATGCCGCGCCTGACCTCCGGCAAGATTGACCGCAACGCCTTGAAGGCGCGCCCGCTGGCGGTGGCAGCCGGCAACGCCGCCGCCCCGTCCGATGCGCCCCAGAGCCCGGCCGAGGAAGCCCTGTTTGCGGCTCTGGCCAAGCTCTTTCCCGGGGAGGCGATCGTTCGCAGTGCCGATTTCTTCTCGGACCTCGGCGGTCACTCCCTGTTTGCGGCGCGGCTTGCCTCCGCCCTGCGCAGCGACCCGCGCTTTGCCCACATCACGGTGCGCGACATCTACCACCACCGCACCGTGGGCCTGATCGCCCAGGTGCTGGATGCGCCCCCGGCGGCAGGCCCGGTGGTCGACACCGGCTGGACCCCACCCTCCGCCCTCAAGCGCTGGGTCTGCGGCGCCGCCCAGGCTGCCGCCGTGCCAGGTCTGGTGGCCATACGCATGGCGCAGTGGCTGGCCCCTTTCTTCACCTACCATTTCTTCACCGGCGAGCCCGGCGACTCCCTGGCGCTGGCCATCGCCGCATCGGTGGGGGCTTTTTTGCTGGCCACGTTGCTGGAATTTGGCGTGGCGATTGCGGGCAAATGGCTGATCGTCGGTCGCCTGCGGGCCGGGCGCTACCCGCTGTGGGGCGTGATGTACTACCGCTGGTGGCTGGCGGACCGGCTGGTGGAATCCGCGCCCACGTACCTGCTCAGCGGCTCCTCCCTGTACGCCTGGTGGCTGCGGGCACTGGGGGCCCGGGTCGGGCGTAACGTCACCATCGGATCGCTGACCTTGCGCGCGGCGGACCTGCTGTCCATTGGCGACGGCACCAGCATCGGCAACGCCGCCAACTTCGAGAACGCCCGGGTGGAGCATGGCGAGTTGCTGCTCGGCACGATCCACATCGGCCCGGACGCCTGCATCGGCTCCTATGCCATTCTGGAAGGCAACACCGCGGTCGGTGCCTACGGTCACGTGGAGGGCCAGTCGGCACTGGGCGACGGCGAGTCGGTGGGGCCAGGGCGCATCTGGAGCGGCTCACCGGGGCGCGACACCGGAGCCTTCGATACGGGCACCAACCCGCCACGCCCGCCGCTGTCGCGCCGGCGCGCGGCCGGCGAGGCAGTGTATTTTTTCCTCGGTGCCTTGCTGATCGCCACGCTGTTCTTCCTGCCGGTGTTCCCCAGCTTCATCCTGATCGACTGGATTGACGACGTGGACCGGTTTCCCATGCTGGCCAGCAACGACCTGTCGTTCCAGATGGCCAAGTACTTTGTGCTGGCCTTTCCGGCGGCCGGGGTGCTGGTGGTCTGCACCGCACTGGCGTCTGCGGGCATCCGCTGGGTGGTGCTGCCGCGCCTCAAGCCGGGCAGCTCGCCAGTGCACAGCAACCTGTACTGCGCCAAGTGGCTGGTCAACCAGATTCAGGAGTCCAGCCTGCACGTGCTGCACGGCGTGTATGCCACCATTTATGCGCCGTACTGGTACCGGCTGCTCGGCGCCAAGGTCGGGCGTGATGCCGAGATCTCGACCGCGCTGGGCCTGGTTCCCGACATGCTCACACTGGGCGATGAAACCTTCATTGCCGATGCGGTGATGCTGGGGGATGAGCACATCGACGGCGGCTGGATGACCATGCGCCCTACCGTGGTCTCCAAACGCAGCTTTGTCGGCAACGGCGCCTACGTGCCCGACGGCACCACCCTGCCCGAGAACGTGCTGATCGGCGTGCACTCCAGCGTGCCGGTCAACGACCGGATGCGCAATGGCGACACGTGGCTGGGCTCGCCCCCCATCCATCTGCCGGCGCGGGAACAGACCACGGGCTTTGCCGAACACCTGACCTACCACCCTTCCCCGTTTCGCCGGCTGGCGCGTGGCCTGATTGAGGCCTTTCGCATCATCGCACCGCACGCCATTGTGATTTCGGTCGGCTACACCATCGTACTCAACGTGATGCCGATGGCGGGTGAGGGGCGCTGGGTCGACGTCATCAGCTACCTCACGGCTGCGGGCCTGCTGTATGGCGTGGGCACCTTCATCTGCATCGTCCTTCTCAAATGGCTGCTGATCCGGCGCTACCGCCCCTGCAGCGTGCCGATGTGGACACCGTTTGTGTGGTTGTCCGAAGGGGTGACCAACCTGTACGAAGGCATTGCCGTTCCCAATTTCATGCGCTACCTGCGCGGCACACCCTGGTTGCCCCTGGCCTTGAACATTCTGGGCAGCCGCATTGGCAAAGGGGTGTACATAGACACCACCGACATTACCGAATTTGACTGCGTCACCATCGGGGATTACAGCGAACTCAACGCGCTGGCCTGCCCGCAAACCCATCTGTTCGAAGACCGCGTCATGAAGATCGACCACGTCACGATTGGCCAGCGCGTCACCATGGGGCCGCGCAGCGCGGTGCTGTACGGCGCGGTGGTCGGCGACCACGCCCAGCTGGGCACCTTGACGCTGGTAATGAAAGGCGAGTTCATTCCCCCGGCCAGCAGCTGGCGCGGCTGCCCGGCAGCGCCCCGGCGCCACTGACCCCAGTCACATGGGTGCCTCCGTAATGACACATGCCTGGCCCCAGGCTACTGCCTGCGCGCTAGCGGCGCTGCGCGCCACGCCGGCGCTCGCCGTCATCCGCATCGCCACGCCCGACACCGAGATGCGGCAAGCAGCCCGTGCACACACGCGTGCCGCCGTGCGCGACCTGCTGGCGGCGGTTCTGCAGCAACCGGCGGGAACGCTGCCGCTGGTCTCACAGCCGGGACAGGCACTGATGCTGGACCAGCCCGGCACGCGCATCGGCCTGTCGGTGAGCCATGCCCCCGGACTCAGTGTGGCGGCGGTGCACCGGCACGGGGCCGTTGGCGTGGATGTCATGCGCACAGGGGACGGGGCGGACGGGATGCCCGACTGGGAGACAGTGGCACGGGACTACCTCGGACCAGCGGCGCAGCGCCGCATCGCCCAGGCAACGCCCGGTCAACAGGCTTTGGCATTTGCCCGCGCATGGACGGCGCACGAAGCCCGTCTCAAATGCCTGGGGTTGGCGCTCACCGAGTGGACCCCGGCGCTGGAGCAGCGCCTGGCCACGTGCACGGTCACGGCGTTGGATGTACTACCCGGCTGGTGTGGCGCCGTGGCCGTGCCGGGCGATCAGGGCAGCCAGTCCAGCGCCTGCATGTAGGCCGGGCTCACCATCAGCGCGTCCCAATGCGGCGCCGGCGCGCGGGGCAGCAAGGCGCGGCGGCGCGCCTCGCTGGCCTCCAGGGCCTGCCAGTGGCCCTTGAGCTGGGCTTCCGTCAGGCCGTCGATCAGCTCGTCCACCGCGCGGCCACCGCCTTCGCTGTTGGGCGTCGACTGGTTGCACAACAGCACCATGTCGCAGCCCGCGTTCAGCGCGACCACCGCCGCTTCGGTGTAGCTCACCGGCTGGCCGTCGATCAGGCGGGCACCCGCCATGGAGAGGTCGTCGCTGAAGATGGCACCGTCAAAGCCCAGTTGCCCGCGCAGGATGTCGCCCAACCAGGTGCTGGAGAAACCGGCCGGGCGGGCGTCCACCTTCGGGTAGATCACGTGCGCCGGCATCACGCTGGTGGTCACGGTGTTGAGCCAGCGGTAGGGTGCCGCGTCGTCGGCCAGGATGGTCTTGAGGCTGCGCGTATCCACCGGGATGTCGGTGTGAGAGTCCGCCTTGACGAAGCCGTGGCCGGGGAAATGCTTGCCACAGTTGGCCATGCCGCTTTGCAGCAGGCCATGCATCAGGCTCTTGGCCAGCAGGCTCACCACGCGCGGGTCGCGGGCAAAGGCGCGGTCGCCGATGACGCCGCTCTCGCCATGGTCCAGATCGAGCACCGGGGTAAAGCTCAGGTCCACGCCGCAGGCCCGCAGCTCGGCGCCCAGCACATAGCCGCAGGCCGTGGCGGCGTTGGTGGCATCCAGGGGGCCGGCTTTTTTGCTGGCGGTGGTGGCGCTGGGCGGCGCCATCCACATCTCGCCCAGGGCACGCATGGGCGGCAGATGGGTAAAGCCATCGGTCTTGAAGCGCTGCACGCGCCCGCCTTCGTGGTCCACGCAGATCAGCAGGTCCGATCGCACTTTCTTGATGTCGTGGCACAGCGTCGTGAGCTGTGCGCGGTCCTGCCAGTTGCGGGCAAACAGGATCAGGCCGCCGACCAGCGGGTGCTTGAGGCGCTTGCGGTCGACCTTGGACAGGGTCAAGCCGGCAATGTCGATGATGAGGGGGGCGTGGAAGGTCATGGCAGATGCGGGAAAGTGGGAAGACACACATCCGGAGGCCAGACGTGCGGGCTTTCAGTATGCTACATATTTAATAGCTGTTTGCGCATATTTTACGGGGCTTTGCGCCCTGTTTCACCCTGAAACTCGACGACGCAATAACTGGCGGCGTAGTCGGTCTCGTCGGTCACGCTCACATGCACCTGGAGCTGGCGCGCCTCGAACCAGTCTTTCAGCGTGCCGTGCAGCACCACGTAGGGCTGCCCGGCCTGGGGGTGGCCCAGGGGCTGGTTGGCGATCTCGCAAGACTTCCAGGTCATGGGCATGTGCATACCCAGGCCAATGGCCTTGCTGAACGCCTCCTTGGCGGAGAAACGGGTCGCCAGGTAGCGCACGCCCCGCTCGGGCCAGCGCGCGCTGCGGGTCTTCCAGACGGCATATTCCGCGTCACTCAGCACCTTGGCGGCAAAGCGTTCCCCGTGGCGCTCCAGGCTCGCGCGCATGCGGCGCACGTCGCAGATGTCGGTGCCGATGCCGTAGATCACTTCAAGCAATCCAAATAGGCCTTGACCGTGGCGGCGTAACCCAGCTCCAGCGCATCCGAGATCAGCGCGTGGCCAATGGAAACCTCTTGCACCCCCGGGACCTGCTGCACAAAGGCGGCCAGGTTGTCGCGGTTCAGATCATGGCCGGCGTTGATGCCCAGACCGACCTTGAGCGCCGCACGGGCAGCTTGGGCAAAACGCTCCAGCTGCACGGCCTGCCGGGGCGTGCCCCAAGCGGCGGCGTAGGGCTCAGTGTACAGCTCCACACGGTCCGCGCCGACGTCTTTGGCGGCCTGCATCGCCGCCGGGTCGGCGTCCATGAACAGGCTGACGCGCAGGCCCCAGGCCTTGGCGTGCGCAACGAGCGGGCGCAGGCGGTTGGCGTCCTGGGGAAAGTTCCAACCATGGTCGCTGGTGAACTGGCCTTCGGAATCGGGCACAAACGTCACCTGGTGCACCGGCAGTTTGCGGTCTAGCAGGTCACGCACGCAGTCCATCAAGTTGTGGAAGGGGTTGCCTTCCACATTGAATTCGCGGTCGGGCCAGTCTTTCAGGAGCGCTGCCAGATCGGTTACGTCATCGGCGCGGATATGGCGCGCATCGGGGCGCGGGTGCACCGTGATGCCGGCCGCGCCAGCCTGCAGGCACAGGGTGGCCGCACGGGTGACGCTGGGTATGCCGAGGTGGCGGGTATTGCGCACCAAGGCCACTTTGTTGAGATTGACGGAGAGGTGCGTGGTCATGTCTATAACGCCTGTATATCGATCATCATCTGCCGCGTGCGCAGGGTTTTGACACCGCAATGGTAGTGCAACAGCGTACGCAGCTGGGGCTTGAGCTCGCCCATCACGGCCGCACAGGCGCGCAACGTGGTGGTAAAGGGGGCGCCGTCCTCCAGCGCTGCCTGCAACGCGGTCCACTGCGCACCGGTAAGGCTGGCACGGTCGTCCGCGTGGGCCTGGCGCAGGCCGCCTTCGGGCACCAGGGTGTAGCGCGCACCGGCATCCAGTGCACCCAGCGTCATGGTCTGCAGATCCAGCTGCGGCAGCAGGCCGATTTCGCGCAGCAACAGCAACTCGTACGTGCGCAGCGCCGCCTGCAGGACTTCGCCGTGCTCGCTGGCGAGCACGCGCACCACGTTGGCATAGACGTCAAACAACACCGGATGCGGATCGTCGCGCGCCAGCAGGGTCAGGAGCAGTTCGTTGAGGTAGTAGCCCGAGAGCAGCGCGTCTCCCGTGGGCATGACGTGGCCGCCCTGCCACTCGGCGCTCTTGAGAGTGCGAATTTCGGCGTCGCCGCCAAAGGCCACATGCAGCATCTGCAGCGGCAGCAGCACGGGCCGAAAGCTGGAGCTGGGCCGCTTGGCACCCTTGGCCACCAGGGCAATGCGGCCGTGGTGGCGGGTGAACACTTCCAGGATCAGGCTGGACTCGCTCCAATCGTAGCGGTGCAGCACATAGGCAGGCTCGTCAGAGATGCGCTTATTCGTAGCCAAAGCTGCGCACCCGCGCTTCGTCGTCGGCCCAGCCGGAGCGCACTTTCACCCACAGCTCCAGGAATACCTTGGCGTCGGCCAGCTTCTCGAGCTCGACGCGGGTTTCCATGCCGATGCGCTTGATGCGCTCGCCCTTGTCGCCAATCACCATGGCCTTGTGCTGATCGCGCTCCACCACGATGGTGGCGGCAATGCGCAACAGGCGCTTCTGCCCCTTCTTCTGCGGCGGCTCTTCCTCGAACTTGTCGATGACCACGGTGGAGGTGTAGGGCAGCTCGTCGCCCGTCAGGCGGAACAGCTTTTCGCGCACCAGTTCGCTGGCCAGGAATTTCTCGCTGCGGTCGGTAAGTTCGTCTTCCGAATACCACCAGGCCTGCTCGGGCAGGTATTGCTCGCAGATGCCCAGCAGGCGGTCCACGTCCTTCGGGTTCTTGGCCGACATGGGCACAAACTCGGCAAAGGCGTGCTTCTCCTGCATGGTCTGCAGCCAGGGGGCAATGTCGCCCCGGCGGTGCACGTTGTCTAGCTTGTTGGCCACCAACAGAGTGGGAATGTTCTTGCCCAGCAGTGCCAGCACGCGGGCATCAGCCGGCGTGAAGCTGCCCGCCTCGACCACGAACAGGATCAGGTCCACGTCGGCCACCGCGCCCTGCACGGTCTTGTTCAGCGACTTGTTGAGTGCGTTGGCGTGCAGGGTCTGAAAGCCCGGCGTGTCCACGAACACGAACTGGGTCGCGCCGCGCGTGTGCATGCCGGTGATGCGGTGGCGCGTGGTCTGGGCCTTGCGCGAGGTGATGCTGATCTTCTGCCCCACCAGGGCATTGAGCAGCGTGGACTTGCCCACGTTGGGCTTGCCCACAATGGCCACCAGGCCACAGCGCTGCCCTGCCGCGACGGTGCCGGGCTGGGCCAGCTTGGGCGTGCTCTTGAGCAGGCCCTCCAGCATGCTGTCCAGATCGGTTTGCGGCTCTAGCCGGCTACCAGCCCCCGAGGGTTCTGCGTTGGCAGCTATTTTTTTAGGAGCACTCATGGTTTGATTCTTGCCTTGATTGTTTGCAGCATGGCGGCGGCTGCGGCCTGTTCCCCGGATCGACGCGAACCGCCAATGCCGCGCTCGGTCAGCTGCAGCTCGGGAATCTCGCACTCCACGTCAAAGCTTTGCTTGTGGGCCGCCCCGATGGTGCCCACCACCTTGTACACCGGAAGCTTCATTCTGCGACCCTGCAGCCACTCCTGCAACTCGGTCTTGGCATCCTTGCCAATGGCGTCCATCTGCGGCGTGATCTCCACCGCGTTGAACAGGCGGTGCACCAGGGTCTGGGCGGCGGCAAAACCGGCGTCCAGGTAGACGGCCCCGATGATGGCCTCCAGCGTGTCGGCCAGAATGGACGGCCGCTTCTGGCCGCCGGAGCGCACTTCGCCCTCCCCCAGCCGGATCACCTCGGGCAGACCCAGCCCCACGGCGAGCTGGTGCAGCGTTTCCTGCTTGACCAGATTGGCCCGCACGCGGGACAAGTCTCCCTCCGGCAGGGAGCCCAGCCGAGCATACAGGAGATCGGACACCGCCAGGTTGAGGACCGAATCCCCGAGAAACTCCAGGCGCTCGTAATGGTCGCTGGAGAAGCTGCGGTGGGTCAGCGCCCGGGTCAGCAGGGAGACATTGGAAAATTCATGTTGCAGGCGCCGCTGCAACTCCATCAGACCATCTGCCACGTTATCGGGAACGGCCGGCGTATTTCAGCGTGAGGTACGCGGGACCGGCCAGATGGATTTCACGCTGGTAGGCAAAACTCACCACCACCTTGTCACCGTCTTTGGTGACTTCCAGGTCACCACCGGCAATGGAGCTGATATTGTCAATGGCAGCCGCCTTGTCAAAAATCATGCGGACCTCGGCAACCGTTGCGCCTTCACTGGCCTTGTTCACGGCCTTGACCACCGTCTGGTACTCCAGAACCGTTGGGAACACCTGTGCCGCCACCACCCCGGTGATGGCCAGCACGGCGCCGACAAAGATCAGGCCGAAAAAAGTGATTCCGCGCTGCCGGGACCTGCGTTGCACTGTCATGTTGTTTCCCTTGTCAATCAAAAGAACCAATCCGTTTGGGATTGCCAAAATTCATCCAGACAAAAAACGCCTTGCCGACTATGTTCTTTTCCGGAACAAAGCCCCAATAGCGGGAATCCAGCGAATTATCGCGATTGTCACCCATCATGAAGTAGTGGCCGGCCGGCACCTTGCAGGTCACGCCTTCCACGGTATAGCTGCAGCCGTCGCGCCCTTCAAAGTTGTCAGCGCCGGGCACGAATGCGGGGCGGTCGTCGTCATTGAGCAGGCGGTGCTTCTTGCCACCCAGGGTTTCCTCGAACTGCTTGAAGTAGCGCATGGCTTCTTCGTCAAAGAACTCCGGCACGGCCGTCGTGGCAACCGGCTGGCCGTTGATGGTCAGGCGCTTGTTCAGGTAGGCCACCGTATCGCCCGGCACGCCAACCACCCGCTTGATGTAATCCAGGCTGGGTTTGGGAGGGTAGCGAAACACCATAACGTCGCCGCGCTGGGGCGGCGTGCCCGCGGTGATCTTGGTGTTGAGCACCGGCAGGCGCAGGCCGTAGGTGTACTTGTTCACCAGAATCAGGTCCCCCACCAGCAGGGTCGGAACCATGGAACCCGACGGGATCTTGAACGGCTCGAACAGGAAGGAACGGAGCAGAAACACCACGATGATCACCGGGAACAGACCCGCCGTCCAGTCCAGCCACCAGGGCTGCATGAGCAAACGGACCTTGGCTTCGGCGATATTGCCGTCGACCTGGCTGATGCCCTGCTTGCCCAGCTCTTCCCGGCGCTGGAGGTCGTTGGCTTCCAGCAAGGCTGCGGCCTTCTGGCGTTGTGGCAGGAAATAAAAGCGCTCTGCCAGCCAGTACACGCCGGTCACCACGGTGGCCAGCAGCAGCAGCAAGGCAAAGTTGCCTTCCACCAGCCCAAAGTACCAGGACGCCGCGTACAGCCCGAAAGCCGCCAGAATGACTGAAGTAATGGCCTGCATCAGTCTTCCACCTGCAAAATGGCCAGGAAGGCCTCTTGTGGAACTTCCACGGAACCGATTTGCTTCATGCGTTTCTTGCCTGCTTTTTGTTTTTCGAGGAGTTTGCGCTTGCGCGAGATATCGCCGCCATAACACTTGGCCAGCACGTTCTTGCGCAGGGCCTTGATTGTCTCACGCGCAATGATGTTGGCCCCGATGGCCGCCTGGATGGCGACGTCGTACATCTGGCGGGAGATGATTTCGCGCATTTTGGCCACGACGGCACGGCCGCGGTATTGCGACTGGCTGCGGTGCACGATGATGGACAGGGCATCAACCTTCTCGCTGTTGAGCAGGATGTCAACCTTGACCACATCCGAGGCCCGGAACTCCTTGAACTCATAGTCCATGGAGGCATAACCGCGGCTAACGCTCTTCAACTTGTCGAAGAAATCCAGCACGATCTCGCCCAGGGGCATTTCGTAGGTCAGCACCACCTGGCGGCCCTTGTAGGCCATGTTCATCTGGATGCCGCGCTTCTGGTTGGCCAGGGTCATGACCACGCCGACGTATTCCTGGGGCATGTACAAATGCACCGTGACGATGGGCTCACGGATTTCCGCCGTCTTGCCGATCTCGGGCATCTTGGAGGGATTCTCGACCATGATGACCTCACCGTCGCTCTTCACCACCTCGTACACCACGCTGGGTGCGGTGGTGATCAGGTCCTGGTCGAATTCGCGCTCCAGGCGTTCCTGCACGATCTCCATGTGCAGGAGGCCCAGGAAGCCGCAGCGGAAACCAAAGCCCAGGGCCTGCGAGACTTCGGGTTCATAGTGCAGCGAGGCGTCGTTGAGCTTGAGCTTTTCCAGCGCGTCGCGCAGGGAGTCGTACTCGCTGGCCTCGGTGGGGTACAGGCCGGCAAACACCTGGGGCTGGATTTCCTTGAAACCGGGCAGCGCCTCCGTGGCAGGTCCCAGGTTATTGGGGAGCTTCTTTTCCAGCGTCACGGTGTCGCCCACCTTGGCCGCCTGCAATTCCTTGATGCCGGCGATGATGTAGCCCACCTCACCGGCCTCCAGCGAAGCCCGTGGCTGGTTGGCGGGCGTGAAGACGCCCAGGTTGTCGGCGTTGTAGGCAGCGCCCGAGGCCATCATCTTGATGCGTTCCCCCTTGACCAGGCGACCGTCCACCACACGCACCAGCATCACCACGCCGACATAGCTGTCAAACCAGCTATCGATGATCATGGCGCGCAGTGGCGCATCGGGATTGCCGCGGGGCGCCGGAATCTTGGCCACGATGGCTTCCAGGATCTCGTCGATGCCCACACCCGTCTTGGCCGAGCAGGGAATCGCCTCCGTGGCATCAATGCCGATGACGTCCTCAATCTCCGATCGGGCGTTGTCCAGGTCGGCATTGGGCAAATCAATCTTGTTGAGCACCGGCAGCACTTCCACGCCCAGGTCCAGTGCCGTGTAGCAGTTGGCCACGGTTTGCGCTTCCACGCCCTGCGATGCATCCACCACCAGCAGCGCACCTTCGCAGGCAGAGAGCGAACGGCTCACTTCATACGAGAAGTCCACATGCCCCGGGGTGTCGATCAGATTGAGGTTGTAGACCTGTCCATCCTTGGCCTTGTATTGCAGTGCGGCGGTCTGTGCCTTGATGGTTATCCCACGCTCTTTCTCGATGTCCATCGAATCCAGAACCTGTGCTTCCATCTCGCGCGCTTCCAGCCCGCCGCAACGCTGGATCAGGCGATCCGCGAGTGTCGATTTGCCATGATCAATGTGGGCGATGATCGAAAAATTTCTGATGTGATTCATCAACGGAAACGCTTAAGTGGTTGAATTAAAACGGCAGGGGCAAGAAAAAAGGGCGCGTCTGGTAATGACGCGCCCTGAACCAACAATCATTGGCAACTGCGAAGGTTGGAGCTTCATTGTAGGCAAAAATCCCCGAGAGCAAAGCCCCAAAAATCGGATTCCGGTGTCGTTGCGACTCAACAACAGTCATTTTGTACACAGGTTATCAACAATTTAAAAGGGAAGGCTCTGGACAACATGTGGGTGATCTGTGGAGCAGCTGTGGGGTACTCCCGGGCATCCCATATCATGGACTTTTGCTTCCTGCATATACGCAGAATGCGCTGCACAGACCCCGTATTCTAACCAAAACCCGAAATGGGTCGAGAAAGTTAGCGGGCGCCCACATCGTGCAGCGCACTCGGCAGAAAAAAATAAGATAGTGCACGCCGCACAACAACCCCAAAACCCAGCCGGTTTTAGGGTTGTTTGCCGCTATTCCCGTTCAGCGGACGGGACGAATGATGGCGTACTGGGTCCACTCTCCGCGGCGAAACAGCACATTCAGGGGCTTGCTCTTGTCGTGTTTGGACAGGACGGCCTCAAAGTCCTTGACCGAAACCACCTCCACATTGGCCAGCGCCAGCAGGATGTCTCCTTCGCGCAAACCGGCACGTGCTGCCGCATCCACCGCTGCATCGACCTTCACGCCGCCCCGGATCTTGAGTTCTTTCTTCTGGGCATCGGTAATTTCGCTGACGGCCAGCCCAAAGGCCTGTCCTGCGGCTGAAGCCTTGGATTTTTCCTCGCGCCCGGATGCCCTGGCGGTGGGTTTGTCGGCCTCGACTTCGGCAATGACGATGCTCAGGTCCCTGGTGGCACCCCGGCGGAACACCGTGAGCGTGCTGCGGCTGCCAGGCTTGGTGCCGCCCACCAGGCGAGGCAGGTCGGTGGATTTTTCAATCGCCTTGCCATCGAACCGGGTGATGATGTCGCCGGCTTCCACCCCGGCCTTCTCCGCAGGCGAGCCACTTTCCACCCCGCGCACCAATGCGCCCACCGGCTTGCCCAGACCGATGGACTCGGCCACCTCCTTGCTCACCTGCTCAATCTGCACGCCGATGCGTCCACGTGACACACGCCCGCTGCTGCGCAGCTGGTCGCTCACACGCATGGCCTCGTCCATCGGGATGGCAAACGAAATGCCCATGTAGCCACCGGAGCGGGAATAGATCTGGCTGTTGATGCCAACCACCTCACCGCGCATGTTGATCAGCGGCCCCCCCGAATTGCCGGGATTGATGGCGACATCGGTCTGGATCAAAGGCAAATAGTCTCCCGTGTCGCGCTGCTTGGCGCTGACGATGCCCGCCGTCACCGAGTTCTCCAGCCCGAAGGGCGAGCCGATGGCCATGACCCATTCACCCACCCGCAGGCGGCTCACGTCGCCAACCCGGACCGCGGGCAGCCCCGTGGCCTCGATTTTCACCACCGCTACGTCACTGCGCTTGTCCGCTCCCACAATCCGGGCCTTGAACTCGCGCTTGTCCGTCAGCGTTACCAGCACCTCATCGGCTCCATCGACCACGTGGGCATTGGTCATGATGAATCCATCGGGTGTGAGAATGAAGCCGGAGCCTACGCCACGAGGCTGTTCTTCTTCCTGCTGCGGGCGGTTCTGGCGGGGTGCCTGGCGCGGGATGTTCGGCATGGGAAGGCCGAAGCGCTTGAAGAACTCCAGCATTTCCTCCTCACCCGGCGCCCCTGTGGGCACCCGGTTGCTGAGTTTCTCCAGCGTCCGGATATTGACCACCGAGGGGCCCACCTGGTCGACCAGTTCCGTGAAATCCGGCAGGGCGCGCACCTGCGCCATAGCCGGCTGCAGCGGCATGACGGTCGCCGCCAGGGTTGCCCCGGTGAGGGCCAATGCCATGAAAAATGTCCGCATGGGTTGCTTTGCAATCGATGTCATCGTCGTTCTTCCATTCAAAGAATCATCGTCAGGACTTCCACACAAACGCCCGTCACAGGCGTCTGGTGGAAGACTCATTTCTTGCGTTCAAGTTCCTGAACAAAGGCATTCAACGTGGACAGGGGCACTTCGCCGACCGCGGTGACCCACCAACCTGCCAGGCGGCGCGTCAGGGTGTGGGTCGCCCCCCCAAAGTCCGTGCCCCCCTCACGCACATGGCGGCGAGCGTCGAAGGCCTCCACAAACAGCGAAACCGTTGCCAGTCCGTCCGAGAAGGCCCATTGCATGGTGTCCTCGCGCCGCCCCGCAGCCGCCGCTGCCGGACGCCGGTAGCAGCCCATGGGCTTGAAGCCCGCAACCGGCTTGCGCAACGCCCACCCTTGCGCGTCTGCGCTGGTTTTCTGCAGGTCAGGGTGCTCGACCCGGTAACCTTCGGTGCGGTCCATCATCTGCGACAGCTTGCCCATGCTCACCGGGGCGTCCAGCTGCAACTCCGAAAAAGCGGCCTGCTCCAGCACCCGGCCATCCAGGTCCAGTGTCTGCAACTGGATCACCAGCCCGGTTTTCTTCTCGCTCCACACGCGGTAACCGTAGCGCAGGCGGTCGCGGGGGACCAGTTGCACCACATCGGCATCAAAGCCGGCAATGCGGTCGCCGGCCTGTGGCTTGAGCTGGTAAAAATCACCAATGGCCGAATCGCTGGATTTGAGCAGGCTGGGAAACAGGCCCAGCGATTCGCGGCTCTCCGCAATGGCCACCTTGGATTCGGGGAAAAAGGTGACCACCTGGTCGTTGCGCCGGAACGTTGAACGGGGCACACCGCTCAGGGACTCCACCCGTTCCATCTGCTGGTTGCCTTCGCAAACATGCCAGATCTTGGCGCTGGCCATGCTGCCGCCGGCGGACACCACGAACGTTCCGGTATACGCCCCCAGGCGCGAGGCCTGGTGCACGCGCATCAGCCAGGCGTTCACCGAAACCGCGTCCTGCGCGGTCGCCTGCGCCACGGCCGGCCCCTGTGCCGCCCACAGCACCACGGTGACCGCGGCAGCGGCGCCTGCGCGCGCCCACCGCTTCACCGCCCGGGCCCCTCATACGTCGCGTTGCGCAAGAACCCCGCCGGCACCTGCAAGGCCGAATGGCCGCCCAACTGCTGGTGGGCCGCCATGAGCGCGTCCAGATCCGGGTCACGGAGCATGGGCCCCGCACTGGTGTCGGCAACGACCACCTGGGGTGCGGCAACTGGCGCCGCCGCCACCTGCGCGCCACCGGATTGCGCCACCGTGCCCCACAGGTTCAAACCCACGACCCCCACCAGCGCCGTGCAAGCCAGACCGGCGACCAGCTTCCAGCGGAAGACGGGGGCATTGGCCCCGTCGGTCGCAGCCCTGAACGCCGCACCCGTGCGGCTATCCGAGACCAGGGGACTCACCCCCTCCTCCAACCCACTGGGGCGCTGCGGCTGCTGCGCCAACCGGCGCTCCAGCGTTTCCCAGAATGCAAAATCATCGGTGGTGGGCGCCAGTTCCCCGCTGCGCAGCACATCCCCCACCACATGGTAGGCATGCCAGGTTTGCATGGCCTGCGGCTGGGACAGCAAGAGGCCCAGGGCCTGGGCGCACTCGTCGCCCCGCAAGCCCCCGTCTGCCAGAGCAGAAAGGCGTTCACCAGACAAGGGGGTCAATTCGTTCATGTGCGCATACCTCACCAGCGTTTACCCATTTGTTTTTCCAGCAAAGGTTTGACCTTGGCAGAAATGGCCTCCCGCGCCCGGAAAATCCGCGAGCGCACGGTTCCGATGGGGCAATCCATCACGGCGGCAATTTCCTCGTAACTCAAACCTTCGATCTCCCGCAAAGTGATCGCTTCCTTCAAGTCCTCCGGCAGATCCTCCATGGCCGCATTCACCACGGACGCGATTTCCTTGGCCGCCAGAAGGGATTCCGGTGTCTCTCCGGCTATTGGTTCCTGTTTTCGCCAGGAAGTTTCATCCTCATCGTCCGTCGCCAGGAAACTCTCGGAAACCGTCGGGTCGCGCTTGAGTTCGAGCAGGAATTTCTTGGCCGTATTGACGGCAATGCGGTACAGCCAGGTGTAGAACTGCGCCTCGCCCCGGAACTGGTGCAGGGCGCGGTACGCCCGGACAAAGGTCTCCTGGGCAATGTCTTCAACCAGATCGGTGTCGCGCACCATGCGCCCGATCAGCCGCTGGATGCGCCGCTGGTACTTCAACACCAGCAAGCCATAGGCACGCTGGTCCCCCGCCACGGTGCGCTGCACCAGCAGCAGATCGGTATCCTGGTCCGGCGCGGGCGGTGGCGCACTCACGCGCAACCTCCATCTTGCAGGGATGCTGCGCCATCTCCGGTTGCCGCCAGTCGCCGGCTGGCGACCACCGCGCGGCGCAAGGCCATCCAGCGCGCATCACCCGATGCGGATTCCAGCCACAGCCAGACCGTGCGCCGTGACGGATGGCTCAGGGAGACCACCATCACGCGCTGGAAATCCAGGTGCAGGGTCAGCTGGCAGTCCGGCGTATCGGAGAAAACCGGCCAGTGCCAGTGGCGGCCATCCCACTGCAAACAGCCGGCAGGAGACCGGTACCAACCCGCCAGCGCCGTGGCGCCGGTTGCCAGCAGTACGCCCACCAGCCCAAGCGCCTGCGCCTGTGGCAGACCGGGTGCCAGTGCGCCGGCAGCAAGCCCCGCCAGTACACCCAGCCCCCCGATGGCCCGCAAGTGCCACCCTGACCGGGCTACTGTGACACTAACCGCCGGGGCGCTGTGCATGGGCTGTCAGGGACACGCCCCCCTCAGATGCGTTTGAACACCAGGGTGCCGTTGGTCCCGCCGAAGCCAAAGTTGTTCTTGACGGCCACATCGATGCGCACGTCGCGGGCCGTGTTGGCGCAGTAATCCAGATCGCACTCCGGATCCTGATTGAAGATGTTGATCGTGGGCGGGCTCTTCTGGTGGTGCAACGCCAAAACAGTAAACACCGACTCCACCCCGCCCGCACCGCCCAGCAAGTGGCCGGTCATGGACTTGGTGGAATTCACCACGATCTTCTTGGCGTGGTCGCCCAGCGCCGCCTTGATCGCGTTGGTTTCGTTCAGGTCACCCAGCGGCGTGGACGTGCCATGCGCGTTCAGATAATCCACCTGATCGGCATTGACACCGGCATTGCGCAGGGCGTTCAACATGGCACGACGGGGGCCATCCATGTTGGGAGCGGTCATGTGCCCCGCATCGGCACTCATGCCGAAACCGGCCAGCTCGGCGTAAATCTTGGCGCCCCGCGCCTTGGCGTGCTCGTACTCCTCGAGCACCATCACGCCACCGCCTTCACCCAGGACAAAACCATCGCGATCCTTGTCCCAGGGGCGTGATGCCGTAGCGGGATCGTCGTTGCGCGTGCTCAGGGCACGCATGGCGGCAAAACCGCCAATGCCCAAGGGAGATACCGTGGCTTCGGAACCACCCGCCACCATGACATCGGCATCGCCGTACTCGATCATGCGGCCGGCCTCACCGATGCAGTGCAAGCCGGTGGTGCACGCGGTGACGATCGCGATGTTCGGGCCCTTGAAACCATAACGCATGGACACATGACCGGCGGTCATGTTGATGATGGTCGCCGGTACGAAAAACGGCGAAATGCGGCGCGGTCCCCGGTTGGCGTACTCGGTGTGCATGCCCTCGATCATGGGCAAACCGCCAATACCCGAGCCGATCACGCAGCCAATGCGCGTCGCCTCTTCCTCACCCAGGGCATCACCCGTGGGCAATCCGGCATCCGCCACGGCCTGCACGGCGGCGGCGATGCCGTAATGAATGAACGTGTCCATGGCCCGTGCGTCTTTGGCACTGATATAGGACTCGAGATCGAAATTACGTACCTCGCCTGCAATCTTGCAGGCAAAGGCGGACGCATCAAATTTGGTGATCAGGTCAATGCCAGATTTGCCGGCGATCAAATTTGACCACGCCTCTGAGACCGTATTTCCTACGGGACTGACACAACCCAAACCAGTGACAACAACGCGGCGACGGGACATAGCAATCAGTTTTCAGGAATTTGTCAAAAAAAATGCCGCATGGAACGGCAAAGTGTCGGGCCGGCAGGCAGCAGTGTTTCCACCGTGCCCGTCGCAACCCGTGCGGGGCGACACCGCAGTGCCGCCAAGACCCCATCAGGCCTTTTTGTGCGTATTGGCGTAGTCAATCGCATTTTGGACCGTGGTGATTTTTTCCGCGTCTTCGTCGGGAATTTCAATTCCGAACTCGTCTTCCAACGCCATCACCAGTTCCACGGTGTCCAGAGAATCGGCACCCAGATCGGCCACGAAGGCTTTTTCGTTGGTGACTTGAGACTCTTCCACTCCGAGTTGCTCGGCAATGATTTTTTTGACGCGGACTTCGATATCGCTCATGGCTTCCCTCTAAGGGTTGTAAAAGAATCCGTAATTTTACCCGGGCTTAGGGCCTTGACTCTAACCGGGCGGCCGAACGGACAAATCGGCTGGATTTTCGTGCGTTACATGTACATGCCGCCGTTGACGTGCAGCTCCTGCCCCGTCACGTAACTGGCGCCGGGAGACGCCAAGTATGCAACAGCATGCGCAATGTCGGCGGGTTTGCCCAGATGACCCAACGGAATCTGCCCCAACAGGGCTTTTTGCTGCTCTTCCTGCAGGCTGGCGGTCATGTCGGTCTCGATAAACCCGGGGGCGATGCAGTTGACGGTGATATTGCGCGAACCCAGCTCCCGCGCCAGTGCGCGGGTCATGCCGGCCACACCGGCCTTAGCGGCGGCGTAATTGGCCTGGCCGGGGTTGCCCGAGGCACCCACCACGGAGGTGATGCTGATGATGCGGCCATAGCGCTGCTTCATCATGGTCCGCATCACGGCGCGGCTCATGCGGAACACGCCCTTGAGGTTGGCCTCCATCACGGCGTCCCACTCTTCATCCTTCATGCGCATGGCCAGGTTGTCACGCGTGATGCCGGCGTTGTTGACCAGCACCTGCAATCCACCGTATTCCTTGACGACGGCGTCAATCAGCGCTTCGCCAGCGGGGCCCTGGGTCACATCCAGGGTGCGCCCTGCGCAGCCGGGAAAGGCCGCCAGTGCTTCACCGATCTTTGCGGCACCCGCGTCGGTGGTGGCCGTGCCGATGACTTTCAGTCCCTTGCGGGCCAACTCCAGAGCAATGGCGGCACCAATGCCGCGCGAGGCGCCGGTCACCAGCGCAACCTGTCCTTCAAATTTCACTTCGCTCATGCCAATGCACCTTTCAACTCTTGCAGGCTGGCCGGATCAAACAGCGCCAAGCCCGTCAACTCCGGGTCGATGCGCTTGACCATGCCGGCCAGCACCTTGCCCGGACCGCACTCCACCAGTGTAGTCAAACCGTGGGCCTTGATGGCCTGCACGCACTCCACCCAACGCACCGGGCCGAAAGCCTGGCGGTACAGGGCGTCGCGGATCCGGTCGGCCTCGACCTCCACCGCCACGTCGATATTGTTGATCAGCGCCATCTGGGGCACTTCAAACTCAATGCTCTCCAAGCGCTCCTTGAGCTTCTCGGCTGCCGGCTGCATCAGCCGGGAGTGAAACGGCGCCGATACCGGCAGCGGCAGGGCCCGCTTGGCGCCATTGGCCTTGAGCAGCTCGCAAGCCTTGTCGACCGCCGCCTTGCTGCCCGCAATCACCGTCTGGGCGGGATCATTGAAATTGACGGCCTCCACGATTTCGCTGGAACCGGGGCCAAAAGACTGGGTCGCCTCCAGGCAGCCGGCCGACACGCGGGCGGCCTCCATGCCCAGGATGGCCGCCATGGCGCCCATGCCGACGGGTACCGCTTCCTGCATGGCCTTTGCCCGCAACCGCACCAGTGGCGCCGCCTGCGCCAGCGTCAGCGCACCGGCGGCAACCAGCGCGGTGTATTCGCCCAGCGAATGACCCGCCACCGCCGCGGGGGCAACGCCCACCTCGGACATCCAGACCCGGTAGGCCGCCACACCGGCAACCAGCATGACGGGCTGGGTATTGGTCGTCAGCGCCAGGGCTTCCTTGGGGCCTTCGTGAATCAGTTTCGCGACGTCTTCGCCAAGCGCCTCGGACGCCTCCCGCAGCGTTTCCGCCACCACCGGGTGGTCACCCCAGGCATCGAGCATGCCGACCGACTGCGATCCTTGCCCCGGAAATACAAAAGCAAATTTTTTCATGGCCGTATTTGTACCAAAAAAGACATCAAACCCGCGCAAACACTGCGCAGGCAGCTACAAATTCAGGAGCACAGCACCCCAGGTGAAACCACCGCCCACGCCTTCGAGCAACAGAGTTTCGCCCGGTTTGACCTGCCCGGACCGAACGGCGAAGTCCAGCGCCAGCGGAATGGACGCGGCCGAGGTGTTGCCATGTTGGTCCACCGTGACCACCACCTTGTCCATGGACAGCTTGAGCTTGCGCGCCGTGCTTTGCATGATGCGGATGTTGGCCTGGTGCGGCACCAGCCAGTCGATATCGGCATCGGTCATGTTGGCCTTGGTCAAGGTGGCGCGCGCCGCACTTTCCAGCAGGCCCACTGCCAGCTTGAACACGGCCTGGCCGTCCATCTTCAGCAAGGGGTCGCCCAGGATGGCGCCACCCGAGACATGGCCGGGCACACACAGGATATCCACGTACTTGCCGTCCGCGTGCAGGTCGCTGGCCAGAATGCCCGGTGTGTCCGACGCCTCCAGCACCACGGCGCCCGCGCCGTCACCAAACAGCACGCAGGTCGTGCGGTCCTTGAAATCCAGGATGCGGGAAAACACCTCCGCCCCCACCACCAGCGCCCGGTTGGCTGCGCCGGTCTTGATCATGGAATCGGCAACCGTCAGGGCATAAATGAATCCGCTGCAGACAGCCTGCACATCGAAAGCGGCGCAGCCGTTGGCCCCCAGCTTGTTCTGCAGAATGCACGCCGTGGACGGAAACACCATGTCCGGCGTCGAAGTGGCAACGATGATGAGGTCGATATCCTGTGCCGTGCAGCCAGCGGCCTGCAGCGCGTTTTTGGCGGCCGCCAGACCCAGGTCACTGCTGAACACCCCGTCATCCGCGAAATGCCGGGCGTGAATGCCCGTGCGCTCCACAATCCACTCATGGGATGTTTCGACCCCTTTGGCCGCCAGATCGGCGACCAGGTCGGCATTCGTTAACCTGTGCGGCGGCAAATAACTTCCGGTGCCGGAAATGCGCGAATATCGTTTCATGGTTGGGGTTGGTGACACCCGTAGAGGTTATTGCAGGCTGTCTGCAGACACCAAAAGCGGTGCTGCGTGCGCGATGCGAACCTGAACACGGTCAAGCAAGTTGTTTCGGGCTGCATCATACGCCCGGTTCAGCGCGTTCCCGAAGGACAGCGCATCGGCCGAACCATGGCTCTTGAACACCAGACCGCGCAGGCCCAGCAGGGCCGCACCGTTGTACCGCCGATGGTCAAATCGGCTCTTGAATGCATTTAGCACCGAGTAAGCCGCAATTGCGGCCATTTTGGTGAAGATGTTGCGGGAGAACTCTGCCTTCAAAAAAGTGCCAAACATGGAGGCCAGGCCTTCGCTGGTCTTCAGCGCTACGTTGCCGACGAAGCCGTCACACACCACGATATCCACCACGCCCTTGAAGATATCGTTGCCTTCAACGTTGCCCACAAAATTCAGATCACCAGTTTTGGCAGCAGAACGCAGCAGTTCGCCCGCTTTTTTGATTACATCGTTGCCTTTAATGACTTCTTCGCCAATATTGAGCAACCCCACCGTGGGTGCCTCTTTGTTGTTGAGCACGGAAACCAGGGCTGCGCCCATGACGGCAAATTGCAGCAGGTGTTCGGCCGAGCAATCCACGTTGGCCCCCAGGTCCAGCACGGTGGTGGCACCACCCGTGGCATTGGGAATCTGCCCCGCAATGGCGGGACGCTCGATACCGTCCACCGTCTTGAGCAGATAGCGGGAAATTGCCATCAGCGCCCCCGTGTTGCCGGCCGAAACGGCGGCCTGGGCCTTGCCGTCCTTCACCTGCTGAACGGCCACGCGCATGGAGGAGTCTTTCTTGCGACGCAGCGCGATCTCCAGCGGGTCGTCCATGGTCACCACCTCGCTGGCCGTCACCACGGTGGCACGCGGATGGGAAAATCCGCCCACCTGGTCGGGCAACCCCACCAGAATCAGGGACGCATCGGCGTGCGTATCAAGAAAATGCCTGCAGGCAGGCAGCGTGACTTGGGGCCCGTGGTCACCCCCCATGCAGTCAACGGCAATTGTGGTCATGGGATAGCTAGCCAAAAATGAATGGCATCAGGCGCGCGCCAGAAGCCAGAAAAGACAAAAGCCCGTCGCTACAGGGTGTGTAGCTTCGGGCTTTACGCGAAAAACCTGGCTCAGGCTTCGGATTTGGTCTTCAACACCTTGCGACCACGGTAGAAACCGGTGGGACTGATGTGATGGCGCAAATGGGTTTCGCCGGTTGTGGATTCCACAGCAATGCCAGGAACGGTCAAGGCATTGTGCGAGCGGTGCATACCGCGCTTGGAAGGAGACTTTTTGTTTTGTTGAACGGCCATGATTGGCTCCTGGGCAAAGGTGCTGCACAGGTTGCAACACGTTGGGTTGGTGAAAATCGCGACTGCTTTACCGCGCGAAGCCTCACATTATAGCCTAAAGCACCCGTTTCAGGGTGCGCCCTTCTTCTTGAGCTGCTGCAGCACCGCAAAGGGGTTCGGCTTTTCGGCCGGCGCATCGACGAAATTCGGGTCGGCTGCGTGCAATTTTACCGCCACGGGGCACACCGGGTGCTTGGGCGCCACGGGCAACTCCATCAGCAACTCGTCCTCAACCAGTTCAAGCACATTGAAATCGCGGCTCAGCACCAGGACATCCTCTTCGGATTCTTCGTCCTCCACGGCCGCCAGCTCCTCCGTGGCCACAAAGCGGAACTCCCGCTCAAAAGCTACCGGTACCTCCACGGGGCCCAGGCAGCGCTGGCAGGTCAGGGGCAATGCCGTCTGCGCAGTCAGGTGCAGCCAAGCTTCCTCCACGCCGGCACCATCGGCGCGCATCTCGCCCCGCACCCCGTAGCGGACGGCCGTTTCGCCCCCCTGCCCACGGGTTTCCTCCATCAGCCGCGCGAACTGCGCCAGGGGCGCCTGCCCCTCCCAGGCGCCCGACGCGCGGGCAAAAGCGGCAATATTGAGGTGTTCGGCGTCGTAGTCATGTTTCATGCGCGCAGTGTAAGAGAATCGCACCATGTCTGACATTCCGAACCGAAAACTCATCCTGGGATCCACCTCGGCCTACCGGCGTGAACTGCTGGAGCGCCTGCGCATTCCGTTTTCCACCGAATCGCCCCATGTGGACGAAACCCCCCTGCCCGGCGAGCACCCCGCCGCGCTGGCCCGCCGCCTGGCCTTGGCCAAGGCACAGGCAGTGGCAGCCCGCTTTCCCGACTGCGTGGTGATCGGTTCGGACCAGGTGGCCGACCTGGACGGGCAGGCACTGGGCAAGCCCGGCAACCATGACCGCGCCGTGGCACAGCTGCGCCAGATGCGCGGCAAGACAGTCATTTTCCAGACCGCCGTGGCGGTGGTGTGCCTGGACAGCGGCTTTAGCCAGGAGGCCCTGGCGCCGGTCAAGGTGACGTTTCGGGAGCTCGATGACGTCGAAATTGAGAGTTACCTGCGGGCGGAACAGCCCTACGACTGTGCCGGCAGCGCCAAAAGCGAGGGGCTGGGCATCTCCCTGCTGAGCGCCATCGAAAACGACGACCCCACCGCCCTGGTGGGCTTGCCCCTGATCCGCACCTGCCAGATGCTGCGCGCCGCCGGCATGGACCTGCTGCATACCACCCGGGCGCCAGCATGAGCCACACCGCCGCCCCGGACACCACGCGCGGCCCGCAACGGGGCACCCTCTATCTGGTCCCCGCCCCGCTGGACTTTGGCTGCAGCACCCAGGCGCCCCTGGACCGGGTGATGCCGTCAGGCACCCTGGAAATTGCGGCAACGCTGCAGCACTGGGTGTGCGAAAACGCCAAATCCACCCGCGCCTACCTCAAACGCATCGGCGAACACCACCCGCTGTGCGTGCCGCTGCAGTCCATGCAGCTGCAGGAACTGCCGCATGCCGTCCACAAGAAAGGGGACCATCAGGGCGACTTCGACGCCCGCCCGCTGCTCCAGGCCGCCTTGCAGGGTGCCGATATCGGCCTGGTCAGCGAGGCCGGCATGCCGGCGGTGGCCGACCCGGGCTCCTCCGTGGTGCGTGCCGCGCACGATCTGGGCCTGCGCGTGGTGCCGCTGGTCGGGCCGGTGTCGCTGCTGCTGGCGCTGGCCGCCAGCGGCCTCAATGGCCAGAGTTTTGCCTTCGTGGGCTATGTACCCAGCGCGCCGGACGAGCGCAGCCGACGCATCCGGGAGCTGGAGGCCCTGGCCGTGAAAACGGGACAGACCCAGCTGCTGATTGAAACCCCGTACCGCAACACCGCGCTGCTGCAGGCGCTGCTGCAGACTCTGCAGCCCGGCACCCGCCTGGCCACGTCCAGCGGGCTGACGCTGGCGCAGGCGACCTGCCACAGCGACCTGGTCAAGAACTGGAAGCACAAACCCTGGGCGCTGGACAACGCCACGCCCACGGTGTTTGCCATCGGCCGGTGACACCGCCACCGGCGTGCGCCGGTGCGGCCCCTGTGCATCAGTGCAGCGCGGGAAGGGAGCGGATGGCGCGCACAGCGCCTTCGCCCATGGACGCGCCAAAGCGCTTGACCAGGCGTTCGGCCACATTGTCCTTGCGGGTGTAGTCCACCAAGTCCTCGGCCTTGACGATTTCACGGGCCACATAGTCCAGGTTGCCCAGGTGGTCGGCCAGCCCCATGTCGACGGCCTGCTGACCGGTCCAGAACAAACCGCTGAAGATTTCCGGCGTTTCCTTCAGGCGCGTGCCCCGGCCGTCCTTGACGACCGCAATGAACTGCTGGTGAATCTGGTCCAGCATGCCCTGGGCAAACGCGCGCTGCTTCTCGGTCTGGGGGCTGAACGGGTCCATGAAACCCTTGTTTTCGCCGGCCGTCATCAGGCGGCGCTCAACACCCAGCTTGTCCATCAGGCCGGTGAAGCCAAAACCGTCCATCAGCACGCCAATGCTGCCCACCACGCTGGCCTTGTCGACAAAGATCTGGTCGGCACCCACCGCGATGTAATAGGCGGCCGAGGCACAGGTTTCTTCCACCACGGCGTAAATGGGTTTCTTGTACTGGGCCTTGAGGCGGCGGATCTCGTCGTTGATGATGCCGGCCTGCACCGGACTGCCACCCGGAGAGTTGATCAGCAGCACCACGGCCTGGGCGCCCTTGTCTTCGAACGCGCTGTGCATGGCCGCCACCACCAGTTCGGCACTGGCCTCGGAGCCCGAGGCAATTTCCCCCTGGATCTTCACCACCGCCGTGTGCGGCGTGGAGATATCGGCGCTGGTTCCCCCGCGTTCCATGCCAAACCACACCAGCAGCACCAGAAACACCAGCCAACCGAGCCGGATGCCGTTGCGCCAGCGCCGGGCCTGGCGCTGCTCGGTGAGCGCTGCCATGGCCAGCTTTTCCAGGGTGGCGCGCTCCCAGCCGGGGGCGTTGCCGGCATCCGGATTTGCTCCTTTTTTTGTAGCTGTCTGCGCAGACTCCACGGGGGCTGCATACATATTTTCCGTATCGGGTCCGCTGGGGGTATGGGAGTCAGTCATGTCAGAACTCAAGAGGTTTCAGGTTAGGGGCAGTATGCCAGTGCACGACACCGTCCTGCTCGGTCAGTTCGATCTTGATCAAACCGGTGCGGCAGGGGCCGCCGCGGCATTCGCCGGTTTCCGGCCGGTAGATCGCACCATGGGTGGCGCACATCAGCCACTGGCCGCTGTGGTCGAAGAACTGGTTGGGCTGGTAGTCCATTTCCATGGGAATGTGGCCGCACTGGTTGAGGTAGGCATACACCTGCCCCTGGTAGCGAATGGCAAAGCCGCGCGCAGTGCGCCCGGCGTAGAGCACGTCGAAGGGAACCGCGTCACCACGGTCCACCAGATCGCGGGAGTTGCACAGGGGAATGGCCGTTTGCAGATCCGTCATGGTCCGTCCTCCCCGTCAGGCGTGCGCGCGCAGCCAGGTGTGCAGCTCGGCCACCGAGTGCGCCACGTGCAGGGGGCCGAGCGCGGCAAAGGCTTCGGGCTCGTGGGCGCCGTAGCTCACACCCACGCTGGGCACGCCCGCGTTCAGGGCCATTTGCAGGTCGTGCGTGGTGTCGCCAATCATCAGCACCCGGTGCGGCTCCACACCGAACTCCTGCATCAATTCCTGCAGCATCAGGGGGTGGGGCTTGCCGGCGGTCTCGTCGGCGGTGCGGGAGCTGTCGAACATGCCCCGCAACTCCACCGCCTGCAGGGCCTCATCCAGCCCGCGTCGGCTCTTTCCGGTGGCCACGGCCAGCCAGTGGTTGCGTGCCTTCAAATCCGCCAGCAGGGGCAGCACGCCGGCAAACAGGCTGATGTCGTTCTGGTGCGCAAGGTAGTGGTGCTTGTAGCGCGCGCCCAGTTCCGGGTATTTCTCCGGCGGCACGTCGGGTGCCGCATGGGCCAGCGCCTGCATCAGTCCCAGGCCGATGACGTAGGCTGCGGCCTGGTCGCTGGGCTGGCGCCCGCCCACATCCACCACCGCCCGCTGGATGCAGCGCACGATGATGGCCGTGGAGTCAAACAGGGTCCCGTCCCAGTCAAAGGCAATCAGATCAAACTGGCGGGAAGCGGACGTCAACGAAGGGTCTGGCATGGCAAAGGTCGTGGTTCAACAGAAGGGGGCTGGCTGTCAGGCCGCCTGCGGCAGCACCTGCACCAGGAACTGCGCCAACTCGTCGGGCAGCTCGGCTTTCAATTCCAGACGCACGCCGGTGGCAGGATGGTTGCACTGTAATCGCCAGGCGTGCAAAAACATGCGCTTGAGCGACAGGGCACCGCTGGCGCGGGCCAAGGCCTTGTTGCATTCAAAGTCGCCGTACTTGTCATCGCCCACAATCGGCATGCCCTCGGACGCCAGGTGCACCCGGATCTGGTGCGTGCGGCCGGTCTTGATGGTGACTTCCAGCAAGGAAAACCCCTGCTGGGCGCCGGCCAGGTGCTGGACGGCCGCCGGAACCACGCCCCCTGCCGCCCGCACCTTGACCAAGGTCAATGACGGCATGCCGTCGGTGTCATCCTTGGACACCACCTTGACCCGGCGCTCGCCGTCGGGCAACAGGTATTTGTGCAGGGGCTTGTCCAGCACTTTCTTGTTGGCCGGCCACTGCCCCAGCGCCAGGGCCAGGTAGGTCTTGCCGGTTTCCCGCTCGCGGAACTGGTCCTGCAGGTTCTTCAGGGCGCTGCGCTTCTTGGCCACCAGCAGGATGCCGCTGGTCTCGCGGTCCAGCCGGTGCACCAGTTCCAGGAACTTGGCCTGCGGCCGGGCCATGCGCAGTTGCTCGATCACGCCAAAACTGACACCCGAACCGCCGTGCACCGCCACGCCAGCCGGTTTATTGATAGCCAGGAAACTCTCATCCTCGTACAGGACGGTGAAATCCCGGGCCGGCGCGTGGCTGGCCACCTGCCGGGCCATGGCCTGTGCTTTTTCCGCCGCCCGTTCGGACACCCGCACCGGCGGCAGCCGGAGCACATCGCCGGCATTGAGCCGGGTGTCGGCACTGGCGCGCCCCTTGTTGACCCGCACCTCGCCGCTGCGGATGATGCGGTAGATATGGGTTTTGGGCACGCCCTTGAGGTGGCGCAGGAGGAAATTGTCCAGCCGCTGGCCGGCGCCGTTCTCGTCAACGGTAACCGATTGCACCAGCGGATGTGGGGTCTGAGGATTGCCCCCTATAATGTGTTTCACTAGCGACGCGCTGTAAGTGGTTGATTTGTCTGGAGTTTAGTCCACACGCCATACACAGCCGCGCTGGAAGGTCGATGCCGCCGCGTTGTCCTGCACGCAAATCACACGCCAAATGCCTGTGATGGCCTGCAGAGGACGCGGTCAAGCCGACGAATTGAAACACTGATACGGAATACCCAAAGTTCGCAGACCCTCCCGGTCTGTGAACGGAATGAAGCGAGATGTTTGTGTTGATGAGCCTGATTAACCTATGCCTGCGGTGCGTTTGCGCGCCGTTTGTTGGCATCAATCGGCCGTCAGCCCCCGTAGATCGGGCGCAACCAGCTATTGTTTTAGTAGCAAATTCGCAAACGCATCCCCTCGCTCCCCTCCACGCGCCTACGCTTCGCTCACGCATGTGAGTGGAAGTTCTCCGGCAATTCCACCTCGTTTCGGTTCGTCAGTTCAGGTATCAACGCCCGCTTTGGGCATGTACTACTGATGAAGGATGCAATCCATGAAACGGATGCTGATCAACGCCACGCAGGCTGAAGAACGCCGCCTGGCCATTGTCGACGGACAAAAACTCCTCGACTACGAAATTGAGATCGAAGGGCGCGAACAGCGCAAGGGCAACATCTACAAGGCCGTCGTCACCCGCGTCGAGCCGTCGCTGGAAGCCTGTTTCGTCGACTACGGCGAAGACCGCCACGGCTTCCTGCCGTTCAAGGAAATCTCCAAGATGTACTTCAAGGAAGGCGTGTCGGCTTCGCAGGCACGCATCCAGGACGCCATCAAGGAAGGCCAGGAACTGCTGGTTCAGGTCGAAAAGGAAGAACGTGGCAACAAGGGCGCGGCCCTGACCACCTTCGTTTCGCTGGCCGGCCGCTATGTGGTGCTGATGCCCAACAACCCCCGGGGCGGTGGCGTGAGCCGCCGCATCGAGGGCGAAGACCGTGCCGAACTGAAAGAGGCGCTGGACCAGCTGGAATACCCCAACGGCATGTCCATCATCGCCCGCACCGCCGGCATTGGCCGCAGCGCCCCGGAACTGCAGTGGGACCTGAACTACCTGTTGAAGCTCTGGTCGGCCATCGACGGTGCCGCCAAGGGCGGCAAGGGTGCCTACCTGATCTACCAGGAATCCAGCCTGGTGATCCGCGCCATCCGCGACTACTTCAACCACGACATCGGCGACATCCTGATCGACACCGACGACGTGTACGAGCAGGCCCAGCAGTTCATGGCCCACGTCATGCCCGAGCACGCCGCCCGCGTGAAGCGCTACCGTGACGACGCCCCGCTGTTCAGCCGCTTCCAGATCGAGCACCAGATCGAATCCGCGTACGCCCGCACGGTGCAGCTGCCGTCCGGCGGCGCCATCGTGATCGACCATACCGAAGCCCTGGTGTCGGTGGACGTGAACTCGGCTCGCGCCATCAAGGGCGGCGACATCGAGGAAACCGCCACCCGCACCAACCTGGAAGCCGCCGACGAAGTGGCGCGCCAGATGCGTCTGCGCGACCTCGGTGGCCTGATCGTCATCGACTTCATCGACATGGAAGAGAGTCGCAACCGCCGCGACGTCGAAAACCGCCTGCGCGACGCCCTGCGCCAGGACCGTGCCCGCGTGCAGTTCGGCACCATCAGCAAGTTCGGCCTCATGGAAATGAGCCGCCAGCGCCTGCGCCCGGCCCTTTCCGAAGGTGCTTCCATTCCCTGCCCGCGCTGCGGCGGCTCCGGCCACATCCGCGACACCGAAAGCTCGGCGCTGCAGATCCTGCGCGTGATCCAGGAAGAGTCGCTCAAGGACAGCACCGCCTCCGTGCTGTGCCAGGTGCCGGTCGATGTCGCATCGTTCCTGCTCAACGAAAAGCGCTCCGAGATCGCCAAGATTGAGCTCAAGCAACGCATCAATGTGCTGCTGGTGCCCAACAAGACGCTGGAAACGCCCAACTACCGTCTGGAACGCCTGAAGCACGACGACCCTCGTCTGGACAACATCGAAGCCAGCTACAAGATGGCCGATGAAATCGAAGACCCAACCAGCGTGACTCGCCGCTCGCAGGAGCCCACCAACAAGCAGACGCCCATCATCAAGGGCGTGCTGCCCGATGCGCCGGCACCGGTCGCCGTGCCCCGCCCCGAGACGGCACCGCAGGCCAAGGCCACTGCACCGCAGCACGCACCGCGCACCGGTGGTGCACGCCCCGCAGCCGCTGCAGCCCCCGCAGAAAAAGGCTTCTTCGGCTGGCTCAAGCGCCTGTTTGCCGGCGAAACGCCTGCAGCACCGGTCAAGCCCGCACCAGCCCCCGCTGCCAAGCCGCAAGAGGCCCGTGAAGGCCGCGGCCGCGATGGCAACCGCAACGGTGGACGCAACGGCGAAGGCCGTGGTGAAGGCCGTAACGAGCCACGCGGCGAGGGCCGTGGTCCCCGCGGTGAAGGCCGTGGCGACGGACGCGGTGGCCGCGGTGGTCGCGGCGGCCGTGGCGGTGAACGCCAGGGCGGCGCACAGCGCGAACGCTTCGACGCCGAAGGCAAACCCCTGGCGCCCGAAGTGGGCGTGCAAGTCAACGCCGGAGCAGACACGGCACGCCAGGAGCCGCGCGCTGAACGCGGCCCGCGCAATGACCGCGGTGGCCGCGGCGGTGAGCGCAATGGCCGCGGCGGCGAGCGCGGTGAACGCAACGAAAACGGAGAACGCGGTGAGCCGCGTGGCGAAGGCCGCAGCGACGCCAGCGCCCTGCCCGAGGGTGGCGAAGGCCGCAACGAGGGACAGCCGCGTGAAGGTCGTGAAGGCCGCGAAGGCCGGAGCCGGGGTGGCCGTGGCCGGTCCGACCGGGCCCCGCGCCAGGACGGCGAACTGAGCGGTGCAGCCGACGAAGGTCAGCAAGCACCCCGCTCCTACTTTGCCCATGTCAACAGCGCTCCGGCCGACGCGTCCGCAGCACCGCAGCCGGTGCAGGACGGTGAGGCCCAGCCCGCCGCACCGCGCGCGGAAAACGACGCCCCACGCGAGAAGCGTTCACGGGACCGTTACGGCCGCGAACGCACACCCCGCGGTGACCGCGAAGGCGAAGAGCGTCCGGACCTGCGCATTCCTCCCGCGCACGTGGCAGCCGTTGGCGACGCCCCCGTGTCCACACCCACGCCGGAAGTGGCACCCGCACCCGTGGCCACCGCAGCACCTGCGGCTGCAGCACCGGCACCCGCTGCCGCAACCCGCATGCCAGCCGTCACGACCTATGTGCTGCCCACCGACGATCTGCTGAAGGTGGCCCAGGACAGCGGACTGCAATGGGTCAATTCCGATGCCGACCGGATTGCAGCGGTGCAAGCCGCCATTGCCGCCGAGCCCAAGCCGGTGCACGTGCCCCGCGAGCGGCCCGCACCGGTGGTCATGGATACCGGTCCGCTGATCCTGGTGGAAACCAAGCGCGATCTGCGCGACATGGCGCTGCCGTTCGAGCAGACTCCGTCGGCTTGACCGACCGGCCCCCGCCACGCGGGGGCTGCAACGACAAAAGGGGCGTTTACGCCCCTTTTTTCATGGTGGGTCCGCTACCTCTGTTGATCAGAGCAATTCGACAAAACCCGTTGCGGGCAGCTCGGCCAACAGCCCCTGGCGCTCCAGGTCGCCATGGCTGATTACCCGGTTGGGGCCGTTGTGCTGGGCGTATTCCACTGCCCGCGCGGCGCGCTCCAGCGTGGTGTCGGGCGAATCGTCGGCCGTGACGCGGGTGAAGCCGGCACAGGCCGTCACTCGGCCTACCTGGGGAAAGTTGAACTTCTCCATGTTGGAGCGGAAGCGCTCGAACGCGGCCAGCACCAGGGCTTCGTTGGGGCAGTGCATCAGCACCGCAAACTGGTCGCCTCCCAGTCGGTACAGACGGTCATAGGTCCGGAAGGTGTTGTTCATGATCCGCGCCACCAGCAGCAGCACTTCTTCGGCAATCAGAGGCCCTTTCTTGTCGCCGATGGCCTCAAAACCGTCCACCTGCACGGTGCCCAGCCAGTAATTGGGCGGCACGCGGTGGCGACGCTCGGACACGGGCAGCACATCGGCTTCCAGCACGCGCGTCTCCCCTTCCAGGCCGTGGTCCATTTCCTCCAGCACGGCGCTGTAAAACGTGTGGTCCAGCGCCTTGCGGTTGAGCAAGCCGGTCAGGGCATCGCGGTCGCTGTAGGCCAGCAGGCGGTACATGTTCAGGAACACGCGGTGCAGCACCTCGAAAACCTGCGACTGCTCGCTGGTCAGGGATGCGCCGGAATGGATTTCCACCACTCCCGCTTCGTCGTGGTGGGCGTTGTTGGGGTACAGCGGCAGGTAGGTGATGCGCGGGCCCGCCTCGCCCGCCCACGCCACTTCCACCTGGCTTGCGCTCTCCAGGCAATGGAAACGGTCCTTGGCGTCCTCGACCGGGCGCAAGGTCTGAAAATCCACCCGCAGGGGATCGACCACCTTGCCACCGCCCCGGGCATCCATCGACACGATATCCAGCCAGCGCCGGATGCCCTCTTCGCTGACCACCTTCGCCACCACGATGCGCTGGATCGGCAGCAGATCGATGAGGGCCTTGGCCAGGGTCAATTCCAGAAGGTCCCGATCCCGGTGATCGGTCAGCTTGATGATGTGCTCAATGAGTGTGGCCATGGCACATAATAAACACGAATCAGGGCGCCGTCATCTTTTGGCCGCCTCGCGGTAGGCGTCCGTGGCGGCACTGGCATCCTGCCGCTGCTCGGCCATCTGGGCCAGCGCAAGCCACGCTGCGCGCCGGAGTTCGGCGTCCGGCAGGGTCGACAGCGACTGCTTGAGCATCTGCTGCGCCTTGCCCCACAACCGCAGGCGCATGCACACCACGCCGGCCAGGTACTGCAGCACGGCATCGCCCGGATGCTCCATTTGCGCCGTCTCAATGCGGGTCAGCCAGGCGGCGTCGGGCGCGCCCTCGGCCGCGCTGAACCCGCGCTCCAGGACTTGCGTCAATCGCACGCGCTGCGCCAGCGTCAGGGCATCGCGGCGTTGCACCATGGCGTCCCACACCGGCAGCAGCCACTGGCGCGCAAGCGCAACCTCGCCCCCGTGCGCCAGCAGGCGTTCGGCTGCCTCGATGGCAACGTCGGGCATCTGCTGTTCGGCGCGTTCCAGTGTTTCCCAGGCGCGCTGAATCTGCACCGGATCGTGCGCGGCCTGGATCAGCTCGATGGACAGGCCCCGGGCCATGCTGCTGCCCGCCACCTGGGAAAAGGCCCGGTGTTTGGTGAGCAGACGTGCCGTCTCCAGGGCCGCCCGCGGCTGGCCCGCCAGACGGGCAGCCTTGAAACGCAGGCGCAAGGCCATGGTCCGGCGCGCAGCGCCCTGGGGCAGCTGGTCCAGCCATTGCAGGGCGGCGCTAGCGTCGCGGTCCTCCAGCGCCCAGCGGGCCGCCCGCAGCTGGACCCCGTCGCGGGCGTCCTGCGCCTCCCGGCTGGCGGCCTGTTCCAGGGCGAGCTGAAAGTGCGCATCCCGCACCGGACGGTCCTGCAAGGCATGCGCGCTCTCAGCAGCCAGCAGGTGCACCAGCGTGCGCAGACGCCCCGCATACGCCAGGTGTTCGCCGCCGTGCTCCACCGAATCTTCCAGCGACACCACCAGCTCGGCGGCCTTGCGCGCACGCACAAATCGCCCGGCCACCAGGTGGGCCAGTGAGTCGAGCAGGGCTGTATGGATGGCCCGCTCCTTCTGCAGCAAGCGCCATTTGCGCGCCTGATGGGGGATGCTCAACAACGCCGACAGGGCCCGCAGGGCAAAGTGCAACACGACAAAGCTGACCGCCAGCACCAACAGCGCCAGGTTGAGCGACAAGTCCACCCGGTACGGCGCCCAGAACACCGTGACCATGTTGTGGTTGTTGCCCGCAAACAGGGCACTCGCCACCGCGATGGCGAACAGGGCCGTGAGCCAGAGTGCAACGCGCATGGTCAGCGTCCGGCCGCGGCAGTAGACAGGGCCGCCAGCGTGTCATCCACGCGCGGCAGCTCCAGCGCCTTGAGCTGGCCCTGCACCTGGTTCAGCAAGGCCAGGGCGGTCTGGGTCCTGCGCGAGGAGGTGTCGAAATAGCGTCCCATGGAAACCGCTGCGGTGGCCAGGTCGGAGCGCACCGAATCGATCTGGCGCGACAGCAGCCCCAGACGGGCATTGAGCAGCTTGAGCTTGAGGTTCTCGCGCAGGAAGAACGACTGTTCGGGCGACAGCAAGGCAGCCTGCGGATCTTCCAGGCGGCTGACGCGCACCAGGTTGCGCAGCTCGTCGCGCACGACCAGCCCCAGACGCATCCACCAGGTGGCAACGGCTTCTTCCGGTTTGCGCCGCAGCGAATCAGCGGGCCGGGGTGCCGCCACGGCATTGGCTACCGGCAGGTCATCGGCGAGCTGCACCAGTTCGTCGAGCCGCACCAGCAGCGCCGGCGTATCGGCCAGGGCCGTGGCCTTGATGCGGGCAATATCCCGTGCCAGCGCGCGCTGCAAAGGGGTCAGGCGGGGCTGCGCGGCGCGGTTGATGCGCACCTCTGCACTCTTGAGAGCCGCCAGCAAAGGTTCCACGCTGCCGGTCAGCTGGGCCTGCTGCTGCGCCATACGCACCGCCGCCTCGATATCGACCACCAGGTTTTCGTCCCGCGAACGCGACAGGCTCTGCATCAGCTCTTCCAGCTGGGTGCGCTGCAGCGACACCTCGCTCAACCGGGCTTCCGTCACCGCCAGCTTGGCGGCGGTCTCCAGTGCCAGTGCCTGCGCCTGCTTGGCCACGGCCACGGCCTGGTTGGCCTGGGCACCGGCATCCGCGCTCTGGCGTGCCAGCTGCTCCTGGATGGACGCGAGTTTCTGCCACAACAGCCCGCTGACCAGCAGCGCGACCAACGCCAGCACACCCAGGGCCCATGGCAGGCGCTGGCCCAGCGGGCGCGCCGGGGGCACGGGCAGTGCGGTGGAAGCCTCCTGCGCAGACGGCGGCGGCACGGTAACAGTGGACTCTGTGTTCATTGGAGCGATTCTATCGAGGCCAGCACCGCTGCCAGCGTCGGGCGGGATTCGCACACCACGGCAAAGCCGGCCGCGCGGGCCGCCTGCGCGATGCGCGGGTGGGTCGCCACGGCCCGGGCCCGCTGCCAGGACTGGCGGCCACAGGCCGCCACCAGGTTGCCAATGGCCTCCGAACTGCTGAACAGCCACACGGAGCCGTCCTGCGCCGCCTGCTGTGCCAGCGCACGCTCGGAATCCCGCAGGGCGGGAGCCCGGCGCTGGTACGCCACCACATACTCCACGCTGCCGCCGGCCGCCAGCACCTGATTGGCAAACCAGTCGCGGCCCGCACCATTGCCCACCCCGGCGCCGGCCGCACGGGCACTGTCGGCACCGCGCACCAGCAGCACCCGGTAGCCGGAGCACACACGGTGCCCCACCACGGCCCACAAGGCTTCCGAATCAAACTGGCCGGCCTGGGGGGAAGGCGCGTCGATGTACGCGTGCTCCGCACCGGCGCGCAGCAAGGCAGCCATACTGCCGGGGCCCACCACGAATGCTCTTGTTTTGATAGCTGCCTGCGCAGTGAATGCGGAGGCTGCAGCCGGTTTCAATGCAAAAAATTGGGCTACGGCATTGCCGCTGACGAACATCACGGCATCAAAGGCTGCCATGCGCCCCCACGCGGCGACCACGGCCGCCGGATCGGGAGGTGGCCCCACCCCCAGCAGCGGCAGGGCCACGGCGTCGTGGCCGGCCTCCGCCAGGGCGGTCACCCACGGCCCGGCATCCTGCTGCGGCCGGGTGACGATCACGCGCACCGTTTCAGCCCCCCGGGGTGGTCTGGGCGCGCACGCCTTCCTGCAGTTGCCGGGCCACCTGCTCGCCCAGCCGGGTAGCGGCACCCACATCGGTCACGCTGGCACGGGCCTGGGCGTGCACCAGCGGCAAAACCCCTTGGGGATCGCCCCACACCGCGCGGATGTGCAAAGCGTCGCCGTCCAGCGTGGCGTAGGCCGCCAGGGGCATGGAACAGCTGCCGCCCATGACCCGGCTGACGGCCCGCTCGGCGGAGACGGCCAGCCAGGTCGGCGTGTGCAGCAGGGTTCCCAATACCTGCACCACGTCCGGCCGGTCCGAACGCACTTCAATGCCCAACGCGCCCTGCCCGGCGGCCGGCAGCATCTGCTGCGGATCGAACGTGGCGCGGATGCGGGAAGCCAGCCCCAGCCGCTTGAGGCCGGCTGCGGCCAGCACGATGCCGTCGTACAGGCCGTCGTCGAGCTTCTTCAGGCGCGTATCCAGATTGCCGCGCAGGGCTTCGATCTTCAGGTCCGGGCGCAGTGCGCGCAACAGCGCCATGCGACGCAGGCTGGAAGTGCCCACCACCGCGCCCTGCGGCAGTTCGTCCAGCGTGGCGTAGCGACCCGACACCCAGGCATCGCGCGGGTCTTCGCGTTCCATGACGCAGGCCAGGCTGAAACCGGGCGGCAGCTCCATGGGAACGTCTTTCAGGGAATGCACCGCGAGATCCGCCTGCCCGTCTTCCAGCGCCGTCTCCAGCTCCTTGACGAACAGGCCCTTGCCGCCCACTTTGCTGAGCGAGCGGTCCAGAATCTGGTCACCCCGGGTGGTCATGCCCAGCAGACTGACGGTATGGCCCTGCTGCTCCAGCAGGGCTTTGACGTGCTCCGCCTGCCAAAGTGCGAGGCGGCTCTCCCGTGTGGCGATAGTTAATGTGTGCGCTGTCATGGCCCGTGTGTGGTAACCCGCTGGTAATCGGTTGATAGTCTTCAATGCTAGCATGGGCAGTATGAAGCATTCATCCGCCACGCCACCCGCCAAACGCACCAAAGACAACGAACGCCCGCTGGTGGAAGACATCCGCTTGCTGGGCCGGATGCTGGGCGATGTCATTCGCGAAAAGGAAGGCGTGGAGGCCTATGAACTGATCGAGCAGATCCGCACCCTGTCGGTGGCGTTTCGCCGCGATGCCGACCAGGAAGCCGACAAGGCGCTCAAGAAGCTGCTCAAGAGCCTCAGCGGTGACCAAACCGTCAGCGTCATCCGCGCCTTCACCTATTTCTCGCACCTGGCGAACCTGGCCGAAGACCGGCACCACATCCGCCGCCGCGCCATCCACGAACGGGCCGGCGATACCCAGGAAGGCAGCCTGGACGTGGCCCTGTCGCGCCTGCGCTGGGCGGGCATCGCACCCCGGACCATTGCGCAAATGCTGGCGCACAGCTTTGTCTCGCCGGTCTTGACGGCCCACCCCACCGAAGTGCAGCGCAAGAGCATTCTGGACGCCGAGCGCGACATTGCCCTGCTGCTGACCGCGCGCGACGAGATCAAGATGCGCGCCGCGGCGTTTGACAGCAAGAAGGACGCGCTGACGCCACGCGAGCTGGCGGCCAACGAGGCCCAGATCCGCGCCCGCGTCATGCAGCTGTGGCAGACCCGCCTGCTGCGCTTCAGCAAGCTCACGGTTGCCGATGAGATTGAAAACGCGCTGAGCTACTACGAGTCCACCTTCCTGCGCGAAATTCCCCGGCTGTACGCCGACCTGGAGCAGTTGCTGGGCAACCAGCCCGTGCACAGTTTCCTGCGCATGGGCCAGTGGATCGGCGGCGACCGCGACGGCAACCCCAACGTGAGCGCCCAGACCCTGGAATACGCGCTGCGCCGCCAGGCCGAAGTCGCCCTGCGCCACTACCTGACCGAGGTGCACTACCTGGGCGGCGAACTGTCGCTGTCGGCCCGGCTGACGCAGTGCACACCCGAGATGCAGGCGCTGGCCGAGCGCTCGCCCGACCACAACGTCCATCGCATGGACGAACCCTACCGCCGCGCGTTGACCGGCGTGTACGCCCGGCTGGCCGCCACCCTCAAGAGCCTGACGGGCACCGAGGCCGCCCGCCACGCCGTGGCGCCGCAAAACCCCTATCTGTCGGCCCAGGACTTTGCCGCCGACCTGCGCACCCTGGAGGCGTCCCTAAAGGCCAACCACGGCGCAGCGCTGGTTGCCCAGCGCCTGCACCCGCTGATCCGGGCGGTGGACGTCTTTGGCTTCCATCTGGCCACCGTGGATCTGCGCCAGAGCTCGGACCAGCACGAGGAAGTGGTGGCCGAACTGCTGGCCACCGCGCGCATCGAGCCCGGCTACAGCCGCCTGGACGAAGCGGCCAAGCGCACGCTGCTCATGGGCCTGCTCAATGACGCCCGGGACCTGCGGGTACACGGCGCCGCCTACTCGGACCACACCCGCAGCGAGCTGGCCATTTTCGCCATGGCCCGTGAGTTGCGCGAGACCTTTGGCGCGCAGGCCATTCGCCACTACATCATCAGCCACACCGAAAATGTGAGCGATCTGCTGGAAGTGCTGCTGCTGCAAAAGGAAGTGGGCATGCTCCAGGGCACCCTGGACGCCCAGGCCCGCAACGACCTGATTGTGGTGCCCCTGTTTGAAACCATTGAAGATCTGCGCAACGCGGCCCCCATCATGCGGGCGTTCTACGCCCTGCCCGGCATTGCCGACATGGTCAAGCGCAGCGGCGGCGAGCAGGACATCATGCTGGGCTACTCCGACAGCAACAAGGACGGCGGCATTTTCACCAGCAACTGGGAGCTGTACCGCGCCGAGATTGCGCTGGTCGAACTGTTTGACGAACTGACCCACTCGCACAAGATCCAGTTGCGCATGTTCCACGGCCGCGGCGGCACGGTGGGGCGTGGCGGCGGCCCCAGCTACCAGGCCATCCTGGCGCAACCCCCCGGCACCGTGCGCGGACAGATCCGGCTGACCGAACAGGGCGAGGTGATTGGCTCCAAGTACGCCAACCCCGAGATCGGCCGGCGCAACCTGGAGACCCTGGTGGCCGCCACGCTGGAGGCCACGCTCCTGCAGCCCACCAAGCCCGCCACCAAGGCCTTTCTGGAAGCGGCAGCGGAGCTGTCGCAGGCCAGCATGGCCGCCTACCGCGCGCTGGTGTACGAGACCCCCGGCTTTACCGAATACTTCTTCGGCTCCACCCCGATACGGGAGATTGCCGAACTCAACATCGGCTCGCGCCCGGCGTCCCGCAAGGCCTCGCAGAAAATCGAAGACCTGCGCGCCATTCCCTGGGGCTTCAGTTGGGGCCAGTGCCGCCTGACGCTGCCGGGCTGGTACGGCTTCGGTTCAGCCATCCACGCCTTCACCAAGACCGGCACCCCCGCGATGCAGAAGGAGCGCACCGCGCTGCTGCAGAAGATGTACCGCCAGTGGCCGTTCTTCAAGACGCTGCTTTCCAACATGGACATGGTGATGGCCAAGAGCGATCTGGCGCTGGCCTCGCGCTACTCCGAACTGGTGGCCGACACGCGGCTGCGCAAGAAGATCTTTGCCGCCATCGAACTGGAGTGGCACAGCACGGCCCAGGCGCTGGCCACGATCACCGGTGAGAAGAACCGCCTGGCCAACAACGCCGCGCTGCAGCGTTCCATCCGGCACCGCTTTCCCTACATCGACCCCCTGCACCACCTGCAGGTCGAGCTGATCCGGCGCTACCGCGAAGGCCAATCGGACGACCGCGTCCAGCGCGGCATCCACATCTCGATCAACGGCATTGCCGCGGGCTTGCGCAACACGGGCTAATCCCGCCGCCCTTCAGCTTTTCACCAGCTCGCGCACAGCGGCCAGCTGGCGGCGCGACACCGCCAGCAGCTCGTCGACGCCCTTCAGGCGCACCGCCCAGCCCTCGCCCTCTTCCGGGTCGAAATGCTTTTCCAGCGCCCGCACAGCGCGTCGGGCGATGAGGGCGTTGCGGTGGATACGGAAGAAATGCTCCTTGTACCGCTCTTCCACGTCGTTGAGGGAACCGTCCAGGATGTAGCTGCGCGCCGCCGTGCGCACCGTGAGGTACTTCTGCTCCGCCTTGAAATAGATCACCTGCTGCAGCGGCACGCGCTCGGTCCGGCCGCGCTCCTGGATGACCAGCATTTCCTGCGGCAAATCGGCATCCAGCCCGCGTGAGAACTGCCTGAGCCGCTCCACTTTTTGTAGCGCCTGCTGCAGGCGTTCCAGCCGCACCGGCTTGGTCAGGTAATCCAGTGCCTCCAGCTCAAAGGCTTCCACCGCATGTTCGGCATGGGCCGTGACAAAAATCAGCGCGGGTGCCTCTGCCATGGTTTGCAGGGTGCGCGCCAGGGCCAGGCCATCGGCACCGGGCATGTGAATGTCGAGCAGCGCGACGTCAAAATGCTGGCGCTGCAGCAGCTCCATGGCCTGCACGGCATTCGCTGCCTCGCCGGCCAGGGCCAGCAGAGGGGATTTGCAGTCCGCCAGCAGCGTGCGCATGCGCGCGCGCGCCAGTTGCTCGTCGTCCACCACCAAGACCTGGAGCACGCCGGTCGGCGTAGGGAGCGCGCTCACAGCGGCACCTCGATGCGGACTTGGTACACGCCATCTTTCAATCCGCTGCGAAACTGGCCCTGTACATCGTGCAGCAGCCCCAGGCGGTCACGCACATTGCGCAGCGCCAGGCCATGGCCCTGCGTGCCCTGGCCCGCCGGAACCGTATTCGTTACTTTGATCAGCACCGTAGACCCCCGAAGTTGGGTGGATATTTTCACCTGCGCGCCCGTTGCACTGGGTTCCACGCCGTGTAGCACGGCATTTTCCACCAGCGGCTGCAGCAGCAGGGACGGCAGGCGAGCCGCATCGGCCGCCGGGTCCAGCGCCCATTGCACCCGCAGCCGGTCACCAAAACGCACCTGCTCGATGGCCAGGTAGCGCTGCGCCAGGGCAATTTCCTCGCCCAGGGTCACGGACTCCCCCGCGTCCTTGAGTGCGTGGCGAAACAGGTCGCTCAGGTCCTCCAGCAGCATCTCGGCCTTGGCGGGCTCGGCCCGTACGAGGGCGATGGCGCTGTTGAGCGTGTTGAACAGGAAATGCGGGCGGATGCGCGACTGCAATTCGGCCAGGCGCGCCGAGGTGTCGGCCGGCATGCGGCCCTTGGCCCGCATCACCAGCGCCGCCACCAGAATCGCCGACAGCAGCGCCCCGGTGCTGGCGCTGGCCACCCAGGGCGGCACCTCCAGCAGGCCGGTGACGGCCAGCATGGCGCACCCGTACAGGCCCGCCAACGTGCCCAACACCACGCCCACCGCATACTGCAGCAGGGGCGCCACGCGGGCCAGCAGGCGCTTGCTGGCGCACGCCGTCAGCAGCCAGACCAGGGTCGCGGGCAGCGCCGCGCCGGTCACCAGCGAGACCCGCAGCACCCAGTCCATGAAGCCCGCCGAGGCAAACGTTGCCCCCACAGCCACTGCCAGCTCCACAAACAGTACCGCACGCAGCACCACCCCCGTCTGGCAGGCGTCAAACACCAAAGCCGGCACCTGCGGCGGCGCAATGGGGTCCAGCCCGGAGATGGGATCCTGGAACGCCGATAATATTTGGGTGTCTTTCATGAAACCGGATTTTGACTCCATTACCTGCATCGCTCCCCATGTCACAAAACCAACTCGATAAAAAATCCCAAGCGTGGTCGGCCCTGTTCTCGGAGCCCATGAGCGATCTGGTCAAGCGCTACACCTCCAGCGTGTTTTTCGACAAGCGCCTGTGGCAGGCCGACATCACCGGCAGTCTGGCCCACGCCGAGATGCTGGCTGCACAAAAGATCATCGGCGCTGACGACCACGCCGCCATCGTGCGCGGCATGGCGCAGATCACGGCCGACATCGCGTCCGGCGCCTTCGAATGGAAGCTGGACCTGGAAGACGTGCACCTCAACATCGAAGCCCGCCTGACCCAGCTGGTGGGCGACGCCGGCAAGCGCCTGCACACCGGGCGCAGCCGCAACGACCAGGTCGCCACCGACGTGCGCCTGTGGCTGCGCGGCGAGATCGACCTGATTGGCGAGTTGCTGGTGGACCTGCAGAAATCCCTGGTAGACATTGCCGAGAAGAATGTGGACGTGATCCTGCCCGGCTTCACCCACCTGCAGGTGGCCCAGCCGGTGAGCTTTGGCCATCACATGCTGGCCTACGTGGAAATGTTCAGCCGCGATGCCGAACGCTTCGCCGAGGTGCGCGCCCGCACCAACCGCCTGCCCCTGGGGTCAGCCGCCCTTGCGGGAACGAGCTACCCACTGGACCGCGAGCGCGTGGCCCGCACCCTGGGCATGGTGGATGCCACCGGCAACCCGCAGGTCTGCCAGAACAGCCTGGACGCCGTGAGCGACCGCGACTTCGCCATCGAGTTCACCGCCGCTGCTTCCCTGTGCATGGTGCATGTGAGCCGCATGAGCGAAGAGCTGATCCTGTGGATGAGCCAGAACTTCGGCTTCATCAAGATTGCCGACCGCTTCACCACGGGCTCGTCGATCATGCCGCAGAAGAAAAACCCCGATGTGCCCGAACTCGCGCGCGGCAAGACCGGCCGCGTGGTCGGTCACCTGATGGGCCTGATCACCCTGATGAAGGGCCAGCCCCTGGCCTACAACAAGGACAACCAGGAAGACAAGGAGCCGCTGTTCGACACCGTGGACACCCTGAAGGACACGCTGCGCATCTTCAGCGAAATGGTGGGCGGCCAGCTCAACCCCGTCACCGGCCAGAAGGAAGGCGGCATCACCGTCAACCCGGTTCCCATGGAACAGGCGGCACTCAGGGGCTACGCCACCGCCACCGACCTGGCCGACTACCTGGTCAAGAAGGGCCTGCCCTTCCGCGATGCGCACGAGGTGGTGGCCCACGCGGTGAAAGCCGCCACCAGCCACCAGGTGGACCTGTCGGAACTGCCCTTGAGCGTGCTGCAGGAGTTCAACCCCGGCATCGAGAAAGACGTGTACGAGTGCTTGAGTCTGCGCGGCTCGCTCAACGCCCGCAGCACGCTGGGCGGCACGGCACCCGCGCAGGTGCTGACGCAAATCGCGCGGCACCGGGCACGGCTGGCGTAAAGCCCCATTCCCGTGGGGCTAACAGCGGCCGGTTTTTATTCCATGATTCACAGATGGAAATGAGGGAGACGTCGGTGTTTCACTCTGTGGCGCCACGAACCGACCGCTGACAGAGGCGGCCCAAAGCCGTTTTCAAATCGGCTACGCTTGCGCATTCCAGGGAGGAATCAAAGTGGGGCACACCATCATCCGAACATGCGCTGCGCTGCTGGCTGCAGCCGCTTTGCAGGCACAGGCATTCCAGGTCACCAGCCTCTCACCGCAAGGCGAAGTCGCCCGTATCCGCCAGGTGGTGGTCAAGTTTGACGACAGTGCCGTCAGTTTTGGTGACCCCAAGGCCGAGGCGCCGCTGACCCTGGCCTGCAGCGATGCGCAAGTGACCAAAGGCTCCGGCCGCTGGGTGACGGACCGCGCCTGGGCCTTTGAGTTCGAGAACGACCTGCCGCCCGGTGTTTCCTGCCGCCTGAACCTGCGTTCAGGCCTCAAATCGGCCAAAGGCGCAGAGCTGACGGGCGCACGCAGCTACCAATTCAATAGCGGCGGCCCCTTTGTGCAAAGCCTGCAGCCCTACTCCGGCAACCGGATTGACGAGGAACAGTACTTCACCCTGCGCCTCAATGGCCCCGCCACCTTGGCCAGCGTGCAAGCCAACGTATGGTGTTCGGTGGAAGGCCTGGGCGAGCGCGTGGCGGTGCGCCTGATTGACGGCAAGGACCGCGCCGCCCTGCTCCAGGCGCAGGGACTGGAGGCCGCAGCGGCCAAGGCGCCCCTGGCCATCGTGACCCTGGCTTGCAACCGGCGCCTGACCCCTTCCGCCAAAGTACAACTGGTGTGGGGCACAGGGGTGCGCACGCCCGCGTCGGGCAGCAATGCCCTTGGCGTGGCCAACTCGGTGGAAAAACGCTTTGCCTTCCAGGTGCGCGAGCCTTTTGCCGCCACCTTCACTTGCGAACGCGAAAACGCCCAGTCGGCCTGTCTGCCGATCCGCCCCATGCACCTGGGCTTCAATGCCCCGGTGGCGGCCAAGCTGCTGGAAGCCATACGCCTCAAAGCCGGCAAGAATAGCTACAAGCCCACACTGGACGGCGCCAGCGACGCGTCCGATGACGAAGACCATGTGCTCAACGGCGTGACCTTCAACGCCCCCTTCGCCGAAGAGGCGCAGTTCACCCTGGAGCTGCCCAGGGGCTTCAAGGATGCCTCCGGCCGCACGCTGCGCAACGCCGACAGCTTTCCGCTCAAGCTGGCCACCGGAGCCATGCCGCCGCTGGCCAAGTTTGCTGCGGCGCCCTTTGGCATCGTGGAGCGCTTTGCCGAACCCGATGGCGTGGCCATGCTGCCCGTGACCCTGCGCAATGTGGAGACCGCTGCGGCCGGCAAGGTCAGCGACTTCGCGCCCACAACAGACGCTGACATCATTGCCTGGTTCGCAAAAGTCCAGCGCTACGATAATTTTTCCGTATCCCGCCGCAAGGCTGCGCAGGACGTAAAGGGCCCTCTGCCCACGGCGCTGGAGTCTCAGGACCGGGAGTATGTGCAAAGCCGCATGCTGTCACTGCTGCAAGGCCAGAGCGGCGTCAAGACACTGGATCTGCCCAAACCCGTCAGCGATGACCCGCGCCCGTTTGAGGTGGTGGGCATCCCCCTCACGCCGGGCTTTCATGTGCTGGAAATTGCCTCGCAGAAGCTGGGCAGCTCACTGCTGGACGCACGGTACGGCGCCGGCCGCACCATGTACGTCCGCACCTCCACCCTGGTCACCAATCTGGGCGTGCACTTCAAGCTGGGCCGCGAGAACGCGCTGGCTTGGGTGACCACGCTGGACAAGGGCAAGCCCGTGCCCAACGCCGTGGTGCGCGTGTCGGACTGCCGGGGCCGGGAAGTTGCCACCGGCAGCACCAACGCACAGGGCATTGCCACACTCACGGGCGTGTCACCGCAGGCCCCGGTCTGCAACAGCGAGTACAACTACACCCGCGCCTACTTTGTCAGCGCCCGCGCCCCGCAACCCGCCAGCGACGGCAAGGGCACGGTGGACGACATGGCCTTCACCTGGAGCGACTGGAATCGCGGCATTGAACCCTGGCGCTTCAACCTGCCCACCAGCCAGACGGTGCAGCCCGACGAGCGCGCCCACACCATCTTTGACCGCACCCTGTTCCGGGCCGGCGAGACGGTGTCCATGAAGCACATCCTGCGCACAGAAACATCGCAGGGTTTTGGACTGGCACCGCAGCAACCGGCCACGCTGGCGATCACCCATGTCGGCAGCGGCCAGCAATACACCCAGCCACTGGTCTGGCGCAAGACCGCCACCGGTGGTCAGAGCGCAGAAAGCAGCTTTGCCATTCCACCTGGCGCCAAGCTGGGCGTCTACCAGGTGGAACTGCGGAGCGCTGATGCGCGGCACAGCAACTTCTACACCGGCCAGTTCCGCGTCGAGGAGTTCCGCCTGCCCGTGCTCGAAGGCCGCGTCACGCCCGCCGACAAAAAGGCGCTGGTGAACGTGGCGGCCGTGCCGGTGGACGTGCAAATCAACTACGTGTCCGGTGGCGGCGCAGCCAACCTGCCGGTGCGTGTGTCGGCCCTGGTGCGCGGCAAGACCCTGAACTACGCCGACTTTTCCGAATTCAGCTTCCAGAGCCCACGCGGCCAGCGCGGGACCACCAGCGAAGGCGAGGAAGAATTCAACGCCGGGCAGGACGCCCGCGTGATTGCCGACAAGCTGCCTCTCAGCCTGGACCGCAATGGCGCCGGCAAGGTCACGGTAGACAAGGTGCCCGCCAGCCGCCAACCGCAGGACCTGTTGCTGGAAGCCACCTACTCCGACCCCAACGGCGAGGTACAGACCATCCGCAGCACGCAAACGCTCTGGCCAGCCGCCGTGGTGGCCGGCATCAAGACCGAGGGCTGGGTCAGCTTGTCCGGTGGGCGCAGCCAGAAAATCAAGTTCCAGGCCCTGGCGCTGGACCTCTCCGGCAAACCGCAGGCGGATGTGGCACTGGACGTGAAAGCCACGGCCCGCATCGTCACCACCACGCGCAAGCGCATGGTGGGCGGCTTCTATACCTACGACAACAAGACCAGCGTCAAGGAGCTGGGCAGCGTGTGCAGCGGCAAGAGCGATGCGCGCGGCCTGCTGCTATGCGAAACATCGCTGAGTGAGCCGGGTGAAGTGGAGTTGGTGGTGACCGCCAAAGACAGCAGCGGCAACAGCATCCAGGCTGCCAGCAGCGTGTACGTCACCAAGCAAGGCGAGCTCTGGTTTGGCGGCGAGAACACCGACCGCATCGACCTGCTGCCCGAGAAGAAGAGTTACCAACTCGGCGAGACCGCCAGGTTCCAGGTGCGCATGCCCTTTCGCTTTGCCACGGCCCTGGTGTCGGTGGAGCGCGAAGGCATCATCGAAACCCGGGTGGTGCAACTCAACGGCCAGGACCCCACCATCGAGCTCAAGATCAAGGAGGGCTGGGGGCCCAATGTGTACGTGAGCGTGCTGGCCCTGCGCGGGCGCCTGCGCGAGGTGCCCTGGTACAGCTTCTTCACCTGGGGCTACAAGGCACCGCGCGAGTGGTGGACCAGCTTCTGGTACGAGGGACGTGAGTACGTGGCACCCACCGCCCTGGTGGACCTGAGCAAGCCCGCCTTCCGTTTGGGTGTGACCGAAATCCGCGTGGACACCAAAGCCCACCAGCTGGATGTGCGCGTGAAAGCCGACAAGGAAAGCTATGCCGTGCGCAGCCAGGCCAAGGTCACCATCCAGGTAAAGCTGCCCAACGGCCAGCCTGCGGCGAATGCCGAAGTAGCACTGGCCGCCGTGGACCAGGCCCTGCTGGAACTGATGCCCAACACCAGCTGGGACCTGCTGGGCGCCATGCTGCAGCGCCGCGCCTGGGGGGTAGAGACGTCCACCGCGCAAATGGAAATCATCGGCCGGCGCCACTATGGCCGCAAGGCCGTGGCAGCCGGTGGCGGCGGTGGCCACAGCGGTGCGCGTGAGCTGCTGGAGACCCTGCTGCTGTGGAACCCCAGCGTAAAGCTGGACGCCAATGGCAGCGCCACCGTGACGGTGCCGCTCAACGATGCTCTCACCACCTTCAAGATTGTGGCCGTGGCCGACGCGTCCACCGGCCTGTTTGGCACCGGCAGCACCAGCATCCGCGCCACGCAAGACTTGCAGATCATCAGCGGCCTGCCGCCACTGGTGCGCGAGGACGACCGGTACCGCGCGCAATTGACCCTGCGCAACACCACCAAACAGGCCATGAAGGTGCTGGTGACACCGCGCGCCACGCTGCTGGACCTGAAGCCCCAGACCGTGGACATTCCTGCGGGTGACGCCCGTGAAGTGGCCTGGAGCGTAACGGCCCCGGCGCAACTGGCACAAAGCCGCTTTGAATCCATCCTGTGGGAGATCGAGGCCAAAGACACCATCAGCGGCGCCAGAGATGCGCTCAAGGCACGCCAGCGCATCATCCCCGCCGTACCGCTCACCGTGCAGCAGGCGACGCTGGTGCAGATTGACGGTCCGCTCACGCTGGACGTAAAAGCCCCCGCCGACGCGATCCCGGGTCGGGGTGGTTTGAAAATGTCGCTGCAACCCAAGCTGGCCGAAGGCTTGCCGGGCGTGAAAGACTGGTTTGCCAACTACCCCTTCGCCTGCCTGGAGCAAAAGACCAGCAAGTCGGTCGGCCTGCGCGACGGCAAGCTGTGGCAGACCGTTGCCACGCAAATCCCGAGCTACCTGGACAGCGATGGCCTGGCCAGCTACTTCCCGCCGCGTGATGGCGAGGCCGGCCATGGCAGTGACACCCTCACCGCCTACCTGCTGGCCGCAACGCATGAGGCCGCCAGCCTCAACCCGGCGTTTGCGCTCAGCGACGAAGTGCGTGCCCCCATGGAGCGCGGCCTCATCGCGTTTGTGGAAGGTCGCATTCAGCGCAAGTTCTGGAGCCCGCGCAACGACCTGGATGTGCGCAAGCTCGCCGCCATCGAAGCCCTGTCGCGCTACGGCAAGGCGCAGGGCCGCATGCTGGGCAGCATTACCCTTGCGCCCAACCAGTGGCCCACCCACGCGGTGATCGACTGGCTCAACATCTTGAAGCGCGTGACCGATGTGCCCGACCGTGACAAGCGCATCGCCGAAGCCAACCAGATCCTGCGCAGCCGCATCAGCTACCAGGGCACCAAGATGATCTTCAGCAGTGAGAAGGACGATTACTGGTGGTGGTTGATGCAAAACGGCGACGTGAACACCGCACGCCTGATCCTGGCCGTGCTGGACGACCCGGCCTGGAAGGACGACATGGGCCGCCTGGCCAACGGCTTCATCAGCCGCCAGCAGAACGGCGCCTGGCACACCACCACGGCCAACCTGTGGGGCGGCCTGGCACTGGAGAAATTCAGCGCCAAGTTTGAAGCCGTGCCGGTGGCGGGCAGCACCAAAGCCAGCATGGGCACTGGCAGTGCGAGCGTCGACTGGAGCAAGGTCGAGCGCATCAAGACGACCGATACGTCGGGTGCCGCCCACCAGACCACCTGGTTCGGTGCACCCGCTGCGCCGGGCAACCTGAAGAACAACAGCATGTTCTTGCCTTGGAGCAATACGGCAGCCAAAGACACACTCAACGTGACCCACCAGGGCGCAGGCAAGCCCTGGCTCACCTTGCAGTCGGTGGCGGCCGTGCAGCTCAAGGCGCCCTTCTCCGCCGGCTACCAGATCAAGAAAACCATCACCCCCGTCGAGCAAGCCAACAAGAGCCTGCCCGCTGGCAGCTACACGCGCGGTGACGTGCTGCGCATCAGCATCGAGGTGAACGCCAGCGCCGACATGACCTGGGTGGCCATCACCGACCCCGTGCCCGGCGGAGCGACGATTCTGGGCAGCGGCCTGGGCCGCGACAGCGAGATCGCCACACAAGGCGAAAAGAAAGAAGGCTATGGCTGGGCCGCGTTTGAAGAACGCAGCTTCGAATCCTTCCGCAGCTACTACCAGTACCTGCCCAAGGGCGTGGTGAAGATGGAATACACCATCCGCCTCAACAACGTCGGGGAGTTTTCGCTGCCGCCTTCACGGGTGGAAGCTTTGTACGCGCCGGAAATGTTTGGGGAATCACCGAATGCGAAGGTTAAGGTCGAGTGAAGCCTCCTTGAAACGCAGACCTTCGAGCATGGCCACGAGAGATTGTTGAATGTCTGTCAACGCTTCGTGCACGTCGGCATCCGACGCAGGCAGCGAATCCATGCCGCCATACAGCGCACCCAACACGATGCGCGCCAGCCGCTCCGCATCGTGCCCCGCAAAAATGCCATGCACCTGCAACACGTCGATCTGGGCGCGCATGGCGCCAAGCCCCTGGCGCTGCCGGATGTCGCCCCACACCTGCGCACCCAGCACAGCGGGCGCATCCACCAGCATCAGGCGACGTAGCGGCGCGTTGGTACCGGCTTGCAGCACTGCGTTGATGGAGGCCAGAAACGCATCCCATGGCGAACCGCCCGCCTCCACAACAGCAGTGCGCGCGGCCAAGGCCTGCTGCACCAGCTGCGCATCCACCTGTTCCACCACTGCGGCAAACAGGCCTTTTTTGTCACCGTAATGGTGGTACAGCGCGCCTACGGTCACGCCGGCATCGGCGCAGATGCTGCCCACCGGTGCTTTCTCAAAGCCTTGCTCGCTGAACCAGCGCAGCGCAGCCATTTGCAGCGCGGCCTGCGTGGCGCTGGCGTTTTCCTTGCGACCGTCACGTTTGGTGGGAGTTTCAGTCATGGGTAACGTGGGCGACAACCGTTTTCTTTACAAACATAACGAGATTATGTATTCTCTGTCCCACCTTATCAACCGGACGCTTCCATGCACATTGCCGCCCAAGTCCTCATCGCCGTGGTCTGCCTGATCCACGTCTACATCTTCCTGCTGGAAACGGTGCTGTTTGAATCGCGCGGGGTCAAGGTGTTTGGCATTCCGCAAGCCGAAGTGGCCATGCGCAAAGCGGCCATGTCCAACCAGGGTTGCTACAACGGCTTTTTGGCCGCCGCCCTGCTGCTGGGCCTGCTGTACCCCGACCCGGCGATCGCCAAGGCCTTTGCCACTTTTGGCCTGGCCTGTGTGGCGGTGGCGGGCATCTGGGGCGCAGCCACAGTGATGGTGCGCATTCTGTACATCCAGACCGTACCCGCCATGCTGGGATTGGCGGCGCTCTACGTGCTGTAAAGCACCACCCCGGCTGACCAAACGGCTTAGACCAGCGTACCCAGCGCCGCCGGCGAAAAGTCCGACAGCTCAGCCATGCGCCCGTCGCGCACCTTCAGCGCCCAGTCCGGGTCGCTGATCAGCGCGCGGCCCACGGCCACCAAGTCGAAGTCGCCGCGGTCAAAGCGGCGCAGCAGTTCGTCCAGCGACGCAGGCTTGGAGCTCTCGCCACCAAAGGCGGCGATGAACTCACCGCTCAGACCCACCGAGCCTACGGTAATGGTGGGGCGGCCGGTGAGCTTCTTGGCCCAGCCGGCAAAGTTCAAGTCCGAACCATCAAACTCCGGCTCCCAGAAGCGGCGTTGCGAGCAGTGGAAGATGTCGGCACCCGCATCGGCCAGGGGCTGCAACCAGGCGGCCATTTCGTCGGGCGTCTGCGCAATGCGGGCCGCGTAGTCTTGCTGCTTCCACTGCGAGAGGCGGATGATGACGGGGTAATCTGGCCCTACCTCGGCGCGCACGGCTTTCAAAATCTCGGCAGCAAACACGCCGCGCGCTACCAGGTTGCCACCGTATTTGTCGGTGCGCTGGTTGGTGCCGTCCCAGAAAAATTGGTCGATCAAATAGCCGTGCGCGCCGTGCAGCTCGATGCAATCAAAGCCCAGGCGCTTGGCGGCGCCGGCGGCTTTGGCAAAGGCGGCAATCGTGTCGGCAATGGCCGCATCGGTCATGGGCTCGCCAAACGGTTTTCCGGGGCGCGATAGGCCCGAGGGCGAATCGACCGGTGGCGGCGCTGTCCAGTCGGTATTGCGGTTGCGCGCTGCGCCCACATGCCAAAGCTGGGGCGCCATCACGCCGCCTGCGCCATGCACGGTGTTGATCACGTGCTGCCATGCGGCCAAGGCGTCGTCGCCCCAAAAGTGCGGCACATTGGGGTCATTGGCGGCGGACGGGCGCTGCACCACGGTGCCTTCCGACACGATGAGGCCCACGGCGGCGGCGGCCCGCTTGCGGTAATACTCACTGACCTTTTCGGTGGGCACTCCGTTGGGCGAAAACGACCGTGTCATGGGTGCCATGACAATGCGGTTGGCAAGGTGCAAGCCCTTGAAGGAAAACGGTTGAAACAGCGGCGCAGCGTTGGACATACAGGCAGGAATGGAAAAGTTGCAGATGGAACCAGTTTACGGGGCCCAGCCCAGCCAATGCGGCTGCAAGGTCACCAAGGCTACAGGCCTGGCCGTGGTGCGCGCGCCAGCAGCACGGCGCGGCATGGCCGGCTCCGCTGCTATATTTTTGCTAGCTGTTTGCGCAGTTTCCACGGGAGCTGCAACCACTTTCAATGAAGTAAAGGCAGCCTATCGATCATCTGAAACCTTGATTTTGGACCGCAGCGGCACCCTGCTCCACCGCCTGCGCACCGACGCCAGCGTGCGCCGTGGCCAGTGGGTGGCGCTGGCCGATATGTCGCCGGCGCTGCGCACGGCACTGGTGCTTTCGGAAGACCGCCGTTTTTTTGAGCACAGTGGGGTGGACTGGCAGGCCGTCTCCAGCGCGGCGTGGGCCAACCTGTGGAACAGCAAGACACGCGGTGCCTCCACCATCACCATGCAGCTGGCAGGCTTGCTGGACGACGATTTGAAGCGCGGCTCAAACGGACGCAGCGTGGTACAGAAGCTGGGACAAACACTGTCGGCCAAGAACCTGGAGCGCGGCTGGCGCAAAGACCAGATCCTGGAGGCCTACCTGAACCTGGTGCCGTTTCGCGGTGAGTTGGTAGGCATAGACGCCATGAGCCAAACCCTGTTTGGCAAGTCCGCCCACGGGCTGGACCACAGCGAGGCCGCCATTGCCACCGCGCTGGTACGCGCGCCCAACGCCAGCCCCAACCAAGTGACACAGCGCGCCTGCAGCGTGCTCAAAACCCTGGAGCCCGGTACCGCCCGCTGTGACGCGCTAGACCTGCTGGTCACCAGTGCGCTGCAACGGCGCGACTTTGCGGCCAGCGAAGGCATTGCGCCGCACGTGGCACGGCAGTTGGTACGCAACGCCCTGTCCGCCTCTCGTCCCGCACCGCCCACCATCACCACCGCGCTGCGCGCACCGCTGCAGCGCTTTGCAGTGCAAACACTGCAGCAACACCTGCGCGAGCTCGCCGGGCGCCACGTGGAAGACGGCGCGGTGGTGGTGCTGGACAACGCCACGGGCGAGGTGCTGGCCTGGGTCGGCTCGTCGGGCGAACTCAGCGGTGCAGCCGAAGTCGATGGCGTCGCCGCGCTGCGCCAGCCCGGCTCCACGCTCAAGCCTTTCTTGTACGGACAGGCGATTGCCGAGCGGCGCATCACCGCCGCGTCGCTGTTGGAAGACTCCAGCGCGCAAATTCCCACCAGCGGCGGGCTCTACATTCCGCAAAATTACGACCGCCAGTTCAAGGGCTGGGTATCGGCCCGCACCGCGCTGGCGGCTTCGCTCAATGTACCCGCCGTGCGCACGCTGGTGATGGTGTCGCCCGATGCCTTCCACAAGCAACTCATCAAGTTTGGGCTGCCGCTCAGGGAAAGTGGCGACTACTACGGCTACAGCCTGGCGCTGGGCAGTGCCGAGGTCTCGCTACTCGACCTGGCCAACGCCTACCGCGCCCTGGGCAACGGCGGGCGCTATAGCCCTACATCACTGACGCCCAACGCCAAGCCCACATGGCGCGCGGCTCTGGACCCACGCGCCGCCTTCATCGTGGGCGATGTACTGTCTGACACCAACGCCCGGGCCCGCACTTTCGGCACCGACAGCGTGCTGGCTACGCGCTTCTGGAGCGCGGTCAAAACCGGTACCAGCAAGGACATGCGCGACAACTGGGCGCTGGGCTGGTCGCAGCGCTACACCGTGGGCGTATGGGTTGGCAACGCCAGCGGCGCGCCCATGTGGGACGTGAGCGGCACCACCGGTGCCGCACCCATCTGGGTCGCGGTGATGAACTACCTGCACCAGACGCAGCCCAGCCGTGCGCCCAAGCCACCGGTGGGCGTGGTGCAAAAGCCGGTACAGTTTGCGGCCAACACCAGCGCCCCGTCCTCCAGCGCGCCCAACACCGAAGCACCGCGCAGTGAGTGGTTTATCAATGGCACCCAGCAGGCCAGTTTTGCTATGGATACAGGAGCTACTCACGCAGGCTCCATGCGGGTTGCAGGCCAAAAAGACATGAAAAATGGCGTAGCACCCACTGCCCGCATCACCACACCCGCCAACGGGACCATCATCGCGCTGGACCCCGACATCCCGCCCAATCGCCAGCGCCTGAGCCTGCAGGCCGAAGGCGCCAACCTGCGCTGGCTAATGGACGGCAAGCCGCTGGCGAAAGGCCCCAGCGCCCAATGGCTGCCTTGGCCGGGGCGGCACCTGATCCGGCTCACCAACGCGCGGGGTGAGGTGCTGGACGAAGTGCGGCTGGAAGTACGGGGCGCAGGGGTTCTCCCCATCGAACCGCCCCGTCCCTCGAGAAAGACGGGCACGAAGCCCTGAGCCTGCGCGGCTCACCGAACGCGGCTGGCGTGATCAGCTGGCCTTGACGGCCAGCACGGGGCAGGAGACGGTCAGCAGGATCTCCTGGGCGACGCTGCCCAGGATGAGTTTCCCCACCGGGGAGCGTTTGCGCAAGCCAATGATGAGCACATAGGGCTGCAGGGCTTCGACCAGGGCGTTAATTTCCTCCACCGCATTCATGCCCCGCACGAATTTCTTGAATTCGGCGTCCAGGCCAGTGTTGCGCAGCAGCTCCTCCACCCGCTCCACGTCCTGCGCATCGGACAGCGAATCGTCGTCCTTTCTGCCGCCAGGACCGGCGTTGACCACCATCAGACGCTCATTGCGGCGTTTCGCAATTTCAATGCCCTTGTCCAGCGCCGCTTGCCCTTCGGGGCGGGGTGCATAAGCTACGAGTATGGTCATACGGGTGTTTCCTCTGGTTGTTTGAACGAGCCTACCAAAACCGCCAGAGCGGGTCAAATCCTGCCCGCACAACCGCCGCTGACTCCCCGGGCGGCACTTGCAATCTGGCGGGCAGATGACTAAGGTTATGCCAGAGTGATCGACGGAAAAGGAGGCAAATATGTCTGGCTACCCCGTTGTGGAACAGGATGGCTGCTATGCATCCGTATCAACCCAGAAGGAACCCACGGGCCGGTGGATGTCTTGGGTGCACTTTGAACGCGACAGCGACTACGCCCGCTTGAAAAACCATGCCGGCGCACCCCAGCGGGTGCCCAACGACTACCCTACCGAGGAAAAGGCCGTGCTGGCGGCCTATGAATTTGCCCGTGAGTTGATCGCCAAGGGACAGGCGGCGCCGCGGGCCTGAGCCGCGGCGGGGTTCCCGGTCAGGCCGCCAGCTTCCTGCCGCCCTGCCCACGCCGGGACACCCAGAACATGCCGCAGGCAATGGCCACCAGGACGGTCACGTAGAACAGCAGCTGCATGCCGGCCGGTTGCGGGTCGTAACCCATCAGTCCGTGCAGCAAGGTGCCCACGGCCGACGATTGCGACAACACGGCCGACGTGTCCCACAGCGGCGCGCCCAGGCTGGGCAACAGGTCCGCCTGGATCAGGAAGCGCGCTGCCTGCGACGCCATGCTGGCGGCCAGCAACAGTACGAGAATGCCGGTGATCGAGAAGAACCAGCGCAAGGGAATGCGCAGCAAGCCGGCGTACAGCAACGCCCCCACCAGCACACCCGCAGCCAGTCCGCTTGCGCCACCCGCAATGGTGGTGCGCAGACCGCCCTCGCCGCTGGTGGCCAGGCTGTAGAGGAACAGGACCGTTTCAGACCCTTCCCGCAACACCGCCAGTGCCACCACGATGAAAATGACCGACCGCGTCCGCGTTCCCTCGCTGACGGCACGCGCGGCGTTTTGTGCCTGCGCCGCCATTTCCCTGCCGTGGGCAGACATCCAGATGTTGTGCCACGCCAGCATGCCCACGGCCAGCGCGAGCACACCGGCCTGAAACAGCTCCTGCCCCATCCCGCTGGCCAGGTTGGAAATCGCCTCCATGCTGGAGGCCACCAGGGCGGCGCCGACCAATCCGGCTACCACCCCCCCGACGATCCAGCGCGCGCGCTGGGGAATGCCCCGCGTGGCCGCGACCATGATGCTGATGATCAGCGACGCTTCCAGCGATTCACGAAAGACAATGAGGGCAGCAGCAAACATGGCGGTTCGGTTTCCGTGGTTTATTCGACGATGATCGTGCCTTGGGCGGCTGCCTCGGTCTCGTGGTATTCCTCGACGAAGGGGTAACGGCCGGGTTTCAGGGGGCCCAGTTTGATGGTGGTGCTGGCGTTGCCCGGGATCACCTTCTCGCGCCCCAGCGGCTTGCTTTCAAACTCGGCCGGCGTGGCGTCCTTGTTGACCACCACCAGCAGGACCTTCTTGCCGGCAGGCAGCTTGATTTCCTTGGGTTCAAACGCGTGGTTCTGGATGGTGAGCGTGAATTCGTCCGGGGCCGCAACCGCATGGCCGACAACAAAAGACAGCAGGGCAATGGACAAAAGGCGTTTCATGGTTCGATCCTGTTGATTAAAAACTCAATGATAATGATTCTCATTGAATGATGCAAGTATCCCGGAAAATCCGTAGTGCCATTAATTTCCAGACCCAATCGGCTGATGTCACGCGGGAACCCTCCGCCTTCCCCTACCATCTAGCCCTTACAGGAGACAACCATGCCCGTGATCACCAACATCGAAGACCTGCGCGTGCTCGCCCAGAAGCGCGTGCCCCGCATGTTCTACGACTACGCCGACTCCGGCTCGTGGACCGAAAGCACCTACCGTGCCAACGAAAGCGATTTCCAGAGCATCAAGCTGCGCCAGCGCGTCGCCGTGAACATGGAAAACCGCAGCACCGCCACAACCATGATCGGCCAGAAAGTGGCCATGCCGGTGGCCATTGCCCCCACGGGGCTGACCGGCATGCAGCATGCCGACGGCGAAATTCTGGCAGCCCGCGCCGCCAAGAAGTTTGGTATTCCCTTCACGCTGTCCACCATGAGCATCTGCTCCATTGAAGACGTGGCCCAGGAAACCGGTGGCCATCCGTTCTGGTTCCAGCTGTACGTGATGAAGGACCGTGACTTCATCGAACGCCTGATCGACCGCGCCAAGGCCGCCAACTGCTCCGCACTGGTGCTCACGCTGGACTTGCAGATTCTCGGCCAGCGCCACAAGGACCTGAAAAACGGCCTCTCGGCTCCGCCCAAGCCCACGCTGGCCAACATGGTCAACCTGGCCACCAAGCTGCGCTGGTGCATGGGCATGCTGGGCACCCGGCGACGCCAGTTCGGCAACATCGTGGGCCACGTCAAGGGCGTGGACGACATGGGCAACCTGGGCGCCTGGACCGCCCAGCAGTTCGACCCGGCACTGAACTGGGGCGACGTGGAGTGGATCAAGAAACGCTGGGGCGGCAAGCTCATCCTCAAGGGCATCCAGGACGTGGAAGACGCCAAGCTGGCCGTGGCCAGCGGTGCCGATGCGCTTATCGTGTCCAACCACGGCGGACGCCAGCTCGACGGCGCAGAGTCCTCCATCCGCGCCCTGCCCGCCATCGTCGATGCCGTGGGCCAGCAGATCGAGGTCCACATGGACGGCGGCATCCGTAGCGGCCAGGACGTGCTCAAGGCCCGCGCCCTGGGCGCCCAGGGCACCTACATTGGCCGGGCCTTCCTGTACGGTCTGGGCGCCATGGGTGAAGAAGGTGTGACCAAGGCACTGGAGATCATCCACCGCGAACTGGACCTGACCATGGCCTTTGCCGGCCATACCCAGATCGAAACCGTGGACAAGCGCATTCTGCTGCCCGGAACCTACCCCACCTGAACCAGTAGCAGCATGTCCCTACCCGAAAACCTTTCAGTCCCCCCCGCTGCCGCAACCCCGGTGACATGCGGCGTGAGCGCCTGGTGGCGCGCCACCGCCATCGGCAGCCTGCTGGCCCTGGCCCTTGGCGTTGCCACCAGCATGAGCATGTTCGAGCAGTTCAAGGCGCAGATCCAGCACCTGCAAGTCAAGCTCAAAGACACGTCGCAAATCAAATACATTGCCGTGCTCAATGACGACAAGCACGCGCCGGCCATGCTGGTCACGCTGGACCCGCACGAAGGCGCCCTGCAGATCCAGCGCCTCAACGCCGTGAGCGAAGGCCGCGAAGACAGCATGCAGCTGTGGGCCCTGCCGGCCAGCGGCCAGCCGCGCTCGCTGGGCGTGCTGGAGAGCAAGGGCAAGACCCTGCGCCTGAGCGCCAATGACGCCACCCTGGCCAACGTGTCCCAGCTGGCCATCAGCGTGGAGGACAAAGGCGGTGTCCCCGAGAGCCGCGGGCCCCGCCTGCCCTATCTGTTCAAGGGAACGGTGGTGCAAAAAGCACTGTGAGCCTGCCGTGGTGAACGCCTCTGCGCCGCCGCCGGCCCGCCGCATTGCCCACCTGGACATGGACGCGTTCTACGCGTCGGTGGAGTTGCTGCGCTACCCGCAGCTCAAGGGGCTGCCCGTGGTCATTGGCGGAGGGCGCCGCCGGCTGGACGACGCCCTGCTGGCCGCCTATGCCGACGTGCCGCTGCACAAGATACCGGTCGACCGGTTTCCCACCCTGCAGGGGTACGCCGGCCGCGGCGTCATCACCACCGCGACCTATGCCGCGCGCCAGTTCGGCGTGGGCTCTGCCATGGGGTTGATGAAGGCCGCCAAGCTGTGCCCGCAAGCCATTCTGCTGCCGGTGGACTTTGACGAATACCGCAAATACTCGCGCCTCTTCAAAGGCGTCATCACCGAGATCGCGCCGCTCATGGAAGACCGCGGCGTGGACGAGGTCTACATCGACTTCACCGAAGTCCCCGGCGGCCAGCGCGAGGGCGGTCGCGTGCTGGCGCGGCTGCTGCAGAAAAGCATTTTTGACGCCACCGGCCTGACCTGCTCGGTCGGCGTCGCCCCCAACAAGCTGCTGGCCAAGATGGCCAGCGAGTTCAACAAGCCCAATGGCATTGCCATCGTGCAACCGGACGATCTGCAGACCCTGATCTGGCCCCTGGCCTGCCGCAAGATCAACGGCATCGGCCCCAAGGCGGACGAAAAACTCCGAAGCTTTGGGATCGAGACCATCGGCCAGCTCGCAGCCCGCGACCTAGCCTGGCTGATGCAGACATTTGGCCCCAAGACCGGCGCCTGGCTGCATGACGCGGCCCACGGCCGCGACAACCGCCCCGTGGTGCTGGAGAGCGAACCCGTGAGCATGAGCCGCGAAACCACGTTTGACCGCGACCTGCATGCCGTGCGCGACCGGGCGGAACTGGGCGCGGTATTCACCCGCCTGTGCGAGCAGGTGGCGGCCGACCTGCAGCGCAAGGGCTACGTAGGCAAGACCATCGGCATCAAGCTGCGCTACGACGACTTCCAGGCCGTGACGCGCGACCTGACGGTGGACCAGTACACGGCGGACGCCCAAACCATTCGCCGCGTGGCCGGCCAGTGTCTCAAGCGCGCACCGCTGCAGAAGAAACTGCGGCTGCTGGGCGTGCGGGTGGGCGCCCTGCTGCCTGCAGACGCGGTATTGAATTCCGATAAAAATCGGGGTTCACCCCTCGTGAAACCTGCGCAGACAGCTATCCATTCAGGAGCAGACGACCCGCTGACCGGGCAGCTTTTCTAGCCCTTGCACGCCTCGCCTCACTGCACAAGGATGGCATCCTGGTGGTTGGCGATGTGCAGGGTGTGGGCCAGGGCAAAGTCGGCGCGGCTGAGCGCCCCGTAAGCGAAATGCGGCGCCAGGGGGCCAGTATGGCCCTGAAAGCGCTGCACCGCCGTGCGAAGGCGGACCACGCCGGGCTTCCAGTCACTGCCCTGGGGCAAGGCGGGCGCTCCCGGAATGGGCTCCGTCAAGCCGTGGCGCATGCGCCCGCGCCAGCGAAACACGGCAAAAGCCGCAGCGCCCAGCGTGGACTGGAACAGTGCGCTTTTGGGTTGGGGAAAACCATCGATGCTCATGTCGATGCTCTGGGCCATGTGCTCCAGCACCGCCGGCATCGTCCATTCACTGGTGCTTTGCACCTGTCTGGCGCGCTCCAGACGGTCAAGCCATTGCAATACGTCGTCCAGCGACTGCACCTGGTGGGCATCGGCCATAGCGCCTCCTGTCAATAAGCTACCTTGCACAACCAAAAAATCTCGGCGTTTCATGGGACCGATGATAGGTGCCTTCCCATCACCCGGGCCGTGCGGTTTATTTTGCGTTCCAGCTTGAAAATCACTTACATCGAACTTACAGTTCAACCCCACGATAGGAGGTTGCCATGGTTCCACAGCTCCTGCAGGCGGTTCCCTTGTCCGAGCTTCACCGCATCCGACGATGGCACGTGGCGCATGCGCACGACCACCCGCTGGAGTACCAGCTGTGGGACGCCGTGCTGACCTCCTGGCTCATGGGGTGGGTGGGCTGGCTGCCCACCTGGGCGCTGGATGCCTGGTGGGCCGCAGTGCCCTGCGTGCTGGGCATGCTCGCGCCCGGCCTGTACGTGGGCTGGCGGGCCCGCGCCCACGCCCAGCATCGCCTGCGGTGCGACTGGCTGCGGGTGCCCTAGGTGACTGGCGGGCCCGCCGGCCTGCATTACAGTCGGCCGCATGAACACACCCGCCACACCACTCACCTGCTTTTCCCTCACCACGGAAAACCACGTGGCCCATCTGGTGCTCAACAAGCCCGAGGCCATGAACACCATGCACCCGACCTTCTGGCGCGAGCTGGACGCGGTGCTGACGCAACTGCACCTGGAAGGCGCCGCCCGCGCGCTGGTCATCAGCAGCACAGGCAAGCACTTCAGCGCCGGCATGGCGCTGGACACCTTTGCCGGCGCCATCCAGATGGACGACCAGAGCCCCGAAGGCCGGGCGGCCGTGTTTGACCTGCTGACCGACATGCAGGCAACCTTCACCAAGCTGGAGACCTTGCGCGTCCCGGTCATTGTGGCCATCCAGGGGGGCTGCATCGGCGGCGCGGTGGACATGGTCAGCGCCTGCTGCATCCGCTACGCCACGGAGCAGACCTTCTTCTGCATCCAGGAAATCAACATCGGCATGGTGGCCGACGTGGGCACGCTGCAACGCCTGCCCAAGCTCATCCCCCTGGCAGTGGTGAAGGAACTGGCCTACACCGGCCGGCGCATGCCCGCCAGCCAGGCCCTGCAGTACGGGCTGGTCAACGCCGTGTTCGACACCGAGGACGCCATGCTGCAAGCCGCCCTGCAGTGCGCGCGGGAGATCGCCTCCAAACCCCCGGTGGCCATCTGGGGCACCAAGCAGGCCCTGCATTACGCCCGCGACCACGCGGTGGACGACGCGCTCAAGCAGATGGGCTGGCTGCAGGGCGCCATCTGGAGCAACCGCCACGTCATGGAAGCCGTCATGGCCATGAAGTCCAAGCGCCCTGGCGATTTCCCGGCGCTGACGCCCCTGCAGCCGTTCAAGGACATCGGCGCCTGAAGCCCGGGCGACAACGCCCGCTGCAACGCCTTATCCCCCGTTCGGGGGATAGAAAAAAAGGGAGATTCGTGGTGTGATGCAGGCGTCACCGATCTGCACGAACCCCACCCCATGTCCACCCCCCAGCCAACGCCGTTGAGCCTGCAAAACCTGCAGTCGGTCGTGGACACGCTGCCGGTGGCGTTCTTTGTCAAGGACCTGGACAGCCGCCTGCTGCTGGTCAACAAGACCTGCGAAGACGTGCTGGGGGTGCCCTTCGAAGACCTGCGCGGCACCCGGGGCGACGCGTACTACACCCCCGAGCAACTCACCCGCACCCAGGAAAAGATCCAGGAATCCCTGGCGTCGGGACGCACCGTGCGCTACGAGACCCACTACTGGAACGCCCAGCACGGGCAATGCCGCTGGGGGCAGACCTCCCTCAAGCCGGTCTACGACGCGCAGGGCCACCCGCTGTACCTCATGGGCACGACGGTCGACATCCACGCACAAAAGCAGCTGCAGCAACTGCTCGACGGCGAACGCACCCTGCTGGAAATGATGGCCCGCAACGCACCGTTGCCGGACATCCTGGACACCTATGCCCGCAGCTACGAAGCAACCTTTTCCGGCATGCTGTGCGCGATCCTGCTGTTCGATGCCGACGGCATGCACCTGCGCCACGGCGCCGCCCCCAGCCTGCCGGCGGCCTATTGCCAGGCCATGGAGCGCCGGGCTGCAGGCCCGCACCTGGGCTTTGGCGGCACCGCCGTGCCCCCGCCGCAAGACACCGTGGTATCCGACATCGCCACCGACCCCCTGTGGCAGGACCACCGGGACCTGGCGCTGGCGCACGGCCTGCACGCCTGCTGGTGCGCCCCCATCGTGTCGTCCAAAGGCCAGGTGTGGGGCACGTTTGCGGTCTACCACGCCACGCGGCGCACACCCCGCGCTGAAGAGCTGCAGGCCATCCAGCGCGGCGCCTACATGGCCGGCCTGGCCATGGGCCACCACGCCGCCGAGCGACAACGCCAGGCCGACCAGGAGGCCCTGCACGAAGCGGTGCTGCACACCCGCACCATCCTGGACAACATCCTTGACGGCGTCGTCACCGTCAGCCAGCAGGGTGTGATCCAGTCCTTCAACAAGGCGGCCGCCACCATCTTTGGCTACCAGCCCGAAGAGGTGCTGGGCAGCAGCCTGGGCATCCTGCTGCCCGAAGGCCTGCGCAACCGCCAGGACAGCCTGCTGCGGCGCCACACCCGCACCGGCCCGGCCGACTTCGTCGGCACGCAGCGCGAAGCACAGGGGCAGCGCAAGGACGGCACCGTGTTCCCCATCAGCCTGTCGGTGTCCAAGATCACCCATGCCGGACAACCCCTGTTCATTGGCGTGATCCGCGACATCACCCTGCGCCGCCAGAGTGAGCAGGAGATCCGGCGGTTGGCCTTCTACGACCCGCTGACCGAATTGCCCAACCGGCGCCTGCTGACCGACCGGCTCCAGCAGGCCATGGTGACCTCCGCGCGCACCGGACAGCACGGTGCCGTGATGTTCCTGGACCTGGACAACTTCAAGCAGCTCAATGACACCCATGGCCACGACGCCGGCGACCTGTTGCTGCAGCAGGTAGCCATCCGCCTGCGGACCTGCGTGCGCGAGGGTGACAGTGTGGCGCGCCTGGGGGGCGACGAGTTCGTGGTGCTGCTGGAAAACCTGAGCCCGTCGGTGGTGGACAGCGCCACCCACGCCGAACTGGTCGCCAGCAAGATCCAAAGCGCCCTGGGCCAGCCCTACAACCTGCGCGGCCTCGTCTGCAACAGCACGCCCAGCGTGGGCATTGCCGTGTACCTGGGCGACAACGAGGGCACGGACGACCTGCTCAAGAAGGCCGACGTGGCCATGTACCAGGCCAAGGCCGCCGGGCGCAACACGGTGCGGTTCTTCGATCCGGCCATGCAGGCGTCAGTCAACGCCCACGCGGCACTGGCGCACGACATGCGCCGCGGCCTGGCCCGGCACGAATTCATGCTGCTGTACCAGTTCCAGGTGGACGTCCACGGCATGCCCACCGGAGCCGAGGCGCTGCTGCGCTGGAACCACCCCACGCAGGGCATGGTGTCACCGGCGCAGTTCATTCCCCTGGCCGAAGAGTCCGGCATGGGGCTGGCGCTGGGCCGGTGGGTGCTGGAATCCGCCTGCAACCAGCTGCGGGTATGGGCCGATCAACCCGTCACCCGGCACTGGACGCTGGCGGTCAACGTGAGCGCCTCCCAGTTTGCGCAGGCCGACTTCGTGGCGCAGGTCGCATCGGCGCTGCGCCAATCGGAGGCCAGCCCCCAGCGGCTGACGCTGGAGCTGACCGAACGCATCGTGATGGACCACCCGGATGACACCCGGGTCAAGATGAACGCCCTCAAGGCCCTGGGCGTGCGCCTGTCGCTGGACGACTTCGGCACCGGCTACTCGTCCCTGCTGCACCTGCAGCAGCTGCCGCTGGACCAGCTCAAGATCGACCAGTCGTTCGTGCACGACCTGCTGGCGCACCGCGGCGAGGCCTCGGTGGCGCGCTCGGTGGTTGCGCTGGGCCACAGCCTGGGCCTGACCGTCATTGCCGAAGGCGTGGAGACCGCCGGGCAGCGCAACCTGCTGGCCGACCTGGGCTGCGACGCCTTCCAGGGCTATTACTTCGGCCGACCCACCCCCGCGGGCGAGCTCACCCACCACTGAGCCGCCGCGCCCTACTGCCGCGCATTGCGGACGTTGGCCGGCAGGCGCTGCGGGTGGCTGGTGCGAAACGGGTTGATGTCCAGCCCGCCGCGGCGCGTGTAGCGCGCATACACCGCCAGCTTCAGCGGCTTGCAGCGCGTCCAGATGTCCATGAAGATGCGCTCCACACACTGCTCGTGGAACTCGTTGTGGTTGCGAAAGCTCACCAGGTACTGCAGCAGGCCGCCCTGCTCAATCTGGTCGCCGGTGTAGCTGATCTGCACGCTGCCCCAGTCGGGCTGGCCGGTCACCAGGCAGTTGCTCTTGAGCAGGTTGCTGGTCAGCACTTCCGACACGGGCGCTTCACCCGGCGTCACCGTGAGCAGATCGGGCGCCGGCGTGTAGCGGGTGCATTCGATGTCGAGCCGGTCCAGGTTCAGGCCGTCGAGCTCCTGCAGGGGTTCGCGGTCGAACATCTCGGGGCCCACCAGCGTGACACCGATGGACGCCGCCCGGGCCGGATCGGGCGCGTTGCGCCACACCGCTTCGGTGATGTCGGCCCGCAGACGCTCGCGCACGGCATTGGCGTCGGCAAACGGCGTGTTGTTGAAGCTGTTGAGGTAGAGCTTGAACGACTTGCTCTCCACGATGTTGACCGACTCGCAGGGCACGGTGAAATGCGCCAGCGCCACCTGGGGCTTGCCGCGCAGGTTGAGCCAGCTCAGCTCGAACGCTGTCCACATGTCGGCGCCAAAGAACGGCGCCGCACCGTCGATGCCGATCTCGGCGCGCTTGCCGGCCCGGGGAATGGGAAACAGCAGCGACGCATCGTAATGATCCTGGTAGGCCGAGGCCTTGCCGAGCTGGGATTGTTCAGGAGTGTTCATGGGGGTCACGCCGCAGCCGGTTGCCCGGCCGCCTGTAAATGGGGAATCAGCACACCAAGCATCTGCGCCACGGGCTCCGGGGGCAGGTCATGGCCCATGCCGTCAATGCCCACCAGCTGCGCGCCGGCAATGCGCCGCGCCGTGTCCTCGCCATGGGCATAGGGCACCAGCGGGTCGGCCCGGCCGTGCAGCACCAGTGTGGGGCTGCTGATGCGCGCCAGCTGCGCCGCGCGGGTCACGTCGGACAGGATGGCCAGCATCTGGCGCGCCGTGCCGGCCGGATGGAAGCTGCGCTGCACGCCTTCCAGAATGCGCGCGCGCAGCTCCGGTTCGGGCGTGGGGTAGGCAGGGCTGCCGATGACCCGGAACAGCTGGACGAAATGGTCCACCACCGCCTGCGGCTGCCGGCTGGCCGGGCGGCGCAGCAGGGCCCGCACCACCTCGGGGCGCGCCTGCGGCAGGCCCTTGGCGCCGCTGCTGCTCATGATGCTGGTCAGGCTCAGGGTGCGCCGGGGCGCCGCAATGGCCACGCGCTGCGCAACCATGCCGCCCATGCTGGCGCCCACCACGTGCGCGCGCTCCACGCCCAGGGCGTCGAGCACGCCCAGGGCATCGGCCGCCATGTCGGTCAGCGTGTAAGGTGCCCGCGGCACCAGCCCCAGCTTGTGCTGGAGCCCGGCCCACAGCAGGCTGGGCGTGCCCAGGTGGTCGAAGGACTGGCTCAGGCCCGCATCGCGGTTGTCCATGCGGATGACGCGAAAGCCGGCGTCCACCAGCGCCTGCACCAGTTCGCCCGGCCAGGCCACGAGCTGCATGCCCAGGCCCATGATGAGCAGCACCACGGGGCGGCTTGGGGCGCCGGTATCCACCGCCGGGTCCGCGGCCGAGTCCTCCACTTCAATATCGATGCCGTTTGCTCTGATTTTCATAGCTGTCTGCGCAGGCTGTACGCAGGCTACAGGCCTTTTTGGCTCTGATTGTCGCGCCGGAACACATACCGGTCGTGCGTTGACAGGGCCTGGCTCCACGCATACCCCTCCATGGCGAACGCCCGCAGGTCCTCGGGCTTGACCACCTGGTGGGTGGCGGCAAACCGCGCCATCAACCCGCGCGCACGCTTGGCCATGAAGCTGATGACCTTGTACTGGCCGCTCTTGAATTCCTCGAACACGCACTCCACCACCCGCGCCTTCAGCGCCCCGGTGTCGACCGCCTTGAAATACTCCTGCGAGGCCAGGTTGATGACCACCGGGCTGATGTCGGCCTGCAGGCGGGTGTTGAGGTAATCGGAAATCTGCGTGCCCCAGTACGCGTAGAGGTTGCGCCCCTGCGGGTTGGCCAGGCGGGTGCCCATCTCCAGCCGGTAGGGCTGCATCAGGTCCATGGGGCGCAGCACGCCGTACAGGCCGCTGAGGATGCACACATGGTCCTGCGTCCAGGCCAGGTCCTGCGGGCTCAGGGTGCGGGCGTCCAGCCCCTCGTACACATCCCCATTGAACGCCATCAGCGCCTGGCGGGCGTTCTGCTCCGTGGCCTTGGGCGACCACGCCAGGTAGCGCGCCACATTGAGCGCGGCGAGCTTGTCGCTCAGCGACATGAGCGAGGCAATCTGCTGCGGCGACTGCGTGCGCAGCAGCGCAATCAGGGCCTGCGACTGCTTGACAAACAGCGGCGGTGTGTGGGGAAGTGGCCCCAGAGGGGTTTCATAGTCGAGCGACTTGGCGGGCGAGAGAAGAAAGAGCATGCCGCATTATCCTGAAAGCCTGCCCCATAATCACTGCGCCATGGCCATACCCACACACTCCACCCCATCCGCCCCCCCGGCTGCGCCCCGCGCCGTGGTGCAGCTGCACTTTGACCGCCCCCCGTCCAACGGCAGCGGTCTGCTCGGTAGCCTGCTGGCGCGCCGCCCGGCGCAGGCCCCGGCCGAGGCGCTGGGGGTGCGCTTTCATGCCCAGTGGAACGGCGTGCGCGCCCGGCCAGCACAGCTGGCGCGCTACCGCACGGTGTGCGACCTGCCTGCGGGCCCCGCCCTACCCTTGCTGTACCTGCACGCCCTGGCCATGCCGCTGCACATGGCCATCCTGAGCCACCCCGCATTTCCGCTGCGCCTCCTGGGACTGGTGCACTGGAGCAACCGGATCGAATCCCTGCAGCCGGTCGCCAACGACGCGGTGCTGTCGCTGGAGTGCACGCTCAACGGCATCACGCCCACCGAGCGCGGCCAGTCGTTCAGCCTGCACACCACCGCCCGCGTGCAGGGCGCCGTCGTGTGGCGGGAAGTCAGCACCTTCCTGTCGCCCCTGGCCAAAAGAAAATCGGACCCTGCAACCAAGGCCCGCCCGGCCAGCGAAGTGCCGGAGCCCGACTGGGGCGCCCCCGTGGCGCAATGGCCGGTTGCAGCCAACGCCGGACGGCGCTTCGCCGGCCCCTCGGGCGACTGGAACCCCATCCATGTGAGCGCCTTCACGGCCCGCCTGTTTGGCTACCCGCGCGCCATTGCCCACGGTCTGTTCAGCGCGGCGCGCTGCCTGGAGCTGCTGCAGGCCGACCGGCCGGCCGGCCACCCCGTGACGCTGGACCTGCGCTTCAAGCGCCCGCTGCTGATTCCCGGATCGGTGGCGCTGCACACCGCGCCCGAAGGCCCTGCCACCCGGTTCGTGCTGCGCGTGCAGCCCACGGGCGAGCCGCATATTGAAGGTGTTTTTCAGGGCTGAATCAGCCGCTGACGCCCGCCACACCTGCGCAGACAGCTACCAATTCAATAGCAAGACACCACGCGACCTGACCGGCTGTCAAGGGTGCCACGCACGCGGCTGGAGCGCGAAGGCCTGGGCCTGCTGCGCCACCTCTACCCAGACGCACTCGCCGTTCTTGCGCTTCATGTGCAGGACGGCTGTGCGCGCCAGCCCCTGGATGTGGCGGGTCACCACATCCATGACCCACCCGTGGGTGATGACCAGCACGCGCTGGCCGGGATGGTGCTGGCCGATGGTGTCGAAGGCGCCCAGCACGCGGTCCGCGAATTCGTCCATGGTCTCGCCGCCGGCAAATTCGGCGGCCGGGTTGCGCCGCAGAATCTGCTCCAGCAGCACCGGGTTCAACTCGGCCAACTCCTGCTTGGGAATGCCCTGCACGGCGCCAAAGTGTTTTTCCTTGAGCCCTTCATGGCAGGACGGCGATGGCAGACCCAGCGCCGCCGCCACGATTTCGGCGGTTTCCCGCGCCCGCACCAACGGACTGCTCCAGATCGCCGAGAACCCGGCTTCGGCCAGCGGTTGCGCCATGGCATGGGCCTGCTGGCGCCCCAGTGCGTTGATGGGCACGTCCAGCCAGCCTTGCAGAACGCCCTTTTTGTTCCAGTCGGTTTCGCCGTGGCGGGCGATGCAGAGGTGCGCCGCCGGCACCCCGCCAGCGCGCCCATGCAGCCCGTCGCCAGGCCCCGGCGCTCCGCGGCGCTGGCCTGTTTCAGCGACCCCGGTGGACAACTGCGCAGCCATGCCACCAGTGTGCGCCCAAATGCGCGGTCGTGGGGCGGCGTTGCGTCGGGGTTTACACGCAGGCGCCGGGCCCACCGGGCACCCGCACCCAGCCTTCCATGATGCGGCGCGCCGAGCGGCTCATCAGCGCCTTGTGCACCTGCCACTGGCCGTGCACCTCCTGGGCCTGCGCCCCCACCTCCAGGCGTCCGGAAGGGTGGCCAAAACGCACCTGCCCGTCGGCGCCCGCCGGCGCCACCCGGTGCACCAGTGTTCCGGGAATGGCAGCCGCCACGGCAAGGGCCACGGCCCCGGTTCCCGTCATGGCGTGGTGCAACTGGCCCATGGAAAAAATGCGCGCCAGCAGGTGGATGGACGCGCCGTCCACCACCCGGCCATCGGACGCCGTATAGGTGGCCGGACTGGCCACCAGCGCAAGCTTGGGGGTGTGCGGCCGCAGCGCGCTGGCCTCCTGCGCACTGGCTGCCAGGCCCATGGCCACGGCGGCGCGGGCGCGGATGGCCTCGGCCCGCGCCAGCAGGTCGGCGTTGCCATTGACATCGCCCTGCAGCTCCGTGCCGCGCAGGCCCAGGGTAGCCGCCGCGATAAACACAGTGGGGTTGCCCGCGTTGATCAGGGTTGCCTCCACCACCCCGACCCCGGGCACATCCAGCAGGTCCACACGCTGGCCCGTGGGAAACAGGGCAGCACCCGCGCCCGGCTGCGCACCGGACGCCGGGTCCATGAATTCCAGCCGGATTTCGGCCGCAGGAAAAGCCACACCATCGAGCATGAAATCGCCCTCCTCCTGCACCGCCCCACCGGCCATGGGCACATGGGCCACGATCTGCTTGCCGATGTTGGCCTGCCAGATGCGCACCGTTGCCACCCCGTCGGCGGGGGCTGCCACCAGACCGCTGCTGATGGCAAACGGCCCCACGGCCGCACTCAGGTTGCCGCAGTTGCCCGACCAGTCGATGACCGGCTGGCCCACGGCCACGGCGCCGAACCAGTAATCCACATCGCAGTCGGCACGCAGGGACTTGGCCACGATGACCACCTTGCTCGTGCTGGACGTGGCGCCGCCCATGCCGTCGATCTGCTTGGCATAGGGGTCCGGGCTGCCGATGACCCGCAACAGCAGGCGGTCGCGCTCGGCAGAGTCTGCCGGCAGATCGGGCGCGTGGAAGAAAACGCCCTTGCTGGTGCCGCCGCGCATGTAGACGGCGGGAATTCTGAGTTGTGTCACGTCAAGCCCTCATCACTGCGGCGACCACTGCGCCGCAGGCGGAATGCTCTCACATCTCTGCTCCGGCGCAGCGGCACCCGCACTGGGCAAGCCCAACCCTTTGCCCTACACTGGCGCCCACTGGACACCCCGGGAGCGTGCGCATGTGGCCATTTACGCAGACAGAGGGCCCCGACAAGATCGACATCCAGCTGGACTTCTGGGGCGATGCGGGGGCGCCCTCGTTCACCGTGAAACTGGTGACCGAAGACCAGACGGCGCTGGAAGGCTTCGGGGAAATCCGGGGCACCGACTTTCGGCTGTGCAACATCAAGACCCACCCCGCCTACCGCCAACGGGGGTTCTGCACGACGGTGGTGGGCACGCTGATCGGGGCGGCCAGGGCCCGGCGCTGCACCACCTTCACGCTGGAAGACGTCTCACCGAACAACCCCGAAGCCATCGCCGTCTACCAGAGCTTTGGCGCCGTGGCCCTGCCGCCCGGCAAACCCGGGGGCCATGCCGATTACCGGCTCACGCTCTGAACGGGCTCCCGGCCACCGCGCTCACGCAGTCGCAGGCAGCCGGGCCAGGAAGGCCGGCGGCACCGGCGTCACCTTGCGGTCCTGGGGGGCAATAAAGACGATGCCGATCTTGCCCAGCGCCACTTCGCGGCCGGTTGCCAGTTCGCTCATGCGGAACTGCAGGTCAAAGCCGTACTTGTTGAAATCGGCCGGGAGCATTTCCACGCGCATGGTCTCGCCATGGAAACCCTCGGACTTGTACTGCGCCACGATGTCGCCCACGACGATGAGCGCGCCCTCCACCCCCGACTCGAAATAGCCCAGCGACTTGAAGAAGCGCACCCGCGCCTCCGACACCAGCGTCAGCAGTTGCGCGTTGTCCAGATGCCCGCCCTGGTTGACGTGGCTGATGTAGATGGCCATTTCCGTTGCGAAGCTGTAACGGGGTGCCGGGGTGAGCTGGATGCGTGGCATGGGAGCGAAATGTAAAAAAGGAATGACAACGGGCGCACAACGGCCCACCCCGGACTGTACCCGCGCGCCCTAGGCGGTCCGCGCAAACTGCGCGGGCGTCTGGCCGCTCCAGCGCCGAAAGGCCCGGGAAAAGGCGTTTTCATCCGAAAAACCCAGCCGCTCGCCCACCGCCGCCACCGCCTGGCCGCCACGCAGCGCCTGCGCCGCCATGTCGTACAGCAGCGCCTCGCGCAAGCCCTTGAAGGAAATGGCCTCGGCCGCCAGCTTGCGGTTGAGGTTGCGCCCGCTCATGCCCAGCTGCTCGCCAATGCGCTCCTTGCCCCAGCGCGGGTTGGCCCGGATCAACTGCTGCACCTGCGCCGATACGCTGCCCTGCGCCAGCGATGCCAGCATGTCATCGGCCAGCCTGCGCAGGTGCGCGTGCAGCGACTGGCCAGCCTCGATGAGGCTGTGGCCCAGCTCGGCGGCGTCCATGCTGACGCCGTTGCAGGGTTGGCCGAACCGCACCGGGCAACCCAGCAGCGCTTCGTACGCCGCCACGTCGGCGCGGGGGGCATGCATGAACAGCACCTCGCGCGGGTGAAACCGCCCGTTGGTCATCCAGCGCGCCAGACTCACCACGCAGCCCAGCGCCGCCTCCACCCGTTGGTCGCGGCACACCGTGTACTCGGGCTGGTAGCGCAGCAGCATGGTGCCCGGACTGGCCTGGGTCTCGAAGCGGGCGTTGTCACCCACGATGGGGGCGTACTCGGTAAGCACCTCCAGCGCATCGCCCAGCGTGTCGCAGCTGAGCAGCAGCATGCCCACGATGTCCAGGTGGCCGGCCTGCAGGTCGGTCCCCGCGCGCAGCGCCGCCAGCGGATCGACCGTGGCATTGGCGAACAGGGCCCACAGGGCGTCCTGCTGGGCCATGGGCACGCGGGCATTGTGGGTCAGCGCCTGGCGCAGGTCATTGGGCACGCTGACGCCGTGGCGCTGGGCGGCTTCCAGGATGGCCTGGGTGAATCGGGCGGTAACACTGAAGTGGTCTTGCATGGCGGTCAACGGCGGTGGCGGGCCTGTCCCGAATGGACGTGCGCGCTGTCCCAAATGGAATGGGACGAAGCGCCAAGTTTGCCCTAAAGTTCCGCCATATCCGAGGATCGGGGGGCAGCAGCGTCGCTGGGGCCCACCCGGACCCATGCTGAACGAGGAGACACCCCCATGGTACCCATTGACCAGGTCCACCTGAGCTTCAACCCGCAGACTCTGAGCGTACTCAACGCGGTACTCGGGCTGGTGATGTTCGGCGTGGCCCTTGAACTGCGCGTGGACGATTTCAAGACCGCACTGCGCACCCCCAAGGCCCTGGCACTGGGTCTGCTCGGCCACCATGTGCTGTTCCCGGCCATGACCTACGGGCTGATCTGGATCCTGCGGCCCGAACCCAGCATCGCGCTGGGCATGATCCTGGTGTCCGCCTGTCCGGCCGGGCACATCTCCAACTTTCTGGTCCACCTCTCCAAGGGCAACACGGCGCTGTCGGTCAGCGTGAGCGCACTGTCCACGGTAGTGGCCCTGTTCATGACCCCGCTGAACTTCGCCTTCTGGGGCAACCTGCACCCCATCACGGCCGGACTGATGAAGCAGGTGGCCATGAGCCCGTGGGAAATGCTGGAAGTGATCGTGATGCTGCTGGGCGTGCCGCTGGTGCTGGGCATGTGGGTGGCGCGCCAGTACCCGGCTTTGGCGCACAAGCTGCAAAAGCCCATGAAAATCCTGTCGCTGCTGATTCTGCTGGGCTTCATCGGCGGTGCGCTGGCGGCCAACTTCCAGCACTTCATCGCCTACATCCAGCTGGTGGTGGGCGTGGTGTTTGTGCACAACCTGATGGCACTGGGAACGGGTTATGGCCTGTCCACCCTGATCGGCCTGCCCGAGCGCGACCGCCGCGCGATCACTTTCGAGATGGGTATCCAGAACTCGGGCCTGGGGCTGATCCTGATCTTCAACTTCTTCGACGGCCTGGGCGGCATGGCCATCGTCACGGCCTGGTGGGGCATCTGGCACATCGTAGCGGGCATGAGCCTGGCCACCTTCTGGAAGAACCGCCCGCCGCAGCCCGCGCTGGCTGCAGGAGCACAGGCATGAGCCGCGTCCTCATCACTGGTGGCGGCGGTTACCTCGGCAGCCAGCTGGTGGCGCGGCTGGCGGCATTGCCGGCGGCCCAGCGCCCGGCCGTGATCGTGTCGCATGACATTCGGGAACCCAAGACACGCCTGCCCGGCGTGGAATACGCCGTAGTCGACATCCGCGCGCCCGAGATGGCCGACATCATCGGCGCGTACGGTATCGACACGGTCGTGCATCTGGCGTCCATCGTGACGCCGGGCAAGGGCAGCAACCGGGCCTTTGAATACGACGTGGACGTGAACGGCACCCACAACGTGCTGGAAGCCTGCGTGCGCCACGGCGTCAAACGCATCGTGGTGTCCAGCAGTGGCGCCGCCTATGGCTACCACGCGGACAACGCCGCCTGGCTGACCGAAGACATGCCGGTGCGTGGCAACGAGGTGTTTGCCTACGCGCACCACAAGCGGCTGGTGGAAGAAATGCTGGCCAGCTACCGCAAGACCCACCCCCAGCTGCAGCAGGTGGTGCTGCGCATTGGCACCATCCTGGGCGCCACCGTGCGCAACCAGATCACCGACCTGTTCGAGAAACCCCGCCTGCTGGCCATCCGGGGCTCCGACAGCCCCTTTGTGTTCATCTGGGACCAGGACGTGGTGGGCATCATCCTGCGCGCCGTTTCCGACGGCCCGCCGGGCATCTACAACGTGGCGGGCGACGGCGCGCTCACCATCCACCAGATTGCCCAGCGCCTGGGCAAGCCCACGCTGCAGCTGCCCGCCTGGCTGCTCCAGGCCGCGCTGGCCGTGCTCAAGCCACTGGGGCTGACCCAGTACGGCCCCGAGCAACTGGACTTCCTGCGCTACCGCCCCGTACTGCTGAACACCAAGCTCAAGACGGCGTTTGGCTACACGCCCACCTACACCTCGGCCGAGGTGTTCGAGCTGTACCGCCAGGCACGGTCCCAGGCCGCCACCGGGAGCGTCTGACCATGCGCACGTTTGCCGGGCGCAGTGTCGTCATCACCGGTGCCGCCGGTGGCCTGGGGCAGGCGCTGGTAGCGGCCTTTCTGCAGGCCGGTGCGCAGGTGCTGGCGCTGGACCGCAACGCCGCGGCGCTGGACGCCTTGCCACGCCCCGCGCCCACCCGCGGTGCGAGAAGCGATGCCCCCGCACTGGTCACCGCCGTCTGTGACATCACCCAGCCCCACGCCTGCGATGACGCCATCGCCCAGGCCGTGGCCCTCTGGGGCGGTGTCGATGTGCTGATCAACAACGCCGGCATTTCCCACCGCAGCCTGTTCGCCCAGACCGACCCCGCCGTCATCCGCCGGGTGATGGAGGTGAATTTCTTCGGCGCCGTGCACATGACCCATGCCGCCCTGCCCCACATCGTGGCCCGCCACGGCGTAGTGGCGGCCGTCTCCAGCGTGGCCGGTTTCGCGCCGCTGATGGGGCGCACCGGCTACTGCGCCAGCAAGCACGCCCTGCACGGCTTCTTCGACACCCTGCGCACCGAGGTGCAGGACCTGGGCGTGCAGGTCACGCTCGTCAGCCCGTCCTTCATTGCCACCGGCATCGGCGCGGCCGCGCTGGGCGGCTCCGGCACGTCGGCTACGTCCCCGCGCATCACCACCGGGGGCGAGTCGGCCCCCGAGGACATTGCCCGGCAGATCCTGAACGCGCTGGCGCACGGCCAGACGCAGCTGCTGCCCGACCGCACCTCGCGCCTGGCCTGGTGGGTCAGCAAGCTGGCACCGCGCTTTTACGCGCGCACCATGCAGCGTCGCGTACGCGCCGAATTTGAATCCTGATAAAAACACAAGGAGACCCCACCATGCACGCACGCACACCGCAACGAAGGGCCGGCATCCTCTGGGCCGGCGCGCTCGCAGTGGCACTGCTGGCCTCACCGGCCGGCGCAGTACCCATCACCGTCAAGGACCCTGAGGGCAAGCCGGTCCCCACCGTCATGGTGAGCCGCCAGCCGGTCAAGCCCGCGGTGGTGGATACCTCGGATAACGGCTATCCGACCAGCGGCCGGCCGCAGCAGGCCTACATCGAGCTGGCCCGCTTTACCGACGCGCAGGGGCACGCCGACATTCCGCCGGCCGAGCACCCCTGGAAAATCCGCCTGCGCAAGCCCGGTTACCAAGACCTCACCGTCATGGCGTCGGACCTGGGCAGCAAGGCGCTCGTGATGGCTCCCGAACACGATGCTGCCGCGCTGGCCGCGCAGCAGCCGGCCAACGCGTGGTCGTCCACCATCGACTTTGGCAACGTGGATCTGAAGAAGGAATTCATGTTGCAGTGCAACTTCTGCCACCAGCAAGGTGGCCCCTTGCTGCGCCGGGAGCGCTCGGCCGACGAGTGGAGCGCTGCCATCAAGCGCATGGTGCGCTACGGCGCCCGCCTGTCCAGCGAAGGGCAGAAGGAGATTCCGGCCCTGCTGGAAGCCCACTGGAAGAAGATCCACGCCAACCCGGCACTGGTGCCTGCCGGCACGCCCTGGGCCCCGGCCCTGGCCAAGGCCACCATCCGCGAACTGCCCATTGGCGACAGCATGTCGCAGATGCACGACCTGCTGCTGCACTCCAATGGCATGGTGTACGTGGGCGACAACCTGCAGGACCGGGTCTATGAAGTGGACCCCGCCACCGGAAAGTACACTGTCTACAAGATCGCGCCCCGACCGGGCGAGCAGCTCGGCGGCCTGCTGGCGGGGCGCCTGCACGATTTTCCCAAACACGAGACCTACCAGGGCATCCACTCCCTGGCCGAGTCGCCCAAGGACCACCACATCTTCATCACGCCTTCGTACCAGCGGCGCCTGATCGAGTTCGATCCGCAAACCAAGGCTTTCACCTACCACGACATGGACGGCGGCTTCTACCCGCACACCGTGCGCTTCGATGCCAAGGACCGGGTCTGGTTCACGCTGGCGCTCTCCAACCAGGTGGGCATGTACGACCGGGCCACCCAGAAATACACCCTGTACGACCTGCCGTTTCGCAGCCTGATGGAGCGCATAACCGTCAAGCTCACGCCCTTCATCTTCAAGCTGCTGGGATGGGGCATTCCCATTGCCAACTACGTCAAGGTCGACCATGTCTCCACCGGCGTGCCCCTGCCCTACGGCATTGACATCACGCCCGATGGCAAGGCCTGGATCGCGCGACTGCACACCGATGAAATTGCATCGATCGACCCGGACACCGGCACGGTGACCATGATCAAGACCCCGTTCAAGGGTCCCCGGCGCCTGCGCAGCGACAAGGACGGCAACCTGTGGATCGTGGCGTTCAACGAGTCGCAGATCGTGCGCTACACCCCCAGCACCGGCGAGTTCCTGCGCCTGGACCTGCCCGTCGTGCCCAAGGGCAGTGACACGCCCTACTCCCTCAACGTGGACAAGGCGCGCCACCAGGTGTGGGTCAACGGCACCAACTCCGATTCGGTCTACCGCTATGACATCGCCACACAGACCTGGAGCATGTTCCCCATGCAGCGCCATGTGACCTTCACCCGCGACGTGGAGATCTCGCCCAAGGGCCAGGTGTACGTGACCAGCGCGTCCTTCCCCAGCTGGCACATCGAGGATGGCCAGCCCACGCTGATCGAAATCACCCCACGCTGAGCGCCACCGGCCATGCAGATCTCCATGCCCCGCTTCTACCTCTCCTGCCTGTTGGCCTTCACCGGCGGGCACATGGTCAACTACACCGTCATCCTGTACCTGCAGGAGAAGGTGGGGTCGGACTGGCTCTCGGGCATTGGCTTTGGCCTGTCGTTCGGCAGCTCCATCGTGTTTGGCTGGTTCGCCGGCGTCCTGTGCGACCGCATCGCCCCGGCGCGCGTGATCCACGCCGCCCAGGCCCTGTTCCTGCTGTGCCTGGCCGGTCTGTGGTGGACCGATGCAGGCGCCACCGGAACCGCCCGCGTGGTGTGGACCCTGTGCTCGGCCTTTCTGGGCGGGCTGGCGTGGTCGTTTGTCGGCCCGGCCCGGCTCGCCACCCTGGGGCAGATTGCCCCCGCGGACCGGCTCAAGCCGGCCACCATCATCTTCAACCTGCAGGTGCTGCTGGGCTTTGGCCTGGCACCCGTGGTCATTGGCGTGGTGCGCAGCCACTACGGCTGGCCGGCGGTGTTTGCCACCGGCATGGCCCTGTTTGCCGCCTCCTCGCTCCTGCTGCTGGGCACCCGCACGCACGGCAGTGACCGCCCCAGCCAGGGCGTGGCACGCGAACTGCGCGAGGGCTTTGCCGCCGTGCGCGCCAACCCCTTGCTGAGCCAGCTCATCGGGGCGGCCATCCTGGCCTACGCCATGACCGGGCCCATGCAGATCCTGCTGCCCAAACTGGCGCGCGAGGTGCTGGGCCTGTCGGAACTGCAGCGTGGCATCTACCTGGGCCTGATGGCGCTGACGCTGATCCTGGGCGGCGTCTCGGCCCTGCTGCTGGGCAAGCATGTGCGCCACGGTGCCGCCATCTTTGCCGGCACCGTCGCCGCCAGCCTGCTGTTTGCGTCCCTGGCCTGCTGGAGCAGCGCGGCGGTCTCGGCCACGGCGCTCGGTGGCATGGGCCTGCTGGGCGGCATGGTGATCAGCTTCGTCATTGCCGGCATCCAGGGCCAAGCACCCGAGGCCCTGCGCGGACGCATCATGGGCATCTACTCCATCATTTCCCAGGTGGTTCCCGCTGCCTCGGGCGTGGCCGCCGGCGCGCTGGTGCGCGCCACCGGCACCACCAGTGCCATCGCCGCGGCGGGCGTGGGGCTGGCCACCATGGCGTTGCTGGCCGCGCTGGCCATGCCGCATCTGCGCCGCCTGCGTGCCTGAGCCATGCGTGCCCCGAAACGTGGTCTGACCCTCTTCCTGCTGGTGCTGCTGGCCGGCGCAGTGCTGGGGTGGCGCCTGTCCGGCCACGGCCTGCAGCACGACGCGCCAAGAACCCTGCCCTGGACGGTGCCCGACTACCGGCCCGCCCAGGCCTCGCACCGGGTGTTGCCCGATGGCCGCCTGCGCATCGAGATCACACACCTGCCGCTGACCGGCATTCGCCCCGAGATGCTGGCCTGGTGGTACCGCAAGCTGCCCATTTCCACGGTTGACATTGGTGGCGTGCGCTACCCGTTCTACCATGTGTTCCACCCCACCGAGCACGGCCGCATCCGGGTGGTGGAACCCGCACTGGACGGCCAGCCGGGCATGGGAGTCGGGGCCCTGGTCGAACGCGAGGAATGGTTCGGCCCGTTCGACAGCAAGGGCGCCGGGCGCGTGACCCGGCTGGATGCCACCGGCATGACGGTCGTTCCCGAAGTGGCCGGCCTGCGGTTTGGCGAAATCGACCATCTTTTCGATGCCACCCCCACCGGCACCCAGTACCGGGTGGTCAGCACCATCGGCGTGGAGTGGCCGGTGGTGGGCGGAATGGTCAACTGGGCCATCCGCCGCGCCATGTACCCCGAGGCCATGCTCCGGCACTGGGAGCGCCACCAGATCGAGGAGGTGGGCATGCTGCAGCATTTTCTTGCCACGCTGTACGCGAGCCAGCCGCAGGGTAACGCCTACCGCCTGACGACTCCGGTGCAGCCCGGGTCTGGAGGTCCGACACCATGATGATCCTGGCTCTGCTGCTGCATGCCGTGTGTTCCCTCTTTCTGGTGGGTGCGCTCAGCCACCAGGCCGCGGCCACCTGGCGCCGGGCGCCGGCGACGGGACGCCCCGCGGGGGTGGTTGCCGGTTTTGCCGCGGTCCGCGCACCGTTGTATGCGCGGGCCATTGCCATCAGCTACGTGCTCACCATGGTGCTGGGCGACGTGGTGTACGGGCCGTACCGCGTGGACGTGAAAACCATGCTGTTCGACCTACAACTGTGGCCCTGGAACGGCGTGTTCGAGATCAAGGAACACCTCGTGGCGCTGGGTTTCTTCCTGCTGGGGCCCTACCTGGTGCTGTGGCGGCTTCCGCTGGACGCCGCACAGGCGCGCAGCCGGCGCCTGCTCACCACCGCACTGGCCACCATCGTGTGGTACGCGCTCGTGGCCGGCCATCTGCTCAACAACCTGAAAGGCGTGGGATTCTGATGGAGCACACCCCTTCTCCCCTGGGGCGCTGGACACTGGCCGCACTGGTGGCCGGCGCGGCCTACGTGCTGGCGTATTCGCAGGACCTCACGCTGTTCTTCTACTACCCCATGGTGGGCGAGTGGCACTGGCAGCCCCAGGGCGAGGCGCTGGGACCGCGCATCACCTACTACGGCTGGAAGGCCATCGGCCTGCTGGCAGGCGGCGCCGCGCTGTTGCTGCCCCGCCGCTGGACGAATCGCCTGCCAGACGATACCGTGTGGGTGGGCGCACTGCTGCTGGCCGCCGTGGTCTGCGTGCATGAGAGCCACTGGTTTCTGAAATGACCCACCTTCACACACTCCTGCGGCGCGGGGCCATGGGCCTGCTGTGCGCCACCGCGCTGGGCGCTTGGGCCAATGGCACGCCCTTCTTCTTTCCCCAGGGCCGCAGCGACGCCAACAGCCCCAATGCCCTGGTGTATGCCGGCAACATCAAGGACACGCAGGGCCGCTATGTGGATGACGTGCAGATCCTGGTGATCGCGGAGGACCTGGGCATGACGATTCCGGTCCGCAACGACCGCCCGGGCCACTACCGCACGCCCGATGTGCATGGCTGGATTGAAAACCTGGGTGGCAAGGTCAACCCGGAAAAAATCCGCATCGACATCCGCAAGCGCGGCTACGTGCTAGCCCGGCCGGTGGCCATTCCGCGGCGCATCAGCGGAGTCCATTCGGTGGACATCGTGCTCCAGCCCACCGGCAACTAGTGCAGCAAAAGGGGCACGATCAGCCCCCCATCGCGCCACAGGCGGTTGGGGCCGCGGGGCAGTGGCCGTGCACCCCGAACACCGAGGTTGCGTTCATAGATTTCCGCATAGTTGCCCACCTGCGCCACCATACGGTTGGCCCAGTCCGGCGGCAGGCCCAGTGCCGCGCCCGTTTCGCCCGCTGGCCATTGTCCGCGCACGCCCGCCTGCTCCGCCGTGGTGTGGTCGACGCCCGCATGCTCGGCATCCAGCAGCGCGTAGACGGCCCAGCGCACGATGCGGGCAAAGTCCGCGTCATCGCTGCGCAACAACGGTGCCAGCGGCTCCAGGCGGTTGTTCGCTGGTGCCTCCAGGAAATACACCGGGCCAAACTCCAGCTGTCCCGGCGCCTCCCGTGTCAGGGCCCAGCTCAGCCGGTGGAACACGAGGTCGATGCGCGGATCGGCCAGGAACTCGTGCACCGTGTCCAGCGCCACGAAGCGCACCTGCGAGGACGACCCGAGCACGGCTGCGGCCACGGCGCGGCACAGGTCGATCTCCAGTCCCTGGAAACTGCCGTCGGGCTGGCGCTGGGAAAACCCCGGGTCCTGGGGGGCCACGCCGCACACCAGTTGCCCCTGCTGGCGCAGGGCGTCCAGGCGTGTTCCGGCATGCCCCGCCGAGGCCCCCGCGCACAGGACGATGAACAGCAGAAAAACGCGCAGCGTATGGCTTAATGGCATGCGCAAATTATGGCTGCACATCCACCCCCTCACCTGCCGCGCCGCAACCTGCTGCTGGGTGCCGTGGCCTGCGGCGCCCTGGGTGCCGGGGCCCTGGCGCAGACGCACGCACCCGAGCGCCGGGTGATCGTCGTCGGTGCCGGCATGGCCGGCCTGTCAACCGCCTGGGCTCTGGAGCAGGCCGGCTGGCACGTCACCGTGCTGGAGGCCAGCACGCGCGTTGGCGGACGCAACTGGACCGTGCGCACCGGTGATGTGGTGCCCGACTTGCAGGGGCAGCTCCAGCGCTGCACCTTTTCCGAGGGGCAATACCTCAATGCCGGCGCCTGGCGCATCCTGCCCTGGCACCACCGGGTGCTGCAATGCGCCACCCGCCACGGCGTTGCACTGGAGCCGCTGTGCGCCGACCCCAACCTCGGCGATGCCACGGCCCTGCAACCCGCTGGCGGCATGGAAGCGCTGCCCCGGGCCCTGGCGCAGGCGCTGCGCGCCCCGGTGCGCACCGCCACCAGCGCGCTGGGCATCCAGCGCACCGGGCTGACCGGCCAGAAAGGGGTCGTCGTATGGGCGCGCTGCGGAGTGCGCACCGAACGGCTGGAAGCCGACTACGCCGTGCTGGCCCTGCCGCTGGGCCAGCTGGCGGCTCTGGAACTGGAATTGCCACGCGGGATGCAACAGGATCTGCAGGCGGTGCAGACTGCCGATGCGATCAAGATCGCGTTCGAAACGGACGGCACCTGGGCCGGGCCCAACACCCCGGGCGGGCAGCACCTCATCCTGCCCCCCTGCGGAAGCACTCCCGTGCCCCAGCGGATTGCCTGCGTGTATGGCAACGGCCCGGCTATCGCCCACACGTTCACCGGCTCGCGCGCCCAGCAGATTGCACGCGCCCGCCAGTTGGTGCGCCCCGCAGCCCGGCTGGCCGTACAGGACTGGCACCACCCGCTGGTGGTGCAGTGGTCCCGCATGCCTTTTGCGGGTGGCGCAGCAGCGCGCCTGCACGCCGCTGCCACCCAGACCCTGGAGCAACTGCAACGGGGCCTGCCCCCTGTCTTCTGGGCCAGCGATGCGCTGTCTCCCCTCAACGGGTGGCAGGAGGGCGCACTGGCATCGGCCGAACAGGCCGTGCAGGCGCTGCTCGCACACGACGGGCACGCACGCAGCAGCGGTTCAGGACGCTGACAGATCGGCGCCGTTGTCTTCCAGCAGCGACCGCAGCAGGGAGCGGTGGCACCGGCTCTCCACCTCGCAATAGCAGCCCATGGAAAAGTTGGTCTGGTGGGACAGCGCCGCCAGCAGTTGCAGGGTCCGGCTGTTCTCCGGCGTGGCCATCTCGGCCCTGTACGCCTTGCCAAACGCTGCCCAGTCCTTGGGGCTTTCGGCCTGTTGCGCCAGCTTCATGGTCTCGACCGACGGTGCCAGGTTGGGGTACCAGACGTCATACCAGTTCTGGGACGCGAACTCCGACTTGGGAACGCCGCGCGGCGGGCGGCGCACGGTTCCCATGCGCAAGCCCTCGTTGGGTGCGCGCGGAGTGCCGAGTCGGACAATGCGAATGCTCATGCTTGCTTTCTCCTGTGAAGGGCCGCTCAGGTACCCGCCCTCTGCAACAGCCAGTAACCCACAAGGCCGGCGCCCACGACCCACAGCGCCACGACCACCCCGGCCGCCGCCATGCTGCGGGGCCGTTCCAGGACCGCATCGGCCTTGGCGCGGGATTCCTGCAGCACGGGCACGGGCAGCAGCCGCACCACCAGCCAGATGCCCAGCGGAAGCAGTAGCACATCGTCCAGGTACCCGAGCACGGGGATGAAGTCCGGGATGAGATCGATCGGGCTGAGCGCATACGCGGCAATGGCCACGGCCAGTATCCGCAGATACGCCGGGGTGCGGGCGTCCCGGGCCGCAAAGTAGACCGCGACCGCATCCCGCTTGATGCGGCGTGCCCAGTCTTTGGCGGTGGTGAATGGCGACATGGGGTTCACTGTAATCCCGAACGGGCCCCGCCCGTGCGTCCGCCCCATTTCAACCCCGAATTTAGGCATGAAAAGTGCCTGCAGGCACCGCATTGCCTGCGCAGACAGCTATGAAAACAGTAGCAATAGCCGGCACGCGCCCGTGCCCCGGTAAAATCGCCTGCTCTGACAGAACTGATGCCACCATGACCGACACCGCTTCCACCCCTCCCGCACAGCCCGGCCTGCAATCCCTCTCCAAATCGTTCGAGCCCGCCGCGCTGGAAGCCCACTGGGGCCCCGAGTGGGAAAAGCGCGGCTACGGCGTGGCCGGCTACCGCGGCACGCAAGCCCCCCAGGCAGGCCAGCCGGCCTTTGCCATCCAGCTGCCCCCACCCAACGTGACCGGCACGCTGCACATGGGCCATGCGTTCAACCAGACCATCATGGACAGCCTGACGCGCTACCACCGCATGCTGGGCCACAACACGGCATGGATTCCGGGCACCGACCATGCCGGCATTGCCACGCAGATCGTGGTGGAGCGCCAGTTGCAGGACCAGAAGGTCAGCCGCCACGACCTGGGCCGCGACGCCTTCGTGAAGAAAGTGTGGGAGTGGAAGGAAAAGAGCGGCAACACCATCACCACCCAGATGCGCCGCATGGGCGATACCGTGGACTGGAGCCGCGAGTACTTCACCATGGACGAGAAGCTGTCCAAGACGGTGACCGAAACCTTTGTGCAGCTGTATGAGCAAGGCCTGATCTACCGCGGCAAGCGCCTGGTCAACTGGGACCCCGTCCTGCAAAGCGCGGTGTCCGACCTGGAGGTGGAGAGCGAAGAGGAAGACGGCTCGCTGTGGCACATCCGCTACCCCCTGGCCGACGGTTCCGGCGACATTACCGTGGCCACCACGCGCCCCGAGACCATGCTGGGCGACGTGGCCGTGATGGTGCACCCGGAAGACGAACGCTACACGGCGCTGATCGGCAAGCAGGTCACCCTGCCCCTGTGCAACCGCACCATTCCCGTGATTGCCGACGACTACGTGGACAAGGCCTTTGGCACCGGTGTGGTGAAGGTGACCCCCGCCCACGACCAGAACGACTACCAGGTAGGCCAGCGCCACAAGCTGCCCATGATCTGCGTGCTGACGCTGGACGCCAAGATCAACGAGAACGCCCCCGCCGCCTACCAGGGCCTGGACCGCTTCGTGGCACGCAAGAAGGTCGTCGCCGATCTGGAAGCCGGTGGCTTCCTGGTGGAGGTGAAGAAGCACAAGCTGATGGTGCCGCGCTGCGCCCGCACCGGCCAGATCATCGAGCCCATGCTCACCGATCAATGGTTTGTCGCCATGAACCAAGTCGGCAAGGGTGACACCACGGGCAAGTCCATCACGCAAAAGGCCATCGACGCCGTGCAGTCGGGCGAGGTGAAGTTCGTGCCCGAGAACTGGATCAACACCTACAACCAGTGGATGAACAACATCCAGGACTGGTGCATCAGCCGCCAGCTGTGGTGGGGTCACCAGATTCCTGCCTGGTACGACGAAGACGGCAAGGTCTATGTGGCACGCAACGAAGCCGAGGCGCAGGCCAAGGCCCCGGGCAAGACCCTGCGCCGCGACGAGGACGTGCTCGACACCTGGTACTCCTCTGCCCTGGTGCCCTTCAGCACCATGGGCTGGCCCCAGCAGACGGACAGCGCCACCGACGACTACAACCTGTACCTGCCCTCCAGCGTGCTGGTCACCGGCTACGACATCATCTTCTTCTGGGTCGCCCGCATGATCATGATGACCACGCACTTCACCGGGCGTGTGCCGTTCAAGCATGTGTACATCCACGGCCTGGTGCGCGACGCCCAGGGCAAGAAGATGAGCAAGTCCGAGGGCAACGTGCTCGACCCGGTGGACCTGATCGACGGCATTGCGCTTGGCCCCCTGCTGGACAAGCGCACCACCGGCCTGCGCAAGCCCGAGACCGCACCCGCCGTGCGCAAGAACACCGAAAAGGAATTCCCCGAAGGCATTCCCGCCTACGGCGCCGATGCCCTGCGCTTCACCTTCGCCGCGCTGGCCTCGCTGGGCCGCTCCATCAACTTCGACAGCAAGCGTTGCGAGGGTTACCGCAATTTCTGCAACAAGCTGTGGAACGCCACGCGCTTTGTGCTGATGAACTGCGAGGGCCAGGACTGCGGCCTGCAGGACGGCACCCAGTGCGACACCGCCGTGCTGGACTTCAGTGCGCCCGACCGCTGGATTGTCTCTCTGCTGCAGAAGACAGAAGCCGAGGTGGCCCAGGGCTTTGCCGACTACCGCCTGGACAACGTGGCCAACACCATCTACGACTTTGTCTGGAACGAGTTCTGCGACTGGTATCTGGAGATCGCCAAGGTGCAGATCCAGACCGGCAGCGACGCGCAAAAGCGCGCCACCCGCCGCACCCTGATCCGCACGCTGGAAACCATCCTGCGCCTGGCCCACCCCATCACGCCCTTCATCACCGAAGAGCTGTGGCAGAAGGTGGCACCGGTGGCCGGGCGTGCCGGTCCATCGGTGGCGGTGGCCGCCTACCCCGTCTGCCAGCCGGAGCGCATTGACGAGGCGTCCCTTGCCCACGTGGCCAAGCTAAAAGGATTGGTGGACGCCTGCCGCAACCTGCGCGGCGAGATGAATGTCTCCCCCGCCGCCCGGTTGCCCCTGTTCGTGGTGGCGCAAACCGCCGCCGAGGGTGCCTTCCTGCAATCGTCCGCCGCGGTGCTGCAAGCCCTTGCCAAGCTCAGTGAAGTCAAGCTGTTCGACAACGAAGCGGCCTGGCAGGCAGCCGCCCAGTCGGCCCCCGTGGCCGTGGTGGGCGAAGCCCGCGTATGCCTCTTTGTGGAAGTGGACGTGGCGGCCGAGAAACTGCGCCTGGGCAAGGAAGTGGCACGTTTGGAAGAACAGATCACCAAGGCCAATGCCAAGCTCGGCAACGAAGCCTTTGTGGCCAAGGCACCTGCGGCCGTGCTGGAGCAGGAGCGCAAGCGCGTGGCCGACTTTGGATCCACGCTGGAAAAGGTGCGCGAGCAACTCAAGCGCCTGGGCTGATGGGCCCTTTCCCCAGTAAAAAAGGCCACCCTCGGGTGGCCTTTGTTTTGGCAAGCGTTGGCAAAAAACTTAGCGCCGACGCAGCACGTGGATGAATTCAGCGCCCTCGGTTTGCTGCTCGAGCAGGGTGTTGCCGGTCTGCTTGGCAAAGGCCTGGAAGTCGCGCAGGGAGCCCGCGTCGGTGGACACCACCTTGAGCGTCTGACCGCTCTCCATGTCGGCCAGGGCCTTTTTGGCCTTGAGGATGGGCAAGGGGCAATGCAGGCCGCGGGTATCAATTTCTTTGTCGATCAGCATACTCAGTCGCGCTTGGGGAATTCGATGAAAGTGGGCGTGTGGCCACGGGCCGTCAACCAGTCGGCCAGCGCATAGCCGGTGCCCGCCGGCCAGCATTTCACGTCGGCGGGCGCAAACAGCCGGTAGTCCACCAGTTCGGGGGACAGGCGAATCTCGCCGTGGCACACCGCGTGGTAGGCCACGATGATCTGGTTCATGCGCTGGAAATCGTACACACCGATCAGGTCCAGCGACTGCGTCGCCAGGTTGGTTTCTTCCGCAATTTCGCGGGCAATGCCTTCCTGTGGCGTCTCGCCTGCTTCCATGAAGCCGGTGATCAGCGCATAGACCTTGCCCGGCCAGGCCGCGTTGCGGGCCAACAGGATCTTGCCGTCGTACTCGATGACCGCGGCCAATACCGGCGTGGGGTTGTTCCAGTGGGTGAAGTCGCAGGCCGGGCAGCGCAAGCGCTCCTTGTCGCCGCCGTCCTCCGCACGGGTGATGCGCGCCAGCGGCGTGGCGCACTGGGGGCAATAGGTGAAGGCTTGCATCATGCCGGGAACACCCCCGTGGACAGGTAACGGTCACCCCGGTCGCACACAATGAAGACAACGGTGGCATTGGCTTCGCGCCGCGCGATTTCCTGGGCCACCCAGCATGCGCCGGCGGCCGAAATGCCGGCGAATATGCCCTCTTCGCGGGCCAGGCGGCGGCACATGTCCTCGGCATCGGACTGGCTCACGTACACCAGCTCGTCCACGTGGGACGGGTCGTAGATCTTGGGCATGTATTCCTGCGGCCATTTGCGGATGCCGGGAATGCGGGAACCTTCTGACGGCTGGGCACCCACGATGCGGATGGCCGGGTTCTTTTCCTTCAGAAACTTCGACACGCCGGTGATGGTGCCCGTGGTGCCCATGGCGCTGACGAAATGGGTGACCTTCCCCTGCGTGTCGGCCCAGATCTCGGGGCCTGTGGTTTCGTAATGGGCGCGGGGGTTGTCGGCGTTGGCAAACTGGTCCAGCACCCGCCCCTTGCCGTCACGCTGCATCTGTTCGGCCAGGTCACGCGCGTACTCCATGCCGCCGCTCTTGGGCGTGAGGATGAGCTCGGCGCCAAAGGCTTTCATGGTCTGGACGCGCTCGATGGACAGGTCTTCCGGCATGACAAGCACCATGCGGTAACCCTTGATGGCCGCGGCCATGGCCAGCGCGATGCCGGTGTTGCCCGAGGTGGCCTCGATCAGCGTGTCGCCAGGCCGAACCTCTCCGCGCTCCTGCGCACGCTGGATCATCGAGAGGGCCGGTCGGTCCTTGACGGAGCCAGCCGGGTTGTTGCCCTCGAGCTTGCCCAGCACCACGGTGTTGCGTGCCGCGTGTTCCTGGGCGCCAATGCGCTGCAGGGCTACCAGAGGAGTCTTCCCGATGGCGTCTTCAATCGTTGGGTATTTCATGCCCTTAAATGTGCCATAATTTGCGTCTTGGTTTTTAGCGTCGCCCGGGTGGTGGAATTGGTAGACGCAGCGGACTCAAAATCCGCCGCCGCAAGGCGTGCCGGTTCGATTCCGGCCCCGGGCACCACGGCATCCTGCTGTGGTTTTAGCTGGCATTGGGCACATTCGCTGTCAAAATGGCCTTTCTCTTCCTCTCGTTCTCTGCGCAGCGTGCGTCGTTGCCATGCGTTGCAGCAGGCGAAGGAAGCCAAGGAACAGGGCCATGCATTTCTTCCGACATCGGTTTTGGGGATTTTTCCTGTCACGCCGCGCGGGGCATTTTTTCCACCGCCGGGTCCTTTTTGAATCCCTTTCTGCCGAACACGCGGCCAGGGCGGTGCCGGACACGCTGGCCCGGCAGCTGACGCGCGATGCAACGGACGATCTGGCAACGGTGCTGGCGCGGCTTCACGCCTGCAACGAGGGCCTGAGCAACGCCGAAGTGGAGGCCATCCGTGCGCAAGCGGGACCCAACGAGGTGGAGCACGAAAGGCCGGCGCCCTGGTGGCTGCACCTGTGGCTCAGTTACAAGAATCCCTTCAACCTGCTGCTGTCCACCCTGGCCTTGGTGTCCTGGCTCACCCGGGACACCAAGGCGGCCGTGGTGATTGGCAGCATGGTGGCACTCTCGACGGTGCTGCGTTTTGTCCAGGAGTGGCGCTCCAGCCGGGCCGCCCAAAACCTGAAGGACCTGGTCAGCAACCATGCCAGCGTGATCCGGCGAGGCACCTCCAGCGCGCCCCTGCCACCGGAAGACATTCCGATCCGGCAACTGGTCCCGGGAGACATCGTGCTGCTGTCCGCCGGCGACATGATCCCGGCCGACGGCCGGATACTGACGGCAAAGGACCTGTTTGTCAGCCAGTCGGCCATGACTGGGGAATCCTTGCCGGTCGAGAAATTCCCCGTGGCATCGCCCCCGCAGGACGGACCGCTGGAAACGCGCAATCTGGTATTCATGGGCACCAATGTGGTGTCGGGCTCGGCCACGGCGCTCATTCTGGCCACGGGCAACCGGACCTACTTCGGCACGGTCGCGATCCGGGCAACGGCCAATGGCGAGGGTGTCACCGCCTTCCAGGCCGGGGTGAACCAGGTCAGCTGGCTGCTGATCCGTTTTGCAGCCGTCATGGTGCCGCTGGTCTTCCTGATCAACGGCTTCACCAAGGGCAACTGGCCGGAAGCCTTTCTGTTTGCGCTGTCCGTTGCCGTCGGATTGACACCGGAGATGCTGCCCATGATCGTGACCTCGACGCTGGCCAAGGGCGCCGTGCTGTTGTCGCGCAAGAAAGTCATCGTCAAGCGGCTGGATGCCATCCAGAACTTCGGCGCCATGAATGTGCTGTGCACGGACAAGACGGGCACCCTCACGCAGGACAAAATTGCCCTGGCGCGCCACACCGACGTGTTCGGGAACGAGTCGGACTTGGTGCTCGAATTCGCATACCTCAACAGCTTCTACCAGACCGGTCTGAAGAACCTGCTGGACCATGCCGTACTGGATCACACGGAGGTCCACGAAGCCCTGGAACTGACGCGCAACTACCAGAAGATCGACGAAATCCCCTTCGATTTCCAGCGCCGGCGCATGTCGGTGGTGGTGTCGGAACGCGAGCACCACCATGAGCTGATTTGCAAGGGCGCCGTCGAGGAGATCATGGCAGCCTGCACCCAGGTTCGCGACGGCCAGCGGGACGTCCCGCTGGACGGCCCCATGCTGGAGCGCGTGCTTCACGTCACACGGGAACTGAACGCACAAGGGCTGCGCGTGGTGGCCGTTGCTATGAAGGAGCTGCCACCGAGCCAGCTGGTGTACTCGGTCGCCGATGAGGCGGAACTGACCTTGATCGGGTACATCGCCTTCCTGGACCCGCCGAAGGAGTCCGCAGCCCCAGCGCTCAGGGCGCTCGCCGACAACGGTGTCACAGTCAAGGTACTGACCGGTGACAGCGAACTGGTGACGTCCGAGGTCTGCCGCCAAGTAGGTCTTGCCGTGGGAGGCGTCGTCATGGGCGCCCAGATTGACCGAATGGACGACAAGGCATTGGCCCTGGCGGTGGAGGCCAACACCATCTTTGCCAAGCTCTCACCCCTGAGCAAGGAACGCATTGTGCGCGCGCTGCGCAGCAACGGGGATGTCGTCGGCTTCATGGGCGACGGCATCAATGACGCGCCGGCCCTGCGGGCGGCCGACATCGGCATTTCAGTGGACACCGCGGTGGACATTGCCAAGGAAGCCGCCGACATCATCCTGCTGGAACGCAGTTTGATGGTGCTGGCCGAAGGGGTGCTTGAAGGGCGCAAGACCTTCAGCAACATGCTGAAGTACATCCGCATGACGGCCAGCTCCAATTTCGGCAACGTGTTCTCGGTGCTGGTCGCCAGCATTTTTCTGCCCTTCCTGCCCATGCTTCCCCTGCAACTGCTGGTACAGAACCTGCTATACGACGTGTCGCAGATCGCCATACCGTTTGACGCGGTCGACGCCGAGCAGCTGAAGGCGCCCTTGCAGTGGAATCCAGACGGCATCGGTCGATTTATGGTGTTCTTCGGGCCCATCAGCTCGCTGTTTGACATCACTACCTTTGTCGTGATGTGGCAGGTATTCAAAACCCAGTCCGTTGACCAGCAAGCCTTGTTCCAGTCCGGCTGGTTTGTGGTGGGTCTGCTCACGCAGACGCTGATCGTGCACATGATCCGCACGCCCAAAATTCCCGTTATCCAGAGCCGTGCTGCGTGGCCCCTGACGGCCATGACGCTGCTGGTCATGGCCCTGGGTATTTTCCTGCCGATGGGGCCACTGGCGGACGCCTTCAAGCTGCAGGCATTGCCACCGGCTTTTTTCCCGTGGTTGCTCGGTATCTTGCTATGCTATGCCTTACTGACAACACACATGAAGCGCTTCTACATTCGTCGATTTGGGTGGCAGTAAGGTGCCCAGTTCAGCCAGGAGATCTTCCACGTGATTCAGCGCCGCATCGTCCATTTTGGTTGTGCCCTCTCGCTGGCTTTGCTGCTGGGGGGCTGCTCGTCCATGCTGCCCAAGTCGCTGAGCGAATCCCCCACGTTCCAGAACTTTGATGACGCGCGCAAGGCCATCGAATCGCTGCAGCCCAAGAAAAGCAACCTGGCCACCCTCTCGGACATCGGCATTTCACCCGCCAAACAGCCCAACACCCTCATCCTCACCCATTCGGACATTGTGCGCAAAGTGGTGAATGGCAGTGTGCTCACCAAGGAAGACCTGGACCCCGGTATCGTGACCTGCCTCGATGCCCGCGATGCCTGCCGGGGTTGGGAGGTAAACGTGGCGCGCATCGCCAAGGCGCGCACGGGCAATTTCTGGGCCGATTTCCTCAACTTCAAACGGCGCACCGAAACCACCGGCTGGCGCTTCAACGCGCTGATCCTGATGGTCAACGACGTGGTGGTCTACCGGGCCTGGGGCGGTCAGCCCGTGGTCAACGAGGTAGACGTCAATACCAACCCGCTGGGTCCATTCCAGGACATGGGGCCGGCGGTTGTGACCAGCCGCTAACGGGCCGCCCCCGTTCAGCGGGCCTTCAACAGGCGGGCCAGCGTTTTCCCTGCGGCATCCACGAGAACCAGTTGGTCTTGCTCCAGACGGGCTGTGCGGGTTTGCTCTAGCGCCTGGAAAAAGCGGTCTTCCTGCCCCCCAGGCAAGGTCAGACACGGCTTGCCCAGGGCCCTCAAGGGTCCGATGCGCAGCCCCTGCGGGCCAGCCACCGCCCGGCCCGCAAATGCATTGCATCCGCCCGTTCCCGACACCTGCTCCGCTCCCGTCCAGCGCAGTTTGGGCTTGGGGGATACCACCTCGTCCACCCCGTCGACGGCGAACGCCACCCATTCCCCTGCCACCAACTCCGTCGACGTGACGGGAACTGCTGCAGGCACCGACTCCAGAGCCGCACAACCGCCCAGCACGGCCACCATAAGCAACGAACCAAGCACCGCGGGTCGCATTTTCAAAACCATGGGATTCTCCTGTGAGGCGCCGCACAAAGCGGACGCTGTGAAAGGCGATTATTCAAAAAAGAGCGCATCGGCCCAAGAAACACCGGCCGCATCCTTCGCCGACAGCACAGGTGCCTGCCCCAGATCCGGCCAGTCGATATTCAATGTCGGATCGTTCCAGGCAATACAACGCTCATGTTCCGGCGCGTAATAGTCGGTGGTCTTGTACAAGAAATCGGCGGATTCCGACAGCACCACGAAACCGTGCGCGCATCCCGGAGGGATCCAGAGCTGGGTCTTGTTGTCCTCGGACAGAACGGCGCACACCCATTGCCCAAACGAGGGGGAGGCGCGGCGCAAGTCGACGGCCACATCAAAAACCGTACCCGCCACCACCCGCACCAACTTGCCCTGGGGTTGCCGAATCTGGTAATGCAGGCCTCGCAACACCCCGCGGGCGGAGCGGGAATGGTTATCCTGCACAAAAGCCGCATGGACGCCGGTGGCCTGCGCAAAGTCGCGCTGATTGAAACTCTCAAAGAAAAAACCACGCGCATCGCCAAAGACCCGCGGTTCGATCAGCAGCACATCGGGAATGGCTGTCGGTGTCGCCTTCACAGCGTTCCTCCGTCCTTGAGCAAACCCTGCAAATACTGGCCGTAACCATTCTTCGCCAGCGGCTGGGCCAGCCGCGCGAGCTGCTCGTCGCCAATAAAGCCGCTGCGCCAGGCAATTTCCTCGATACAGGCAATTTTTAGGCCCTGGCGCCGCTCCAGCGTGGCAATGAACTGCCCGGCCTCCAGCAGGCTGTCATGGGTTCCCGTGTCCAGCCAGGCGTAGCCACGCTGCATGATCTGCACATTCAGCTGCCCCCTTTCCAGATAGGCCTGGTTCACCGCCGTGATTTCCAGCTCACCCCGCGCACTGGGCTTCACGTCCTTGGCGATATCAACCACCTGCCGGTCGTAAAAATACAGGCCAGTCACCGCGTAGCTGCTTTGGGGATGCGCCGGCTTTTCCTCGATGCTGCGGGCGCGGCCCTCAGCATCGAAAGCCACCACGCCATAGCGCTCGGGATCCTGCACGTGGTAGGCGAACACCGTCGCACCGTCTGGCTGCCGATCGGCCCTGCCCAGCAAGACCTGCAGGTCATGGCCATAGAAGATGTTGTCGCCCAGGATGAGGGCACTGTCATGGTTGCCGATGAACTGGTCGCCGATGATGAAGGCCTGCGCCAAGCCGTCCGGGCTAGGCTGCACCGCGTACTGCAGGTTCATGCCCCACTGGCTGCCGTCACCCAGCAACTGGGTGAAACGCGGCGTGTCCTGCGGTGTGCTGATGATGAGGATGTCGCGCATGCCGGCCAGCATCAGCGTGCTCAGCGGGTAGTAGATCATGGGCTTGTCGTACACCGGCAGCAGTTGCTTGCTCATGGCCAGCGTGGCCGGGTGCAACCGGGTGCCCGAGCCCCCGGCCAGGATGAGGCCCTTGCGGGACGATGCGGTGGTACTAGATGCGCCCATGGTCAATCTCGTTCAGCATGCGGGTGATGCCGGTCTGCCACGCGGGCAGCACCAGGCCAAAGGTGGTTTGCAGCTTGGTAGTGTCCAGCCGCGAGTTGTAAGGGCGTTTGGCCGGTGTGGGGAAGGCCGTCGTGGGCACCGGTTTGATTTCTGCCGCTACTCTTTTAATAGCTGGTTGCGCAGCATCCATGAGGTTTATCACGTATTTCGCATACTCGTACCAACTGGTGCAACCGCTGGCGACCAGGTGGTAGATGCCGGACAGGTCCGACGCCCGTGCCGCCACCGCCTGGCGAATGGCGTGCGCCGTCACATCGGCCACCAGTTCGGCACCCGTGGGCGCCCCCAGCTGATCGTCGATGACCTGCAGGGTTTCACGTGTCTGGGCCAGGCGCAGCATGGTCCTGGCAAAGTTGCTGCCGCGTGCCGCATAGACCCAACTGGTGCGAAAGATCAAGTGGCGCTGGCAGCGCTGCTGCACGGCTTGCTCGCCTTCGAGCTTGGTGCAGCCATAGACGCTCAAGGGACCGGTGGCATCGCCTTCTTTCCACGGCTGGGTACCGCTGCCGTTGAAGACGTAGTCGGTACTGTAGTGCACCAGCCAGGCGCCAAGGGCCTGGGCCTCGTCGGCCAGCACGCCGGGCGCCTCCGCGTTGAGGGTGCGCGCCAGGTCCGGCTCGCTCTCGGCCTGGTCCACCGCCGTGTGTGCGGCGGCGTTGACGATCACGTCCGGGCGGACCGTGCGCACGGTCTGCGCCAGGGCATCCAGCTGGGTGAGGTCACCACACAGGCCATGGGGATTGCCGGTGGCATCGCGACCCAACGCCACCAGCTCACCCAGCGGTGCCAGACTACGCTGCAGCTCCCAGCCCACCTGACCATCGCAACCCAAGAGCAGGATCTTCATGCCGCGACCGTGGCGCCGTATTGGGCGGCCATCCAGTCCCGGTAGGCGCCGCTTTGCACATTGGCCACCCAAACCTGGTTGGAGAGGTACCACTGCACCGTCTTGGCGATGCCGGTGTCAAACGACTCGGCCGGTTTCCAGCCCAGTTCGCGCTCGATCTTGCGGGCATCGATGGCGTAGCGGCGGTCGTGTCCCGGGCGATCGGTCACAAAGGCGATCTGGTCGGCATAGGACTTGCCGTCGACCCGCGACCGCAGGCCATCCAGCAAGCCACAGATAGTGCGCACGATGTCCAAGTTGGCCTTTTCGTTCCAGCCGCCCACGTTGTAGGTCTCGCCCGGCTTGCCGGCCTCCAAGACGCGGCGGATGGCGCTGCAATGGTCCTTGACATAGAGCCAGTCGCGGATCTGCTGTCCGTCACCGTACACCGGCAGGGTCTTGCCGGCCAGGGCGTTGACAATGACCAGGGGAATCAGCTTTTCCGGGAAGTGGTAGGGGCCGTAGTTGTTGGAGCAATTGGTCGTCAGAACCGGCAAACCATAGGTGTGGTGCCAGGCACGCACCAGGTGGTCGCTGGCGGCCTTGCTGGCGCTGTAAGGACTGTTTGGGGCGTAGGCATGGGACTCGGTGAATGCCGGATCGTTCTTGTCCAGGGACCCATAGACCTCGTCGGTGGATATATGCAGAAAGCGGAAGGCCGCTTTCGCAGACGCCGGCAAGGCAGCCCAGTAGGCACGCACGGATTCCAGCAACTGGTAGGTACCCACGATGTTGTTCTGCACAAATTCGCCGGGGCCGTGGATGGAACGGTCCACATGGGACTCGGCGGCGAAGTTCACCACGGCGCGCGGCTGGTACTTGGCCAGGAGTTCGGGCACCCGCTTGGCGTCGCCAATGTCGCCATGGATGAACACGTGGCGCGGATCACCCTTCAGGCTGGCCAGATTTTGCAGATTGCCGGCATAGCTGAGCTTGTCCAGATTGACCACGGTCTCATCCGACTGCGCGAGCCAGTCCAGCACATAGTTGGAGCCAATGAATCCGGCGCCGCCGGTGACAAGAATGGTCATGGGTTGAATATGCTGAAGATCAAAACGTGCGCTTATGCGCGGGCATCGCTCCAGCGCAGGGGACTATTGTCATCCCCCCGGTACACGGTCTCCCCGGTCCGATCCACGCAGTAATGGGGCGACACGATCATTTCGCTAAAGTTCATAGCCGCGCCGATGCGGGTGTACTCAAACAAAATGCTGCGCGTGACGGTAGCCCCGGCGCGGATATGGCTGCCGTGGCCAATCCAGGCCGGTCCAATGATGGTCGCGCCGGGTTCGACCTGCACGCTGGAGCCGATATACACCGGCCCCTCGATGGTGACACGCTCCCAATCAATGCGGGTGTTGAGCCCCACCCACACGCCCGGACGCACCTCACGCCCCGGCATGGACATCCGCGCCACGTCTCCGCGCAACACACGTTGCAGCACCGACCAGTAATCACTCACCCGGCCGATATCGATCCAGTTGAACACCCGGTTCTGCACAAAGAAAGGCCGTTGCTGTTCGACCAGCAACGGGAACAGCTGCGCGCCAATATCAAAGTTCTGCCCGCTGGGAACCAGTGTAAGCACCTCGGGCTCAAAAATGTAGATACCCGAGCTGGCCAAGGTTGACCGGGCCTGAGCGGGCGTGGGCTTCTCCTGAAAGGACTGCACCCGTCCTGCGGCATCCGCCACCACCACACCATAGTTGTGCACCTGCTCACGTGGCACCTCCAGTGCTACCACGCTGGCCACCGCTCCCTGGGCCCGGTGCTCCTGCAGGGCGGCGGTGATGTCGAGGTCAATCAGGGCATCACCACACAACACCAGCGTTGTTTCATCAAAAAAACCGCTGAAATCCTGGATGTGGCGCATGCCGCCGGCTGAACCCATGGGGCGCGGCACAATTTCACCGTGTTCCAGCACCCCTTCGTAGGAGTAACCGATTTCCACATCCCAGCGATGACCATCGCCAAAATACTCTTCGATTTTTCGGTGGTGGTAAGCCACATTGACCATGATCTGCGTCACTCCGTGGCGCGCCATGTGCTCGACGAGGTACTCCATGACCGGCTTGCCCAGGATGGGCACCATCGGTTTGGGCAAGTCCCGGGTCAGCGGACGCACCCGGGTGCCCTGCCCCGCAGCCAGAATCATGCCTTTGGTCATTGTCGTTGTCCCGGTGGATTGGTCTCGGCACAGGCGTGCCGCCAGGGCCAAAGTGTAGCGGCTAGTTTAAATCGCAGACAATAAGGACTGCCTTCCTTTCTCGCCTGCCCGCTTCCATGCAAACCCTTCCGACCGACACCCCCTCCCCCAACCAGACACCCCCGCTGTTTTGGTGGATTCTGGGCACCTCCGTGGCACTGGCATTGATTCCCACCATCTGGACGGCTCTGGACCTATACGCTGCGGGCATTTTTATCGGGCCATCAGCGCAACTGCAATCGGTGTCCTGGTGGTGGGTCGAACTCATCAACCTCTATATACCCACCGTGTTCCGCTATATCGTGCTGCTGGCCCTCGCTGGCTGGCTATACGCCACCTGGAGCCGCCGTGGCAAACCGTGGCGGCTGCCACTGGCTTTCGTCGTACTGGCAGTCACGCTGGGGCCAGGCATACTGGTCAACTCCGGCTTCAAGGAAAACTGGCAACGGGCTCGCCCCTACCAAGTCGAAGCCTTTGGCGGCACGCAGCAGTTCACACGCGCAGCGGTCATTTCCGACCAGTGCAACAACAACTGCTCCTTTGTCAGCGGGCACGTGGCCTGCGGTTTCTTTCTGGTGTCCCTGATGCTGGTGGATCGCAAACGCCAGCGCCTGTGGGCCATCAGCGGACTGGCCGCCGGGTGGATCATCGGATTCGCCCGCATGTCCGATGGCGCGCACTGGCTCAGCGATGTCCTGTGGGCCAGCCCGGTCACACTGGCATGCAGCTGGGTCGTCTGGAAAATCCTGTTGCGTCTGTCCAAGAACCCGCCCGGCAGCCCGGCTTAGCACGCGTCCTGCAGACCGGTACGCACCGTCGGGTGGCGCAAGCGCAATCCCAGTTCCCGTTTCATCCGGGTGTTGTCCATGCGACGCGATTCGTTCATGAAACTCAGCAACATCAGCGGAAGTTGTTCCGACGCACTGTCCCGGGCAATGCGGGGCGGCCGGGGCAGGCCATACAGGTCAGCAGCCAGATCAAAATAGTCCCCCATCTTCAAGCCGCTGTCGTCATTGATGTTGTAGACCCGTTGTGAAGCTCCCCGCCACAACGCCCGGCAGCAGGCACGCGCCAGATCATCGGCGTGGATGTGGTTGGTATACACATCGTCCTCGGCACGCAAAACAGGAACCGCCTTCAACAACCGGGCTCGGGGGGTTCCGCCCTCCCGATCCGCGGCATAGATGCCCGGGATGCGCAGAATGCTGGCGCGCACACCGGACGCCCGCCCCCAAAACCGCAACTGCGCCTCCGCATCCACCCGCCGGTGGGCCCGTGGCGTGTCTGCATGCACCGCCCGGGTTTCACGCACCCAGTCACCCCGGCAATCTCCGTACACGCCGCTGGTGGAGCCATAGACAACGCTGTCAGGTGCGCTTCGCCGCCGCAACGCCCGCACCAGAGCCCGGGAACGCGGGTCGGTCCACCCCTCTGACGGGGGTGGGGCAAGATGCAACACCCGAGTCGCCAGGCCAGCAAGGCGCTGCAAGGTAAGGCGTGCATCCAGATTCCCCACCAACGGCGTCACACCGGCGGCACGCAATTCAGCCACCCGTGCGGGCGTGGAGGTCGTTGCCAACACCCGCACCCGGCCCCGCATGTGCGCAGCCACCCGCAAACCCACATCGCCGCAGCCAACAATGAGTACACGTTCCCGCCGGAAACGGGCTGGCAGGGCACCAAGGGGGTTCTGGTTTGAAGGCAAAATCGCAGCTTCTTTCAAAAAATTCGAGTTCCAAGGATACCCACAAGATGACGGCAAGTACTGCAGGCACCCCACTTTTTTCCGTTGTGGTGCAACCCAGTGGGCGCACATTCAGCGTCCCGGCGGACGAAGCCATCTTGCCCGCGGGCATCCGCCAGGGCGTCGGCTTGCCCTATGGCTGCAAGGACGGCGCCTGTGGATCCTGCAAATGCCGCTTGCTCTCGGGCTCCGTGGTCCATGGCACGCACCAGAGCAAGGCTCTCAGCTCTGAAGAGGAGGCGGGCGGCCTGATTCTGACTTGCTGTGCACTGCCGCAATCCGATCTGGTGCTGGAGTCCCGCCAGGTCACCGAACTGGGAGCATTGCCGGTCAAGAAGATGCCCACCCGGGTCAGCAGCATGGTTCAGAAGTCGCCCGATGTCATGGTGCTGCAGCTGCAGCTGCCGGCCAACGAGAACTTCGCCTACCGCGCCGGACAGTACGTGGAATTCATCCTGCGCGATGGCACGCGGCGCAGCTATTCCATGGCCAACGCCCCCCATCTGGGACCGAACATTGAATTGCACATCCGCCACATGCCTGGCGGAAAATTCACGGACCACGTCTTTGGGGATATGAAGGAAAAGGAAATCTTGCGCATGGAAGGCCCGTTCGGCAGCTTCTTCCTGCGGGAAGACTCGGTCAAGCCCCTTGTCCTGCTGGCATCGGGAACCGGATTCGCCCCTCTGAAAGCCATGCTCGAGCACATGCAGCACCTGAAAATCGAACGCCCGACCACCCTGTACTGGGGTGCACGGCGACCGGCCGATCTGTACATGGATACCTGGGCGCGTGAACAGCTCCAGTCCATGCACAACCTGCGCTACGTGCCCGTGGTGTCGGACGCCACAGCCGAAGACCACTGGGCCGGTCGCACCGGTTTCGTACACCATGCGGTGCTGGAAGACTTTGCCGACCTGAGCGGCCATCAGGTGTACGCCTGCGGATCCCCCATCGTGGTGGCATCGGCACAGCGGGACTTCTGTGCCAAGGCCGGGCTGGCCCCCGATGATTTCTTTGCCGACGCTTTCACTTCAGAAGCGGACAAGACCCCAGCCTGAGCACGGCAGGCTTCGCATGCAAGAAGGCCCGGCATGCCGGGCCTTCGGGTTCGCGGACGCCAGCTGGCTTACCGGGTGGCGTGCGCACGATCCCGTTTGCCATCGTGGTTCATGTCACGCTGCCGGTCATGCTTTTGCTGGTAAATCGCCTTGCTTTCCTTGTTCTCCATCCGCACCAGGTGCTTGCGCTCCTGGGGTGTCACTGTGCCATCGGCCTTGGCCCGGGCTTCGGCATTCTGGATGCGCGCCTCGCCCATCTTCAAACGGCGTTCCTCCCGTCGTGTCAGCTGTCCCGATTCCGCACCTTGCTCAATCCGCTTGTTCTGGTTGGCTTCGCGCTGATCGATCCGGGGCGTTGCCAGGGGATCCTTGGGCGCGGGCGCCGCCGTTTGTGCAAATACCGTACCGCCGGCCGCCAAAACCAAAGTCATCAACGCAGTCTGAATTTTCATAGTACTTCCTGTCGAGTAGGGCATGGAAAATCTCCATGTGCCTGTAACGGCTCCCCCACCTCCCCGGATCGACATACCAATGGCAAACAGATGTAAACAGTTGTGACGCCGGAACGTGCCAAGGCGGATGTCATGCAGGCTGTTTGCTGCCCTTCCAATCACTGAGCACCACGGCGAAGACCACCAGGGCGCCCCCCACAGCGGCCTGCAGCGTCAACACCTCCGCCAGCCACAACCAGGAAAACAGCGCCGCAAAGACCGGCTCCATCGCATACACCAGCGCCGCCTTGTTTGCAGAAACATGGCGCTGCGCCAACGCCTGCAAAAACAGCATTCCCGCCGTCGCCACAATGCCCAGGTACGCCAGCCCTGCCAGGCGCGGGCCGTCAACCCGCGCCACCAGGGTGGACAGCTTGTCGGTTCCCTGGGCATCAAACACCATCCACAAGCTGCCCAACAAGGCCATCCAGACGATCTGCGTGGCCGCCAGTTGCCGGGTCACATGGCGCGAAGACCACTGCGACAGGAAAATCACATACAGGGCATAGGCCAGCGCGCCAAATACAGTTGCCGCATCGGCCACCAGGTCAGCGCCGCCCTCCCAGGACATCAAGCCAATGCCGCCGCAGGCCAGGACAGCGCAGCCCAGAACGAGTAGGGACGGCCTGGCGCCAAAGGCGATGCCCAGCAGAGGCACCATCAATACATTGAGACTGGTCAGGAACGCACTGCGGTTGGACGAAATGAACTCCAGCCCGAACGCCTGTGCCACATAGGACACCAGCACCAGGGCGCCCAACAGAGCGCCATCCGCCCAGGTGCGCCGGGGTGCCCGCCACGCCAGCGGTGCCATGCACAGCGCCGCAATCAGGAAGCGCAGGGCCGAAACCTCCACGCCACTCAAATGGGCCGTCGCCAGCTTGAGGACCGGAAATGTGGCCCCCCACACCAGGGTGACAAACAGAAGAACAAGAACGTGAAAATTCACAAAGACCAATCCGCCGCCGCACGGCACGGGCGCTGTGCGCCCCCGCCTTATTCGCCCAGGTAAGCGGCCCGAACCCGCGGATCGTTGAGCATCTGGGTGGCATCGCCGGACATGGTGACGATGCCCGACTCCATGACATATCCCCGGTCCGCGATGGACAGGGCCCGGCTGGCGTTCTGCTCCACCAGCAGCACCGTCACGCCCTGGGCATACACGTCACGCACCACTTCGAATATCTTGTCCACCATGATGGGCGACAACCCCATCGACGGCTCGTCCAGCAACAGCACCTTGGGCCGGCTCATCAGCGCGCGCCCCATGGCCAGCATCTGCTGCTCACCACCCGACATGGTGCCTGCCAGCTGGTCACGCCGCTCCTTGAGGCGGGGGAAGATGGAAAACATCTTGTCGATGTCGGCATCAATGCCGTCCTTGTCCGCGCGGATGTAGGCACCCATCTGCAGGTTTTCCAGGATGGTCATGCGGGTGAATACGCCACGACCCTCGGGCACCATGGCCAGGCCCTGCTTGACCAGATCCCAGGGACCCTGCCCGCGTATGCTCTTGCCCAGGTACTCGATGTCACCGGCGTTGATGGGCAGTGTTCCCGTAATGGCTTTCATGGTGGTGGTCTTGCCCGCCCCGTTGGAGCCGATCAGGGACACCAGTTCGCCTTCATGCACTTCAAAATCCACACCCTTGACCGCCTGGATTCCTCCGTAGGAAACCTTCAGTCCGGTTACTTTGAGCAAAGTGTTTGTATTCATGTGTTTCCTCGCGGAACAGGGCTGCGGCCCTGCCCCAACTGATTCAGGTTAGTGGCCGCTGGTACCCAGGTAGGCTTCAATCACTTTTTCGTTCTTCTGCACTTCGGCCGGCGTGCCTTCGGCAATCTGCTTGCCGTAGTCCAGCACGGTAACCCGATCGCACAAGCCCATGACCAGCTTGACATCGTGCTCAATGAGCAAAATGGTGCGGTTGTCCTTGCGGATGCGGTCAATCAATTCGCGCAGCATGACCTTCTCGGTCGCATTCATGCCCGCCGCCGGTTCGTCCAGTGCAATCAACTGGGGATCGGTTGCCAACGCCCGGGCGATTTCCAGGCGCCGCTGGTCGCCATAGCTCAAGGTCCGGGCCTTGTAGGGCGCGAACTTGCCAATGCCCACATAGTCCAGCAACTCCTGCGCACGCTGGGCGATGGCCTTTTCTTCGGCCTTAAAACTCGCGGTTCGGAAAATGGCACCCAACAAACCCGAATGGGTGCGAATGTGCCGCCCCACCATCACGTTCTCCAGCGCCGTCATCTCGGAAAACAGACGGATGTTCTGGAAGGTGCGCGCAATGCCGGCCTTGGCCACCGCGTGCACCGCCGTAGGTTCGTAGGGCTTTTCCGCCAGCTCAAACGTGCCGCTGTCGGGTGTGTACAGCCCGGTGAGCACATTGAAAAAGGTGGTCTTTCCGGCGCCGTTGGGTCCAATCAGGCCATACACCTGGCCCCGCTGGATCTTGATGCCCACATCGCTCAGGGCCTGCAGGCCACCGAATCGCTTGGAAACGCCGGAGACGTTCAGTACAGTTTCAGTCATGTTGATTCCACTCGGTTGAGGGCCCGCGCACAGGTTCTGAAACCGGCTGCGCGCCCTGCACAGTTCAGGTTTTAGCGTTCGCCAGGGATTTGCCGTGCTCCGGCGAAGGCCACAGACCGCGCGGACGCAGCAGCATGATGCTGATCATGGCCAGCGCAATCAACAGCTGCCGCAGGATGGCCGAGTCCAGCCGCCCTCCTGTCATCGCCTGCAAAGGACCCGCCACATAGCGCAGCACCTCCGGCAAGGCCGACAGCAGCACAGCACCCAGAATGACGCCCGGCAGATAACCGACACCGCCCAGCACCACCATGGCGACGATCATGACCGACTCCATCAGACTGAACGATTCTGGCGAAATAAAACCCTGGAACGCGGCGAACATCGCGCCGGATACGCCGCCAAAAGTGGCACCCATGCCGAAGGCCAGCAACTTCAGGTTGCGGGTGTTGATGCCCATGGCCTTGGCAGCAATCTCGTCTTCACGAATTGCCATCCAGGCACGTCCCACCCGCGAGAGCTCCAACCGGTGGCAGATCACGACACTGACCACCACCAGCACCAGAAACAGGTAGTAGTACAACGAAACCGACATCAGATCGAAACCGCCGATGGAAACTTTCTTGCCCAGGTCCAGGCCAAAAAAGTGCAGGGAATCAATCTGGCTCACCCCTTTGGGGCCGTTGGTGATGTTGACGGGGTAATCCAGATTATTGAGAAACACCCGGATGATCTCGCCAAACCCCAGCGTCACGATCGCCAGGTAATCCCCCCGCAAACGCAGGGTCGGCGCACCCAGCAGGATGCCAAACACCCCGGCCAGACCGGCCGCCAACGGCAATACGACCCATAGAGGCGTGTGCATCCCCTGAGGGAACATGGCTGCAATAACCGGAAAGGTATCCGTCAGGTGCGGCGACCCCAGCAGACCGAACATGTAGGCCCCGATGGCAAAGAACGCCACGTAGCCCAGGTCCAGCAGACCGGCATACCCCACCACGATGTTCAGTCCCAGCGACAGCAGGACGTAGAGCAACGCCATGTCCGCAATGCGCACCCAGGCGTTGCCAAAACTCTGCAGCGCCAGGGGCAATACCAGCAGCCCCACGGCGGCCAGCAGGAAGACGACGATTTTTTGTTGCTTCATGAATAGGTGCTCCTCAGGCGCGATCAGCCACGCGTTCACCCAGCAGACCGGAGGGGCGCAGTGTCAACACAACGATCAAGACAATGAACGCAAAAATATCGGAATAGTGGCTGCCCAGCACGCCACCAGTCAGGGCGCCGATGTAGCCGGCACCGATGGATTCGATCAGGCCCAGCAGGATTGCCCCTACCACGGCGCCACCCAGGTTGCCGATGCCACCGAACACGGCCGCCGTAAAGGCCTTCAAGCCAGGCAGGAATCCCATGGCATGTTGGACCGTTCCGTAATTGGAGGCGTACATCACGCCGGCAATGGCGGCCAGGACGGCACCAATAATGAACGTGGCCGAAATCACCATGTCCGGCTTGACCCCCATCAGGCCGGCCACACGGGGGTTCTCGGCGGTAGCGCGCATGGCACGCCCCAGTTTGGTGTAATTCACCAGCCACATCAGCACCGCCAGCGACACCGCGGTGAATCCCAAAATCATGATCTGGGTGGGCGTAATGACTGCCCCGGCAATATCAATCGGCGTGTTGGGCAGCAGCGTAGGGTACGACTTGTAGTTGGGTTTCCAGATGATCATGGCCAGCGTCTGCAACAGGATCGACATGCCGATGGCCGTGATCAGGGGTGCAAGCTTGGGGCTGTTGCGCAAGGGGCGGTAAGCCACTTTCTCGATCACGAAGTTGAGCGATGCGGCGACCACGCAGGCAATGACCAGCGCAATGATCAAAATCACAAAACCGGGCGTGCCGGGCATTGAATCCTGCATCAATCCGATGATGGTCCAGCTCGTCAGGGCCCCGACCATCATGACTTCGCCATGGGCGAAATTGATCAGGTTGATGATGCCGTACACCATGGTGTAGCCCAGTGCTATGAGCGCATACATGCTGCCCAACACCAGACCATTGATGATCTGCTGCAACAAAATATCCATAAAACTTCTCCGATTTTTGGCCGGCGCATAAGTCAGCAATGGGGGAACCCGCAATTGATTGACGAGCGGTGCGGCCTTATGAGCTGTACCTGTTCTTAAGCAAAAAGCCCGCCAAGTTTGGTGTGCGGCAGGCAAGTGGGTGGGATTGTAACGAGGGCACGGCTATAAATACGTGCTGATTCTGCGGGGTTTACCCTTGCGTCAACCCGCATTCCACCGGAGTCAAGGAAGCTGCTTTTTTTGGTTCTGCGCCTTGAGCGCGCGCATCTTTTCTGCTATGCGAATTTCCAGCCCCCGCTCCACCGGGCGGTAGAAGTCTGGCTCCGGCAAGCCATCGGGCACATAGCGCTCCCCCGCCGCAAAAGCATCGGGCTCGTCGTGGGCGTAACGGTAGTCCTTGCCGTAATCGAGCTGCTTCATCAAGCGCGTCGGCGCGTTGCGCAAATGCAGGGGTACGGGTCGGGACCCGTCTTTCTTCACCAACGCCCGTGCTTCATTGAACGCCTTGTAAACGGCATTCGATTTGGGTGCGACTGCGAGGTACACCACGCACTCGGCCAGCGTCAACTCACCTTCAGGGCTGCCCAGGCGCTCGTACACCTCGGCAGCATCCAGCGCCAACCGCAGCGCCCGGGGATCCGCCAAACCGATGTCTTCGCTGGCCATGCGAATCAGCCGCCGCGCCAGATAGCGCGGATCGGCCCCGCCATCGAGCATGCGCACCAGCCAGTAGAGCGCGGCGTTGGGGTCAGAACCGCGCACCGACTTGTGCAGCGCACTGATGGTGTCGTAGAACTGCTCGCCACCCTTGTCGTAACGGCGCAAGCGCTCCCCCAGCACCTTAAGCAGCCACACATCAGTGACCTGCTCCAGTCGCTCCTGCCGGGCTGCCACCGCCAGGGTTTCCAGCGTATTCAGGAGTCTGCGCGCATCACCGTCGGCATAGGCTACCAAACGGTCAACCGCTATGCTTTCAATAGCTGGTAACGCAGCATCCGCCTGGGCTCTGGCCACAATCAGCTTCAAATCCTCCGTACCCAATGGCTGCAGCACGTACACAGCGGCACGGGACAGCAGCGCCGAATTGACCTCAAACGAAGGGTTTTCGGTGGTCGCGCCAATAAAGGTGAACAGGCCACTTTCCACGTGCGCCAAAAAGGCGTCCTGCTGGCTCTTGTTGAAACGGTGTACCTCGTCCACAAACACGATGGTGCGACGTCCCTGCCCCAGTGCAACCTGCGCCTGCTCCACCGCCTCGCGGATGTCCTTGACGCCACCCAGCACCGCACTGATACTGATGAACTGCGCATCGAACGCATCGGCCATGAGCCGCGCAATGGTGGTCTTGCCCACGCCGGGCGGCCCCCACAGAATGCAGCTGTGCGGCTGCCCCGACTCGAATGCGATGCGCAGCGGCATGCCGTCGCCCAGCAGGTGTTGCTGACCTATCACCTCGCTCAAATGCCGGGGGCGCAGGCGTTCGGCCAGGGGCTGATGGGAAGGAGAAGCAGCGGCAGACACAGGAAGACTGAATAATGCGGAACCCGCAGTGTAAACGCGCCCGAAAGTGCGCATGCAGCGTGGTGCCCTCGCCCTGAGTACACAACAAGACACGATCCGGAGACACCCCCATGCCAACTCCCTTGATGATGGATTCCATCACCGCTGCCGTGGACCACGTGCTGGACACCACGCCAGGCGACATCGTGCTGGGCATTCCCCTGGGGGTGGGCAAACCCAACCCGTTCGTGAATGCGCTTTACCACCGCATCAAGGCCAACCCGGCGCGCAAGCTGAAGATCATTACCGCGCTGTCGCTCGAAAAGCCGGTCGGCAAGAGCGATCTGGAGCGGAACTTTCTGGCTCCCCTGGTGGAGCGGGTATTTGCCGATTACCCGGACCTGGAGTACGTGAAGGACCTGCGGGGCCCCGGCCTGCCCCCCAACATCGAAGTCTGCGAAGTGTTCATGAAGACCGGTGACTACCTGGGCAATACCGTGGCGCAGCAGAGCTACATGTCCACCAACTACACCCACATCGCACGGGACATGGCATTGCAAGGCATGAATGTCATCGCCCAGGCAGTGGGCGCCAGACAGGACGCACGCGGCCTACGCCTGAGCCTCTCCAGCAACCCGGACGTCGTGCTCGAAGTCATGGACAAATTCCGCGCCTCGCACCACAAGATCACGGCCGTCGGCGTCATCAACCAGCACATGCCGTTCATGCCCAACACGGCCGATGTAGCACCCGATTTTTTCGATCTGGTCGTCACCGATCCGGCGGGAACCCACACGATTTTTGCACCCCCCAACAACAAGGTCAGCCTGCCCGACTACGCCATTGGCCTGCACGCCTCCAGCCTGGTCGCCGACGGCGGCACGCTCCAGATCGGAATCGGTTCCCTGGGCGATGCCATTGCCCAGGCACTGATCGTGCGTGACCGGCACAGCACCGAGTACCGGAGCATTCTGGAATCCCTGTGTGCCGACGGCGTTGCCGACCGTAACCTGGGACGCTTCAACCAGGGGCTGTATGGCTGCTCGGAAATGTTTGTCAACGGCTTTCTCAAGCTCATCGAGGCCGGCATCATCCGCCGCGAGGTGTTCGGCGATGTCACGCTGCAACAGCTGCTGAACCAGGGCACCATCGCGGATGAGACCGTCACCCCGCAAACCTTGCGCGCCCTGCTGGACGCCGGCCGTGTGCGCACACCCGTGGCCGAGGACGACCTGGCCTTTCTGCAGCGCTTTGGCGTCCTGCACCCCGAAGTGCGACTCGACGGGGAACAACTCGTGCTGGGCACGCAGCGCTGCAGTGCCGACCTCCTGCAGGAAGAGGCCTTTGACAGCGTGTGCCAACACATGCTGGGCTCCCGCCTGCTGGGCGGCATTTTCATGACCGGGGGGTTTTTCCTGGGGCCACGCGACTTCTACGAACGCCTGCGCAGCATGCCGGCGCAGGAGCTGGCCAAAATCGACATGACGCGCATCGACTTCATCAACCAGCTGTACGGCCAGGAAGAACTCAAGCGCGCCCAGCGTCGCAACGCCCGCTTCATGAACACCACCATGATCGTCACGCTGCTGGGCGCAGCGGCCAGTGACGCACTGGAATCCGGCCAGGTGGTCAGCGGCGTGGGCGGCCAGTACAACTTTGTCGCCATGGCCCACGCGCTGCCCGATGCGCGACTGGTCATGATGCTGCGCGCCACACACGACAACAAGGACGGGCTGAGAAGCAGCATCGTCTGGAATTACGGCCACGTCACCATCCCGCGCCATCTGCGGGACATTGTCATTACCGAGTATGGGGTGGCGGAATTGCGTGGCCAGCCGGACGGTGAGGTCATCAAGCGCCTGGTTGCCGTGGCCGATTCACGCTTCCAGGACGAACTGGTCCGGCAAGCCAAGGCACACGGCAAGCTGGACGCACATTACGAGGTACCCGAGCGCTACCGCCACAACCTGCCCCAGGTGCTGGAGCAAAAACTGCACCCCTGGGGCGCTGCGGGCTTGCTGCCGGGCTTTCCCTTCGGCACCGATCTCACCGCCGACGAACTCAACATCGTGCGGGCCCTCAAGAAACTCAAGCACGCCAGCGAGCACCCCACCGAACTGCTGGCCCTGGCCGTCAAGAGCTTTTGGGAAGACAAGGCCCTGCCCCAGACCTATCTGGAGCGCCTGGGTCTGGCGGATGCCCACAGCTTCAAGGACACCATACTGCGCCGCCTGCTCGCGGGCAATATGTGATCCCGCGGCGACGGCCTGCGAAATCAGGTCTGCACCGCCCCCGTGTGGGCTTTTTGCACCAGCAGTTTGCGCGCCAGGATTTCCAGCTTGCCAAAATCCACCGGCTTCTGGAAAACAGCAATTCCCGGTGGCAATCCGCCGCGATCCTTGATGGACTCCTTGCTCAACGCCGTCACCACGACCAGATTGAGCTCCTCATAGCCGGAGTCTTTCTTCTTGAGAGAGCGCACCATCTGGAAACCATCCATCCCCGGCATATTGAGATCGGTGATCACCATGTCGGGCTGCACCTTGCCGATGCGGATGAGCCCATCAAAGCCGTTGTTGGCGGTTACCAGTTCAACCGGAAAATCCCAGCCCTCAACCACCATCGAAAACAGGAGCCGCAGGTTGGCATCGTCTTCCACCAGCAACAATCGCAGGGCGTTGGCCGGCATGGGCGACTCACTGGTAGCGGGGGGGGCCGGCGCCAGCACCTTGGCGCGCTCTTGCATCAACTTCTCAACCGCGCTGCGGGCAATGCGCCGGTGGCCTCCGGCCGTGCGCCAGGCCGGCAGCACCCCGGACTCCACCCACAACTGAATGGTGCGCACGGCAACGCCCAGCGTCTCTCCCGCTTCGCGGGTGGTCATCAGTTCATCATTGGCAGAAATTTTGCGCATACAGCCTCAATACGCTTTTGATTATTCCGCACTTTCTGAATTTATCAATAAGCTGGATGGCTGGGGACAGGTTGACCGGCATGCGAGCGCTGGCAAGGTGCACCATCTGTAGAACGCAATGCAAAAAGCCTTGCAGGTCAATGACCTGCAAGGCTTCAGCATTTTGGCGGAGTGGACGGGACTCGAACCCGCGACCCCCGGCGTGACAGGCCGGTATTCTAACCAACTGAACTACCACTCCTGGTAGCGACAACGTTTGCTCTTGCGAGCCAAGTGCAATTCCTTGCGGACTTGCTGTTGCCAACTTGCGCTTCGATCATCTTGCGATGAATCTTGGCGACCCCACGGGGATTCGAACCCCGGTACTCACCGTGAAAGGGTGATGTCCTAGGCCTCTAGACGATGGGGTCAAAACCTTGGACTAATCCGTTCTCGAGAAATTTTTGGTGGAGGTAAGCGGGATCGAACCGCTGACCTCTTGCATGCCATGCAAGCGCTCTCCCAGCTGAGCTATACCCCCAAAACCGGAGAATGTTTTATCTAACATTCTCAATTCCCGAGCCTCAAATTATAGCGTAGAAATTCAGGTTGCGGCCAATCTTGTGATTACTTTTTCTTTTCCGCACAATTCCAGCACCGCATCCAGCGATGGCGTCTGGGCCGTGCCCACCACCAACACACGCACCGGCATGGCCAACTGCGGCATCTTCAAGCCCGTGGCAGTCAGCACTTCCTTGATCGCCGCCGCAATGCTGGCCTTGTCCCAGGCACACGTTACCAGTTTGTCCGCCAGCATTTGCAGAGCGGGTTTCACCGCTTCAGTCACATGCTGGGCCTTCTCGGCGGCATCGGGCACTACATCACCGTAGAACTTGGCGGCCCAGGCAGCCAGCGCCACCGTGGTGTCGCACCGATCCTTGAACAGGGCGCAGACCTTGGATAGGTGGCCCTCGACCAGCGCGGCGTCGAGCACCATGTTCTGTTTCGCCAGCTGCTGCGCCACCAGGACCGCCAGCCGCTGGTTGTCGGCCTGCTTCATGTACTGCGCGTTGACCCACAGCAGCTTCACCGGGTCCCACTGGGCCGGGCTCTTGTTGAGGTGGGTGCCGTCAAACCACGACACCAGTTGCTCGCGGGTGAACAGCTCTTCATCACCATGGCTCCACCCCAGGCGCGCCAGGTAGTTGAGCATGGCCTCGGGCAGGTAGCCGCCGTCTTCGTACGCCGTCACGCTGACCGCGCCGCGGCGCTTGGACAGCTTCTGTCCGTCGTCTCCCAGGATCACCGGGCAGTGCCCGAACAGCGGCAGGGGTGCACCCAGCGCGTTGAAGATGTTGATCTGCCACGGCGTGTTGTTGATGTGCTCATCACCCCGGAACACGTGGGTGATCTGCATGTCCCAGTCGTCCACCACCACGGCAAAGTTATAGGTGGGAATGCCGTCGGTGCGCACGATGATGAGGTCGTCAATCTCGCGGTTGCTGATGGTGATGGGGCCTTTGACCAGATCGTTCCAGCTCACCTCGCCGTCCGCCGGGTTGCAGAAACGCACCACCGGCTGCACGCCCTGTGGAACCGGCGGCAGGGTTTTGCCGGGAGCCGGGCGCCAGCGGCCGTCGTACAGCGTCTTCTCGCCCTTCGCGCGCTTGGCTTCCCGGGTGGCTTCCAACTCTTCGGGGGTGCTGTAGCAGTAATAGGCCTTGCCTTCGGCAATCAGGCGGTCGACCACTTCCTTGTAGCGCTCCAAGCGCTGCATCTGGTAGATGGGGCCTTCGTCATAGTCCAGCCCCAGCCAGCGCATGGATTCCAGAATCTGGTCGACCGAATTCTGCGTGGAGCGTGCCACGTCGGTGTCTTCGATGCGCAGCACGAACGTGCCGCCAAAGTGACGGGCATAGGCCCACGAATACAGGGCGGTGCGGGCCGTGCCCAGGTGCAGAAAACCGGTGGGAGACGGCGCGATGCGGGTGCGAATTTTTTGGGTCATTACAGGGTGTCCAGGCCACGTGCGAGGTCGGCCTTCAAGTCTTCAATATGCTCCAGGCCCACGGCCAGGCGGATCAACCCCTGGCCAATGCCCGCTGCCTGGCGCTGCACTTCCGTGAGGCGTCCATGCGACGTGCTGGCCGGATGGCTGATGGTGGTCTTGGTGTCGCCCAGGTTGGTGGTGATGGAGCAGACGCGCACGGCGTCAATGGCGGCAAAGGCGTTGCGGCGCAGCGCCTCAGGATCTGCCCCCCGCACATCGAACGACACCACGGCCGCTCCCAACCCCCGGCCGCTGGCCGACTGCTGGCGCATGGCCAGCGCGTGCTGCGGGTGGCTGGGCAGACCGGGGTAGTACACATTCTTCACCTGCGGATGGGCTTGCAGCCATTGGGCCACGGCCAGCGCGCGCTCCGACTGCGCCTGCATGCGAATGCCCAGGGTTTCCATACCCTTGAGTACCACCCAGGCGTTGAAGGGCGACAGCACCATGCCCGCGGTGCGGGTCACTGGCAGAAACAGTTCGTCCACGTGGCGCTGGTCGCAGCAGATGGCACCGGCCATCACACGCCCCTGACCGTCCAGGTATTTGGTGCCCGAGTGGATGATGAAGTCGGCGCCGAAGCGCTTGGGTTGCTGCAGGGCCGGGCTGCAAAAGCAGTTGTCCACGGCCAGCAAGGCGCCGGCGTTGTGGGCCAGATCGGCCAGGGCCTGGATGTCGCAGATGTCCGTCAGCGGGTTGGTGGGGGTTTCGGCGAACAGCAGCTTGGTGTTAGGGCGGATCGCCTCCTTCCACTGCTGCACATCGGTTTGCGACACGAAGCTGGTGGAAATGCCCCACTTGGAAAACTCACCGGCAAACAGCCGGATGGTGGAACCAAAGACAGACTGCGAACACACCACGTGGTCGCCATTTCGCAGCAACCCCATGCCCAGCAACAAAATGGCCGCCATGCCGCTGGAGGTGGCAATGGCCGCCTCCGTGCCTTCCAGCGCTGCCAGTCGCAGCTCCATGCTGGATACCGTCGGATTGCCCACACGGGTGTAGGTGTAGCCGTCTTCCTCCATGGCAAAGCGGCGCGCGGCGGTGGCCGCATCGGGCTGGACAAAACTGGAGGTCAGGTACAGCGCCTCCGAGTTTTCGCCGTACTGGCTTTTCTCCAGAGCCATGCGCACCGCCAGCGTGTCCGGATGCAGGTTGTCAGGCAAGGTTTTCTCGATCATGGGCATTCCGGTTTTCAGTCGGCCGGGTTCGGCAGCGCCAGGCGGGAGTTGTCTTCCTGCCCTTCTTCACCCCCCACCCGTTTTTCATTCAGGCGGGCAATGTCGTCCGAGGTGATGTCGCCGGTGACGTACACACCGTCAAAGCACGAGGCATCAAAGCCCTTGATGTTGGCGTTGAGGGCGCCGATGGCCTTCTTCATGCCGTCGACATCCTGGTAGATCAGCGCATCGCAGCCAATCAACTGGCGAATTTCTTCCACAGTGCGGCCATGGGCCACCAGCTCGCTGCTGGTGGGCATGTCGATGCCATACACATTGGGGTAACGCACCGGCGGCGCGGCGCTGGCCAGGTACACCTTGCGGGCACCGGCGTCGCGCGCCATCTGCACAATTTCCTTGGAGGTGGTGCCGCGCACGATGGAATCGTCCACCAGCAGCACATTGCGTCCCTTGAACTCGCTGGCGATGGCATTGAGTTTCTGGCGCACCGACTTCTTGCGCACCGACTGCCCCGGCATGATGAACGTGCGGCCCACGTAGCGGTTCTTCACGAACCCCTCGCGGTAGGGCAAGCCCAGCAAATGCGCCAGCTGCGCGGCACTGGGGCGGCTGGATTCGGGGATCGGAATCACGACGTCGATTTCGTTGGGCGGCACCGTGGAAATCACCCGCTTGGCCAGCGACTCGCCCAGGTTCAGACGGGCCTGGTACACCGAGATGTTGTCCATGACCGAGTCCGGGCGGGCCAGGTACACAAATTCAAAAATGCAGGGGTGCAACTGGGGTGCATCGGCACACTGCTGCGCATGCACCTTGCCATCGAGGTCGATGAACACCGCCTCACCCGGGTCGATGTTGCGCTCGAAGTGGTAGCCGATACCCTCCAAGGCGACCGACTCGCTGGCCACCACGGAACTGCCGTCGTTGCGGCCAATGCACAACGGGCGGATGCCAAAGGGGTCGCGGAAAGCCAGCACGCCGTGTCCGGCAATCAGCGCAATCACGGCGTACGAACCCTTGATGCGCCGGTGCACATTGCGCACGGCGGCAAACAGGTCGGGGATCTGCAACGTGGAGCCGCGCGTGGTCTTCTCGATCTCGTGCGCCAGCACGTTGAGCAGCACTTCGGAATCGCTCTCGGTGTTGATGTGGCGGTGGTCGGTGGTAAACAGCTCGGCCTTGAGCGCGTGGGCGTTGGTCAGGTTGCCGTTGTGCACCAGCACGATGCCAAAGGGCGCGTTCACGTAGAACGGTTGGGCTTCCTCTTCGCTGAAGGCATTGCCTGCCGTGGGGTAGCGCACCTGGCCCAGCCCGCAGTTGCCCGGCAAGGAGCGCATGTTGCGGGTGCGAAACACATCGCGCACCATGCCTTTGGCCTTGTGCATGAAGAACTTGCGCTCCTGCTGGGTCACGATCCCCGCGGCGTCCTGCCCACGGTGCTGCAACAGCAGCAACGCGTCATAAATCAGTTGATTGACCGGCTCATTACTGACAACGCCCACTATTCCGCACATAGATGTTCACTCATTCAAGGTAGATATTTTCCAAACTCCTGCGGCAGCACGGGCTTGACGCCCTGCAAGACCACGGTCGCCACCCGGGGGCCGGTTGCCTCTTCCCACCAGGAGGCCGTGTGCACGGGCGTCATGCCCGCCACCACCGTCAGCGCCAGCAATACGATGAGCCCGCGCACCACGCCAAACGCGGCACCCAGCAGGCGGTCTATCGGTCGCAAGCCCACGGCGGTCACCAATTTCTTCACCAGAAATGCCACCAAGCCGCCCAGGAATACCGCCGCCACGAACACCAGCACGAAGCCGGCGGCGTAGCGGATCATCTCCGTGGCGCCCGACATGGGCAACCACCGCGCCGCATCCGGAGCAAACCATTGCGCCAGCACAAAGGCCGCAATCCAGCTCAACACCGACAGCACCTCATACACCAGGCCGCGCCAGGCGCCCACCGTCAGCGACACCAGCAACACAGCCAAAAAAATCCAGTCCAGCGCGGGCATGGGTGCGGGCCGTTCTTACAGTTCCAGAATGGCTGCAGGCAAGTCCAGCTTCTTGATTTTTTGCGCCGCCTTGTCGGCGGCTGCCTTCGATTCATACGGCCCCACGCGCACGCGCACACGCCGTCCGTCCTTGGCCTGCACGACTTGCGTATAGGTCTTCAGGCCCGCCTTTTCCAGCTTGAGGCGCGCTTCGCGGGCCTTGGCCACGTCGGCAAAGGCCCCCACCTGCACCACGAACCGGCCGGCTGCGGCAGCGGGTTTGGGCTCTGCGGTCTTGCCGTCCAGCAAAGCCTGGGCCTTGGCCCCGTCCTGTGCGCTGGCGCCAGCCTTGGCCGCAGCCTTGTCGGCGGGCTTGCTGTCGGCCTTGGTTTCGGGCTTGCTTTCCGGTTTGCTCTCCGGCTTGGTCACCGGTGCCGACGCGGGAGCCGGGGGCACCACGGCAACCGCCGGGCGAGCCGTCACCGGGGCCGATGCGGCCGATGCCGCAGGGGCGGTAGCCGGGCCGGCATCAATGGCGCCGCGAACCTGTGCGCCAGGCGCCACCACCGGGGCATTGCCCAGCGGCTTGACCTTGCCCTTGTCGGGAATCTCGATGGGAATATCGACGGCAATGGGGCGCGGCTGGCTGTCAAACAGCAGCGGAAAACCGATGACCCCCAGCAGCACCAGCACAGACGCGCCGATCAGGCGGTGCCGGGCACGCTTGCGCATGGCCTCCACGCTCTCGGGGGCGGGAGGTGGCGGTGCGGCAGTTTGGTCGTCGCCGCCTTTGCGAAACTTGAAGAAAGCCATGTGTGTGGGGTGACTCAGGAGTTCAGGTGTTTGGCATGCAGCCGCGGTACGCCCTGTTGCAGCACGCCACCCACGGTATAGAACGATCCAAAGACGATGATTCTATCAGTGGGGTCTGCGGCATCGATGGCCGCCTGCAGCGCCTGCATGGGGTCGGCAAACGCCAGCGCCGCCGTGTCCTTACGCGTATTCTGGGCCTGCCACTGCGCCTGCAGGGCCGCGCCCGTCGCGGCACGCGGCGTGGGTAGATCGGTGAAATACCAGCGGTCGATCAGCGGAGCGACCTTGGCAAACATGGGAGCCAGATCCTTGTCGGCCATGGCGCCAAAAATGGCGTGCGTGGTGGGAAAATAGCCCATGGCGTCCAGATTGGCCGCCAGTGCCGCCACCGAATGCGGGTTGTGCGCCACATCCAACACCAGCGTGGGCTGCCCCGGAACGATCTGGAAACGCCCCGGCAGCTCCACAAAGGCCAGCCCGTTGCGCACCGCCTGCGCGGTGACCGGCAGTTGCTCACGCAAGGCGGTGAGCGCGGCCAGCACGCCGCTGGCGTTGACCAGCTGGTTGGCGCCGCGCAGGGCCGGATAGGCCAGCCCGCTGTAACGCCGACCGCGGCCGGCCCAGCCCCACTGTTGCTTGTCGCCCGAGAAATTGAAATCCACGCCAAAGCGCCACAGGTCGGCACCGACCTCCAGCGCATGGTCCAACACGCTTTGGGGCGGCATGGGATCGCTCACCACCACCGGGCGATCGGTACGCATGATGCCGGCCTTCTCCCGCCCAATGCTTTCGCGGTCGTTGCCCAGGAATTCCATGTGGTCCAGATCGACGCTGGTGATGATGGCGCAGTCGGGATCAATGATGTTGACCGCGTCCAGCCGCCCACCCAGACCCACTTCCAGAATCACGGCGTCCAGGCCGCTGCGCGCCATCACATCCAGAATGGCGAGGGTGGAGAACTCAAAATAGGTCAGCGATATTTCAGCACCATTTTGGGTTCTGGCCCGCTCGACGGCTGCGAAGCCTGCTATCAAATGGCTAGCATCCACCGCTTCCCCCAACAGGCGCAGCCGCTCCTCGAAGCGCACCAGATGGGGCGAGGTGTACACCCCGGTGCGGTAACCGGCCTGCCCCAGAATGGCTTCCAGCATGGCGCAGGTGGAACCCTTGCCGTTGGTGCCGGCCACGGTGATCACCGGGCATTCGAAACGGATGGCCATGCGGTCCGCCACGGTGCGCACGCGCTCCAGGCCCAGGTCTATGGTGGTGGGATGCAGGCGCTCGCAATGCGCCAGCCAGTCTTCAAGGGTGGTAAGTGATTCCATACGGACCCGATTGTCGCGCACATGCCAAAATCCCTGCCATGACCACCCTTTACGGCATTCCCAACTGCGACACCGTCAAAAAAGCCCGCACCTGGCTCATCGACCATGGCCAGGACTACCGGTTCCACGACTTCAAGAAGCAGGGCGTGCCCGAGCCGCAGCTCGACGCCTGGCTGGCCGCCGTGGGCTGGGAAACGCTGGTCAACCGCAAAGGCACCACCTGGCGCACGCTCGATGACGCCGCCAAAGCGGCCGTCACCGACACCGCCAGCGCACGGGCCCTGGTGCTGCTCCAACCCAGCGTCATCAAGCGCCCGGTGGTCGAATGGCCCGACGGCCGCGTGACGGTCGGCTTCACGCCCGACGGCTTTGCGGCCCGCCTGCCCTAAAATCCCCCCTCCAACCGCATTTCACTACCCTGACCCCATGAGCACCACCCCCACCGCACGGATCGACGGCGTGTCCGTCACCACCCAAGCCAGCGTCTACTTCGACGGAAAATGCGTCAGCCACGGCATCACTTTCCCCGATGGCACGAAGAAGTCCGTGGGCGTGGTACTACCCGCCACCCTGACCTTCAACACCGGCGCACCCGAGATCATGGAATGCGTGGTCGGCAGCTGCGAGTACAAGCTCAAGGACAGCGACGCCTGGGTCAAGTCCAGCGCCGGTGAGAAGTTCAGTGTGCCGGGCAATTCCTCGTTCGACATCCGCGTCACCGAGCCCTACCACTACATCTGCCACTTCGGCTGATCCAGCCAGCTCCAAGTTGCTCCTTTTTCCATAGCTGCTTGCGCATATTCCACGCGGGCTAGAGGCCACATTCATGTCCAATACCATCCTCCAAAAAATTCCCGTCGGCCAGAAGGTCGGCATCGCCTTTTCCGGCGGCCTGGACACCAGCGCCGCCCTGCACTGGATGAAGCTCAAGGGCGCCGTGCCCTACGCCTACACCGCCAACCTGGGCCAGCCCGACGAAGCGGACTATGACGAAATCCCCCGCAAGGCCATGGAATACGGCGCCGAGAAAGCCCGCCTGGTCGACTGCCGCCCGCAACTGGCGGCCGAAGGTCTGGCGGCCCTGCAGTCGGGCGCCTTCCACATCTCCACCGCTGGCGTGACCTACTTCAACACCACGCCGCTGGGCCGCGCCGTGACCGGCACCATGCTGGTGTCGGCCATGAAGGAAGACGATGTCAACATCTGGGGTGACGGCTCCACCTTCAAGGGCAACGACATCGAGCGTTTCTACCGCTATGGCCTGCTCACCAACCCCAGCCTGAAAATCTACAAGCCCTGGCTGGACCAGGCCTTCATCGACGAGCTGGGCGGCCGCGCCGAAATGTCGGCCTTCATGACGGCCCACGGCTTTGGCTACAAGATGTCGGCCGAAAAGGCGTACTCCACCGACAGCAACATGCTGGGCGCCACGCACGAGGCCAAGGATCTGGAGAACCTGAACTCCGGCATCCGGATCGTCAACCCCATCATGGGCGTTCCCTTCTGGAAGGACGACTGCGTGGTGAAGGCCGAGGAGGTGAGCGTCACCTTTGAAGAAGGCCGCCCCGTGGCACTCAACGGCGTGGAATACCCCGACCTGGTGAGCCTGTTCCTGGAAGCCAACCGCATCGGTGGCCGCCACGGCCTGGGCATGAGCGACCAGATCGAGAACCGCATCATCGAAGCCAAGAGCCGCGGCATCTACGAAGCCCCGGGCCTGGCGCTGCTGTTCATCGCCTACGAGCGCCTGGTCACCGGCATCCACAACGAAGACACCATCGAGCAGTACCGCGACAGCGGCCGCAAGCTAGGCCGCCTGCTGTACCAGGGCCGCTGGTTCGACAGCCAGGCCATCATGCTGCGCGAAACCGCCCAGCGCTGGGTGGCTCGCGCCATCACCGGCACGGTCACGCTGGAATTGCGTCGCGGCAACGACTACTCGCTGCTCAACACCGAAAGCCCCAACCTGACCTACGCACCCGAGCGCCTGTCGATGGAAAAGGTGGAAGACGCGCCCTTCAGCCCGCTGGACCGCATCGGCCAGCTGACCATGCGCAACCTGGACATCAAGGACACCCGCGCCAAGCTGGGCATCTATGCCCAGAGCGGCCTGCTGACCATGGGACAGGACGGCGACTTCCTCAACCTGCACCACGCGACCAAGAAGTAACGCGCGCTGCAAAAAGCCAAGGGCCGCTGCGTGCGGCCCTTTTTCATGGGCGCGCTAACGCAGCCGCTGGCGCAGACGCAACAACCCCTGCCCCGGCTGGTTGCGGGTCAGGTAGTCCGCGGCAATGGGTTGCAGTGCCGACGGCGTAATCCCCAGCGCCTGCAGCCCCGGCACCTGCCCCGTGGCCACGTTGTCGACGCGCATGGAGTCGAGGTTGTCCCGGCTCATCAGCGGCCCACCGGGCGCCCACTCCAGCAGCAAGGCCTGCAAGCGTCCCAGCCAATCGGGCAGTGGCACGATCGGGCGCCCCCGGCCCTGGTTGACACCGCTGAGCCGTGCCGCAAGGCGCACCAGATCGGCCAGGGTGAACACTTCCGGGCCGCAGGCCTCCAGCGTGCGCACGGAGGGGCTGCGCAGCCCAGGACCTACACGGCGCTCCAAGCTGCGCACCACGGCCGTTGCCACGTCTTCCACCCACACCGGCTGGAAACGCGCCCGGGCGCCGGCCAGTGGCATGACCGGCCAGGTTTTCTGCAGCCGCGCAAACAGGTTGAGAAACTGGTCCTCCGGGCCAAAGACCACGCTGGGCCGCAGAACCGTCAGCTCCATCCCCGACTCGGCGGCGGCCGTCCGCAACACCGCTTCGCCCCGCCCCTTGCTGCGCAGGTATTCGGACGGCGCGGTTCCCGGGCGCTGGTGGTCCGCACCCAGCGCGCTGATGTGCACCAGCTGGCGCACCCGCTGCGCCTGGCAGGCGCGGGCCAGCTTTTGCGGCAGGATCACATGGACCTTGTCGAACGCGGCAGGTGTTCCGTGCAGGATGGCAACCAGGTTGACGACGGCATCCTGCCCCTGCATGGCATGGGTCAGGGCGGCTTCGTTGTGCACGTCCAGCTCCAGCACGGTGAGCGACGGCAGGTGCTGCAGGTGGTTGGCGTTGCTGCGCCGGCGGGTGGGAACCGTGACGTTCCACCCCTGGCGTACCAGCTTTTCGCACACATGGGCACCGATAAACCCCGTGCCACCCAAAACCAGAATGTTGTTCATGGCCGCAATCTACCGCATGCGCGCGCAGTCGTGCAAATCTTTACCTACACCACCACCGGCTCGGGCTCCAGCAGGATACCGAAGCGTTCGTACACGCTGGTCTGGATCGCCTTGGCCAGTGTCATGACCTCGCCCCCGGTGGCGCCGTTGCCGTCGGTGCCCGCCCCCCGGTTCACCAGCACCAGGGCCTGCTTTTCGTAGACCCCGGCCTGGCCGACCGACTTGCCCTTCCAACCACAGGAGTCAATCAGCCAGCCAGCGGCCAGCTTCACCGAGCCATCGGCCAGGTGGTAGTGCACCACCTTGGGGTCGCGGGCGATGATGTCGGCGCACTGCTCGGGGGTGACCGTGGGGTTCTTGAAGAAGCTGCCGGCGTTGCCAATGACGGCCGGATCAGGCAGCTTGGCGCGGCGAATGGCGCACACCCAGTCAAACAGCTGCTGCGCCGTGGGCTGGGTGCAGCCCTGTTCGGCCATCTTTTTCTCGATGTCGGCGTAGCCCAGGACCGGCTTCCAGGCCTTGGGCAGGGCAAAGCGCACGCGCAGGATCAGGGCCCGGTCCTTCAGCCCCAGTACCTGGTGGCCACCGGACTGCACGGTGCCACCGTGTTTGAACACCGAGTCGCGGTAGCCAAAGGCACATTGGGCGGCATTGAGCGTGAATAGCTGGCCGGTCTGCAGGTCCACCGCATCCAGCGAATCGAAGCGGTCCTGCAGCTCCACACCGTAGGCACCCACGTTTTGCACCGGAGATGCCCCCACCGTGCCGGGAATCAGGGCCATGTTTTCCAGCCCCGGATAGCCCTGCGCCAGCGTCCAGGCGACAAAGTCGTGCCAGATCTCGCCCCCACCCGCCTCCACGATGAAGGCTTTGTCGGTTTCCGCTACCAGGCGCCGCCCCTTGACCTCCACCTTGAGCACCACCGGCTTCACGTCACCGGTGAATACCACGTTGCTGCCGCCGCCGAGCACAAATTTCGGCGTACCGCCCCATTCGGGGTCGGCCAGCAGCTCCCGCACATCGGCCTCGCTGCCGACGCGCACCAGGGCATGAGCCTTGGCCACGATATGGAAGGTGTTGAAGGGCTGGAGCGGGACGTTTTTCTCGACTAACATGGCAGGATTGTCGCATTGGGGTGCCAGGCACCCCGCGCAGGCCGGGTCGGTCATGGCCTTGTCGTTCGAAACGCGCAACCCGGGACCGACATGGGTGGCGAACCAACTATTGCTAAAAAATATGCCTTCTTTTGATACCGTCTGCGAAGCCGATATGGTCAACGTCAAGAACGGTGTGGAAAATTCCGCCAAGGAAATCGCCACCCGCTTTGACTTCAAAGGCACGTCTGCCTCCATTGAGATCAAGGACAAGGAAATCACGGTCATCGGTGATGCGGACTTCCAGCTGGAACAGATCCTGGACGTGCTGCGCAACAAGCTCACCAAGCAGAAGGTCGATGTCCGCTTCCTGGACGTGGGCGACATGCAGAAGATGGGCGGCGACAAGGTCAAGCGCGTGGTCAAGGTGCGCAACGGCATCGAGTCCGAACTGGCCAAGAAGATCCAGCGCCTGATCAAGGACAGCAAGATCAAGGTCCAGGCCGCCATCCAGGAAGAGAAAGTGCGCGTCACCGGCGCCAAGCGTGACGACCTGCAGGCCACCATGGCCCTGCTGCGCAAGGAAATCACCGACGTGCCGCTGGATTTCAACAACTTCCGCGACTGATGAAAACCGCCGTTTTGTCCCTCCTGCTGACCGCCGCTCTCACCAGTGGCACCGTGGCGCTGGCCCAGACCGTGGCCCTCTCGGGAATGCTGGGCGGCAAGGCGCTGGTCATTGTGGACGGGGCTGCGCCCAAGTCCGTGGCGGCCGGCGAGACCTACCGGGGTGTCAAGATCGTCTCCACCCAGGGCGACCAGGCCGTGGTCGAGATAGCCGGCAAGCGGCACACGCTGCGCGTGGGTGACGCCCCTGCCAGCGTGGGCAGTGCGTCTGCCGGGGGCGACGCCGGCGGCAGCCGGGTGGTACTGACGGCGGGGTCCGGCGGCCACTTCCTGACCCAGGGCCAGATCAATGGCCGCTCGGTCCAGTTCATGGTGGACACCGGCGCTACCAAAGTGGCCATGAGCGTGGCCGAGGCAGAGCGCATGGGCATCAACTACAAGGCCGGGCAGCCCACCCAGCTGGGCACGGCCAACGGTGTCGTACCCGCCTGGCTGGTCAAGGTGGCGTCGGTGCGCGTGGGCGACGTGGTGGTGTACGGCGTGGACGCCGTGGTGTCCCCGGCCTCCATGCCCTTCGTGCTGCTGGGCAACAGCTTCCTGACACACTTCCAGATGACACGCACCAACGACCAGATGGTCCTTGACAAACGCTATTGAATGCCGGCCGTGACCATCCATAACGAATACGAGTACGAGGACATGCTGGGGCAGTGGTCTGACCTCGAGTCAGGCCTGTCCGTCATCCTGAACAACCCGGGCAGCACCCAGGAGTTTGCACACCGCGTGGTGCAGTACGACCGCTGGATGCAGGGCCTGATGCAGCGCGACCCGGATGTGGGACTGTATTTGCTGTTCCAGCTCGCCAGCAACTCCCCGGTGGGCTACAGCGCATCGCACGCACTGGTGTGCGCCACCCTGTGCCACGTCGTTGCGTCCGAGCTGGGCGTGTCTCCCAGCGAGCGTGACAGCCTGGTGCGCGCCGCCCTGACCATGAACATCGCCATGACGGCGTTGCAGAACGAACTGGCCAACCAGACGGAAAAACCCACGCCCGAGCAGCAGGCCATCATTCGCGCCCACGCCATCAAGGGCGCCATGATGCTGGCCAACCTGGGAGTGCTGGACACCCAGTGGCTCGACATCGTGACCGCCCACCACGACGAAGTCCTGGAGCGCCAGGACCCGCGCCTCAGCCCCCCGGCCACGCGGCTGGCCCGCATCCTCAAGGTGGTGGACCGCTACGCGGCCATGATCAGCCCGCGCTTGTCCCGCTCGGGGCGCAGTGCGGCCGAATCGGCGCGGACCGTGCTGGCCAATGCCTCGGAAAAAAGCGACGAGATCGGCCACGCCCTGGTGCGCGCCGTGGGGCTTTGCCCGCCCGGCACCTATGTGCGGATGGACAACGACGAACTGGCAGTGGTGGTGCGCCGCAGCAGCAAGCACAACCTGCCCTACGTGGCCATTGTCGGCAAGGCCAACGGCGAGCTGATTCCCACACCCCGCCTGCACCGCACGGCCGACAACAACCTGCGCATCCGGTCGGCCCTGACGGCCTCCGCCGTGCGCGCCCGGTTGAACCATTTCCACATCCTGCAACTGGGCAGCTTCGCCGCGCAGACGCTGTAGGCCCGGCCCCCACGCAACTGGGGGGCGGGATGGCGGGGAATCAGGCTTTCTTCTTGCCCAGCCGGGACTCGGTGCCCTTGACCAGGCGCGCAATGTTTTCGGCATGGCGCCAGACCAGCAGCAGGGACATGACCGCAATCGCCAGCAGAATGCTCTTGTCCATAGCCCAGGCCACGCCGTCGCCAAAGATGTAATACACGGGGGCAAACAGGGCCGCCACCAGGGATGCCAGCGACGAATAGCGGAAAGCGTAGGCCACCACCAGCCAGGTCGCGGCAGTCGCCAGGCCCAGTATCCCGCTGATGGCCAGCAGCACGCCCAGCGCGGTGGCCACACCCTTGCCGCCCACAAAGCGGAAAAACACCGGAAACAGATGCCCCACAAAGGCCGCCAGCCCCACCAGGGCCACGGTGCCATCGCCCAGGCCATAGGGCTCGCCAAACCACTTGACCAGCATCACCGGCAACCAGCCCTTGAAGGCGTCGAGCAACAGGGTCACCACGGCGGCGGCCTTGCTGCCAGAGCGCAGCACGTTGGTGGCACCGGGGTTCTTGCTGCCATAGGTGCGCGGGTCATTGAGACCCATGGCGCGACTCACAATGACCGCAAACGACAGCGAGCCCACCAGATACGCGACCACCGTGGCCAGCAAGGGGAAAAAAGAAACGAGGGAATCCAAAACCAGTTCTCCTGACAGCACACCGCCAGCCCAGCGCCAGCGGTGCAGGCCTCATTCGGCCAGTGCGCACTGTACCGCTTTTGCCGCCAGCAATTGCACGCACACCGCCGGGTCGATTCCCACCAGGTAGCCCCGGCGCCCGCCGTTGATCAGGATTGTGGGCAGAGTCAGGATGCTTTCCTCGATATAGACCGGCATGGCCCGCCGGGTGCCAAAGGGCGACGTTCCCCCCACCAGGTAGCCGCTGTGGCGGTTGGCCACCTCGGGGGCGCAGGGCTCGACCGACTTGGCGCCGATCTGGCGTGCCAGGTTCTTGGTGGACACCTTGCGGTTGCCGTGCATCAGAATCACCAGGGGTTTGGCATCCTGGTCCTGCATGATGAGCGTCTTGACCACCGTGAACGGGTCAAAACCCAGCACCGCGGCGCTGTGCTGGGCGCCCCCGTGTTCCAGGTACTCGTACGGATGCTCGGTAAACGCCACCCGGTGCGCCTTGAGCATCTGGGTGGCAGGGGTTTCGCTGACATGTTCTTTTTTGGCCATGGGCGGTATTTTCCACTGCCCGCCCAGCCATGAAAAAAGGGACCGAAGTCCCTTTTTCTGGATGTACCGTCGATTAGTTGACGGCTTTGGCAGCGTAGCGGCCGGGGAACACTTGGTTGAGCTTGCGGCCTACGCCCAGTTCGTCACCGCTGTTGCCCACCACGATGTCACCGTTGCGTTGGGCTTGAGCCAGTTCGGCCTTCACTTGGGCGCGGGTCTTGCCCTGGGGGTCAGCCTTGGCAGCCGTGTAGCTTGCGGGGGCCACTTCGTTGAGCTTGCGGCCCACACCCAGCTCGTCGCCGGCATTGGCGCTCACGACGATGTCACCGGTGCGCTGGGCTTCAGCCAGCTCAGCCTTCACCTGGGCGCGGGTCTTGCCCTGGACCACAGCCTTGGCCGGGTAGCTGGCGGGAGCCACTTCGTTGAGCTTGCGGCCCACGCCCAGTTCGTCGCCGCTCTTGCCCACGACGATGTCGCCGGTGCGCTGGGCTTCAGCCAGTTCAGCACGCACCTGGTCGCGGGTCTTGCCTTGGACGGAAGTATCAGCAGCCAGAACCTGGCCGGCAGCCAAAGTGGTGATAGCCAGAGCGATGGCGGCAGCGTATGCATTCTTTTTCATGATGAGTATCCTTTTAAAGTTGAAGATCCCGTTCGGGCAACCGGCGGTTGTTTGAACGGCATCGATGGGGCGTTTAAAGATGCGTCTCGTCGATGGAGTGAACTTTAAAATTTCCATCGACAGAGAGAAATACCCATTTAGTCACCGATACGTTGCCAAATAAGAAATAATCAAGGTCTTGAATCGCTACTCAAAGGCTCTATGGACCGATTAATGTCGATGCGGGTATTCCAGCGGGTGATCGATGAAGGCGGTTTTGCCGCTGCCGCACGGGCCCTGGACATGTCCCCTGCCGTGGTGACCCGCCTGGTTGCCGACCTGGAAGACCACCTGGGCACCCGCCTGTTGCACCGCACCACGCGCCGCCTGTCGCTCAGCGATGCCGGCGAGACCTACCTGGGCCGGGTGCGTGCCATCTTGCAGGACATCGACGAAGCCGACCAGATGGCCAGCTCGCACACGCACGAACTCGCCGGCGTGCTGCGCCTGCTGGCGCCACCGGTGCTGGCCACCTATGTGCTGGCGCCGCTGATGGCGGGCTTTCGCCAGCTGTACCCCAAGATCCGGCTCGACATCGACGTCGAGACGTTCAACGAGCCGCCCATCGAGGATTACGACATCACCCTGCTGGCTGCTGGCGCGAATTTTGACGGCGACGTGATCGCGCGCAAGGTGGTTTCGACCGAAGCCATTCTGGTGGCCTCGCCTGCCTACCTGAAACGCCGGGGCACGCCCATGGCGCCCGAGGAACTGGCCCAGCACGACTGCCTGCGCCTGAAGGCGCCCGGCCTGCGCCCGCGCATCTGGCACCTGTTCCAGGCCGACAACCCGCAGGAATACCGGGACCTGGAAGTGGAGCCGGTGATCTGGGCCAACCACACCGACACCCTGCTGCAAGCCGCCCTGGACGGGGCCGGCATCACGTCCACGTCGGTGGACCTGGCCGCGGTGCACCTGGCCAGTGGTGCCCTGGTGCGAGTGCTGCGGCCCTGGATCAGCGGGCAGCTCACCATGTACGCCGCGCTGCCCAGCCGCAAGTTCCTGCCGCAGCGCACACGGGTCTTTCTGGACTACCTGACGGAGCAGACCCGCCTGCAGGTGTCGTCCGCGCTGAACGCCTGCGAAAACTGCTGAAGCGGCCCAGCCGTCAAACGGCGGGGTCGCGGATTTCCCAGCGGATGGCGTCGATGGCGGCCAGCACCTCGGGCGACAGCTGCGTGCCCCAGGCGTTGATGTCTTCGTCGAGTTGCGCCACCGAAGTCACGCCGATGATGGTGCTGGCCACCTGCCACTTGGTGTAGCAAAAGGCCAACGCCATCTGCGCCGGCGTCATGCCGTGGTCCCGCGCCAGGGCGTTGTAGCGCACGGCGGCGGCAAACGACTCCTTGCGGCCCCAGCGCTGCTTGCGCACCGACTCGAACTTGGCAATGCGAGCCTCCTTGGGCGCGGTCGGCCCGTCAATGCCGCTCGCGTCGTACTTGCCGGTCAGCAGCCCGAAGGCCAGCGGCGAGTAGGCCAGCAGCGACACGCCCAGGCGGTGCATGGTTTCGTCCAGCGCGTTTTCCAGCCCGCGGCTGATCAGGCTGTAGACGTTCTGCACCGTGGCCACGCGCGGCAGGTTGTGCTGCTCGGCCAGCCGCACGAATTCGTGCACGCCGTAGGGGGTTTCGTTGGACAGGCCCACCGCGCGAACCTTGCCCGCCTTGACGAGCTGACCCAGCGCCTCGAGCTGTTCGTGGATGCTGGTCACCGGCCGGTCGTGCGCGGGGTTGTAGTACAGGGCGCCGAACATGGGCACTGCGCGGGTGGGCCAGTGGATCTGGTACAGGTCGATCACATCGGTCCCCAGGCGCTGCAGGCTGCCGTCGCAGGCCTCCACGATGTCGCGCGCCGTCAGGTCGGCCTTGCCGCCACGTATCCACGGCATGCCGCGGGAGGGCCCTGCCACCTTGGTGGCAATGACCAGTTTCTCGCGCAGGCCGGGGCGCTGGGCCAGCCAGTGGCCCATGATCTTCTCCGTGGCGTTGAAAGTTTCGGCCCGGGGCGGCACGGCGTACATCTCCGCAGTGTCAAAAAAGGTGACACCGCGCTCCACCGCACGGTCCATGATGGCAAAGGCCGTGGGTTCATCGACCTGCTCGCCAAAGGTCATGGTGCCCAGACAGATGGGGGGTACGCGCAGATCGCTCTGGCCAAGTTGAACAGGTTTCATAAGACGCTTGAAAAGGAAGGAATCAGGAGGGAGCAACGAGTTTACGGGCTCTCTCCTCTTCCTGCAGGCGCAGCACGCGCCGCTGCACCTTGCCGGTGGTCGTCATGGGCAGCGCGTCCAGGAACTCGATCTCCTTGGGGTACTCGTAGGGCGCCAGCAGGCCCTTCACATGGACCTGCAGCTCGGTCACCAATTTGGTCTTCAATTGCTCCAAAGCGACCGTATTGCCTGCGCAGACAGCTATGAAATCAGGAGCAATCACCACATAGGCCTTGACCAGCGCGCCGCGCTCGGGGTCGGGTTTGGGCACCACGGCGGCGTTCATAACCGCGGGGTGCTTGACCAGGCAATTCTCGATCTCGCCCGGGCCGATGCGGTAGCCCGCGGCCTTGAACACGTCGTCCGAACGGCCCTGGTACCAGAGGTAGCCCTCGGCGTCGCGCACCGCCAGGTCGCCGGTACGGCACCACTCCCCCTCGCCATTCCTTTCGGTGAACTTGGCCCGGGTGGCAGCCTCGTTCTTCCAGTAGCCCAGGAAGAAGATGGGGTCCGGCTGGCCGTGCACGTCCAGGCGGTGCAGGGCCACATCGCCCGGCACGCCCACCGGGCACTCCTGCCCGTCGTCATCGATCACCGCCACCCGGTGGCCGGGGTAGCCCATGCCCATGCTGCCGGGCTTGGAGGGCCACAGGGTATTGCAGTTGCCCACGATGTAGTTGATCTCGGTCTGGCCGAACATCTCGTTGGGCGCCACGCCCAGCTGCCGCTGGCAGTAGGCGAACACGGCGTCGCCCACCGCCTCGCCCGCGCTCATGATGGCCTGCAGCCTGAGCCCGAACTGCTGCGCCACCGTGCGCCGGGGCGAACCCGGGTAGGCCTTCATCATGGCCTTGAGCGCAGTGGGGAACAGAAAGGTGTGCGTGACCCCGCACTGCCCCATCAGCGCCAGCGCCGTCTGCGGGCTGAAGCGGCCGTTGTACGCCACGATGGGCCGCCCGAAGTACAGGGTGGGCAGCAGGGCGTCCATCAGCCCGCCGGTCCAGGCCCAGTCGGCCGGCGACCAGAAGACGGCTTCGGTTTCCCGGTTGTCCCGGCCGTCAAAGCCAAACCAGTTCTGGCTGGCCACAAAGCCCGGCAGGTTGCCGATGAGCGCCCGGTGCGGAATCAGCGCGCCTTTGGGGTTGCCGGTGGTGCCGCTGGTGTAGATCAGCACGGCGGGGTCGTCCGCCAGCGTGGGCACCGGTGCGAAATGGGCGCGCTCCTGCGCCAGCGCGGCAGCGAAATTGAGGTCGGCCCGCCCCCGCGTGGCGTCCAGATCGCCCACACCCAGCACGGTGCGCAGCAGGGGGCAGTTGTCGCGCACGGTCTGCAGGCTGTCCAGTGCGCTGGCGTCGCCAATGGCCAGCACCGCCTCGCTGTCGTGCAGCCGGTACTCCAGGGCGTCGGGGCCAAACAGCAGCGACAGGGGCATGGCTACCGCACCCATCTGCAACACGGCCATGTAGGCCACCGCGGTCTCGAAGCACTGGGGCATGACAATGGCCACCCGGTCGCCCCGTTGCACGCCCAACACAGCCAGCACACCCGACAGGCGGTTGGCCTGCTCCTGCAGCTGCGCATAGGTATAGAAAACGGGTTCAGCGTCCGTGGAATATGCGCAGATAGCTATTTTTTTTGTAGCATCCGCCTGCGCCGCCCAACGCGCGCAGCAAACCTGGGCGATGTTGAACGCCTCGGGAACCGCCCAGCGGAATGCGGCATGCAGCCGGGTGTATGCGGCGGGCGGCTGCGCCAGCACCGTCCTGTCACTGCTTTGACTCACGCTCACAAGGCACCTCCGTATGATGTGTGTCAATGTACCAAGTCAAAAGAGTTTTCCGTAGCGAGTTTGTACCTATACGCACGCTGCAATACCACGTGCAGGTCTGGGGCGAACCCGCCCCCGACAAGATTCCCCTGGTCATGGTCCACGGCTGGATGGACGTGGCGGCCAGCTACCAGTTCGTGGTGGACGCCTTCTCGCAGGATCACTACATCATTGCCCCCGACTGGCGCGGCTACGGCCGCACCCCCTCGGGCGGGGTGGATGCCTTCTGGTTCCCCGACTACATGGCGGACCTGGATTTCCTGCTGGACCACTACGCGCCCGACCAACCCGTCAACCTGGTGGGACACAGCCTGGGCGGCAACGTGGTGATGATGTACGCCGGCGTGCGCCCCGAGCGCATCCGCCGGCTGGTCAACCTGGAAGGCTTTGGCCTGCCCGCCACCCTGCCCGAGCAGGCCCCGCTGCGCTACGCCACGTGGATGGACGAGCTCAAGAAGCTGCACCGCGGCGAGATGGACCTCAAGGCCTACGACGCTGTCAGCGGCGTGGCCCGCCGGCTGATGAAGACCAACCCCCGCCTGAGCCCGGACAAGGCCGAATGGCTGGCGCGGCACTGGGCCCAGGAAACCGTGCAGGGCCAGTGGGCCATCATGGGCCAGCCGGCGCACAAGATCACCAGCGCGCACCTGTACCACGTGGAAGAAGCCCTGGCGCACTACCGGCGCCTGAGCATGCCTGTGCTGGCCGTGGAGGCCTCCGACAACAGCCTGGACATGTGGTGGAAAGGCAAGTACACCCTGGCCCAGTACCACGAGCGCATCCGAGCGGTGCCCGACGTGGAAATCGCCCTGATTCCCGACGCCGGCCACATGATGCACCACGACCAGCCCGAGGTCCTGGCGGCGCTGATCGAGCGCTTTATTGCCTGAACAGGCCCCCGCAGCGGCCGGGGGCCCGGCATGAGAAAATAGCGGGTTATTCGAATACCTCTTGTTTAGGACCCGCACCATGGAAGCAGAACGCATCAACCTCATTGGCACCACCCTCGCGGACCTGAGCGCCAGGGCCCAAGAGTTACGGGGGTATCTTTGACTACGATGCCAAAGCCGAACGCCTGCGCACGGTCAACGCGTCGCTAGAAGACCCCACAGTCTGGAACGACCCCAAGCGCGCCCAGGAACTGGGCAAGGAAAAGAAGCTGCTCGACGGCGTGGTCGTCACGCTCAACACGCTGGAAAGCGAACTGGCCGACAACAGCGAACTGTTTGAGATGAGCAAGGAGGACGGCGACGAAGCCGGCCTGATGACCATCGAAGGCGAGACCGGGAAGCTGGCCGCCATCATCAAGGACCTGGAATTCCGCCGCATGTTCAACAACCCGGCGGACCCGCTGAACTGCTTCCTGGACATCCAGGCCGGCGCCGGCGGCACCGAGGCCTGCGACTGGGCCAGCATGCTGCTGCGCCAGTATCTGAAATACGCCGAGCGCAAGGGCTTCAAGACCACCATTGAAGACGAGACCGCAGGCGACACCGCCGGCATCAAGGGCGCCACCATCAAGATCGAGGGCGAATACGCCTTCGGCCTGCTGCGCACCGAGACTGGCGTGCACCGCCTGGTGCGCAAGAGCCCGTTCGATTCGTCCGGCGGACGCCACACCAGCTTTGCCAGCGTGTTTGTCTACCCCGAGATCGACGACTCGATCGAGATCGAGATCAACCCGTCGGACGTGCGCACCGACACCTTCCGCGCCAGCGGCGCCGGCGGCCAGCACATCAACAAGACCGACTCGGCCGTGCGCCTGACCCACATCCCCACCGGCATCGTGGTGCAATGCCAGGACGGACGCAGCCAGCACAGCAACCGCGACGTGGCCTGGAAGCGTTTGCGTAGCCGCCTGTACGACTTCGAGTTGCGCAAGCAGCAGGAAGCGCAGCAAAAGCTGGAAGACACGAAGACCGACGTGGGCTGGGGCCACCAGATCCGCTCGTACGTGCTGGACAACAGCCGCATCAAGGACCTGCGCACCAACGTCGAAGTCTCGGCCACGCAGAAGGTGCTGGACGGCGACCTGGACGTGTTCATCGAAGCCTCGCTGAAGCAGGGCGTGTGAGCATGCAGGGCACCGGGCCGGTCGAGGCCTTCATCTTTGACATGGACGGCACCATGGTCGACTCCATGCCCTGGCACGCCCAGAGCTGGGTGGAGTTCACGCGCCGCCACGGCCTCGATCTGGACCTGCCCGACCTGATGCGCCGCACCACCGGGCGCAACGGCGCCGAATGCATCCGCGAGCTGTTCCAGCGCGAGATGGATGACGATGCGGCCTGGGCCCTCATCCACGAAAAAGAGGTGATCTACCGTGAGCTGTTTGCACCGGTTTTTTCCGAGGTGGCCGGCTTTGGCGCCTTCTCGGAACAGGCCGTGGCACGCGGCCTGAAAATGGGCGTGGGCACCGCGGGGGACCAGGCCAACATTGCCTTCGTGCTGTCGCGCCTCAAGATGCCCGTTCCGCCACAAGCGGTCGTGGGCGGCGACGAGGGCCTACCCGGCAAGCCCGAACCCGCAATTTTCCTGGAAGTGGCCCGGCGCATCGGTGTGCCGGCCAGCGCCTGCGTGGTGTTTGAAGACGCGCCCTTTGGCATCGAAGCGGCGCGGCGCGCCGGCATGCGCGCCGTGGCCATCTGCAGCGGCCACAGCGCACACGAGCTGGACGGGCCACACGTGCTAGCCCATGTGCGGGACTACAACGAATTGTTCGAATCAAAATTTCTGGAGAGCTTGCATGTTGCAACTGCGTGAAAACGAAGGCCCTGCCACGGTAATCCACCGCGGTGACTACACGGCACCCGCCTATCGGATTGACACCGTTGATCTGACCTTTGACCTGGACCCGGCCAAGACCCGCGTGCTCAACAAGATGCGCCTGCGCCGCAACCCCGACGTGGCCGCGCAAGCCCTGAAGCTCGACGGTGAAGAGCTCAACCTGGCCCGCGTGCTGGTCAACGGCCAGGGCACCTCCTTCAAGATGGAGGGCAGCCAGCTGGTGCTGGAAAACCTGCCCGAAGGGCTGGAGCCCTTCGATTTGGAAATCTTCACCACCTGCGCCCCGGTCAAGAACACCAAGCTCTCGGGCCTGTACGTCAGCCAGGACTCGTTCTTCACGCAGTGCGAGGCCGAGGGTTTCCGCCGCATCACCTACTTCCTGGACCGCCCCGATGTGATGGCCAGCTACACCGTGACGCTGCGCGCCGACCAGGCCAAGTACCCGGTGCTGCTCTCCAACGGCAACCTGGTGGAACAGGGCACGCTGGAAGACGGCCGCCACTTCGCCAAGTGGGTCGATCCGCACAAGAAGCCCAGCTACCTGTTTGCCCTGGTGGCCGGTCAGCTGGTGGCACGCGAGCAGCGCATCACCAGCCGCGCCGGCAAGGAGCACCTGCTGCAGGTCTATGTGCGCCCCGGCGACCTGGACAAGACCGAGCACGCCATGCATTCGCTCATGGCCAGCGTGGCCTGGGACGAGGCCCGCTTTGGCCTCTCGCTGGACTTGGAGCGCTTCATGATCGTCGCCACCAGCGACTTCAACATGGGCGCCATGGAGAACAAGGGCCTGAACATCTTCAACACCAAGTACGTGCTGGCCAACCAGGCCACGGCCACCGATGTGGATTACTCCAACATCGAAAGCGTGGTGGGCCACGAGTACTTCCACAACTGGACCGGCAACCGCGTCACCTGCCGCGACTGGTTCCAGCTCAGCCTGAAGGAAGGCCTGACCGTGTTCCGCGACCAGGAATTCAGCCAGGACCTGTGCGCCGAGCCCAGCGCCCGCGCCGTCAAGCGCATTGAAGACGTGCGCGTGCTGCGTACCGCCCAGTTTCCCGAAGACGCCGGCCCCATGGCCCACCCCGTGCGCCCGGACAGCTACATCGAAATCAACAACTTCTACACCGTCACCATCTACGAAAAAGGTGCCGAGGTGGTGCGCATGATGCAGACCCTGGTGGGCCGCGACGGCTTCGCCCGGGGCATGAAGCTGTACTTCGAACGCTTTGATGGCCAGGCCGTGACCTGCGACGACTTTGCCCAGACCATTGCCGACGCCAACCCAGCCTCCGAACTGGCGCGCCTGCTGCCCCAGTTCAAGCGCTGGTACAGCCAGGCCGGCACGCCCCACGTGCAGGCCAGCGGCCAGTTCGATGCGGCAGCGCGCACCTACACCCTGCGCCTGCGCCAGCACTGCGCGCCCACACCTGGCCAGACGGTCAAGGAACCGTTTGTCATCCCGATCAGCCTGGGCCTGGTCGGCACCAGCGGCGCGGCCCTGCCCCTCACGCTGCAAGGCCGTGATGCGGCCGCCACCGGCAGCCACCTGCTGGTGATGACCGGCGAAGACGAAAGCATCACCTTTACCCAGGTGGACGAAGAGCCCGTTCCCTCCATCCTGCGCGGCTTCAGCGCCCCGGTGGTGCTGGAGTTCGACTACACCGACGCCCAGCTGCTGACCCTGCTGGCCAACGACCCCGACCCGTTCAACCGCTGGGAAGCCGGGCAACGCCTAGCGCTGCGCAGCGCTATCAATTCAATAGCTGTCGACGCAGGTTCTGCGGTGTCTGGCGTGCTGAATGATGCCTATATCGAAGCCATGCGCAGCGTGCTGCGCAGCCCCACGCTGGACGCCGCCTTCAAGGAGCTGGTGCTGACCCTGCCCAGCGAGACCTACATCGCCGAGCAGCTGGAGGTGGTCGACCCCCAGCGCATCCACGCGGTGCGCGAGTCCATGCGCCTGCAACTGGCCGTGCAACTGCAGGCCGACTGGCAATGGGCGTTTGACGCCCACCAGGACACCGGCGGCTACCGCCCCGACGCCGTCTCGGCCGGCCGGCGCGCGCTGGCCGGCATGGCGCTCAACTTCCTGTGCCTGGCCGCCAGCGAGACGGGCGATGCCGTCTGGCCCGGCAAGGCGCTGCAGCGCTTCGAGCTTGCGGCCAACATGACCGACCGCTTCAACGCCCTGCAAGCGCTGGTGGCCAGCGGCCACGCCCTGGCCACACCGGCGCTGGCCCAGTTCCACGCCCTGTTCAGGAACGAGGAGCTGGTGCTGGACAAGTGGTTTGCCCTGCAGGCCGGCGCCCCCGACCGCAATGGCCAGGTGCTGCCGGCCGTGCGCCAGCTGCTTACCCACCCAGACTTCCACATCCGCAACCCCAACCGGGCGCGCAGCGTCATCTTCAGCTACTGCAGTGCCAACCCCGGTGGCTTCCACCGCCCGGATGCGGCCGGCTATGTGTTCTGGGCCGAACGCGTGATCGAACTCGACAGCATCAACCCGCAGGTTGCCGCCCGCCTGGCCCGCGCCCTGGACCGCTGGAAGCGGCTGGCCGAGCCCTACCGCAGCGCCGCCCGCGAGGCCCTGGCCCGCGTGGCCGCCAAGGCCGACCTGAGCAATGACGTGCGCGAAGTCGTCGACCGCGCACTGGCAGACTGAACACCCAACAAGGAGCACCGATATGGCACCCAAAATCTCCCTCACCCGCTACCTTGTGGAGCAGCAGCGCGTGGACGGGCACATTCCGTCCGAGCTGCGCCTGCTGCTCGAAGTGGTGGCCCGCGCCTGCAAGAGCATCAGCCAGGCCGTCAACAAAGGCGCCCTGGGCGGCGTGCTGGGCAGCGCCGGCAGCGAGAACGTGCAGGGCGAAGTACAGAAAAAGCTCGACATCATTGCCAACGAGGTGCTGATCGAGGCCAACGAATGGGGCGGTCACCTGGCGGCCATGGCGTCCGAGGAAATGGACAGCATCTACGCCGTGCCCAACCGCTACCCAAAGGGCGAATACCTGCTGCTGTTTGATCCCCTGGACGGCTCCAGCAACATCGACGTCAACGTCAGCATCGGCACCATCTTCTCGGTGCTCAAGAAGGGTAACGACGACCCCACGGCGATCGAACCCGTCTGCGAGCAGGACTTCCTGCAAAAGGGCTGCCAGCAGGTGGCCGCCGGCTACTGCGTCTACGGCCCGCAGACCACGCTGGTGCTGACCGTGGGCGACGGCGTGGCCATGTTCACCCTGGACCGCGAGCAGGGCTCCTTCGTGCTGACGGAAGAACACGTCAAGATCCCCGAAGACACCAAGGAATTCGCCATCAACATGAGCAACATGCGCCACTGGGACGCCCCGGTGAAGCGCTATGTGGACGAGTGCTTGGCCGGCGTGGAAGGCCCACGCGGCAAGGACTTCAACATGCGCTGGATTGCCAGCATGGTGGCCGACGTACACCGCATCCTCACCCGGGGCGGCATCTTCATGTACCCGTGGGACAAGCGCGAGCCGAACAAGCCGGGCAAACTGCGCCTGATGTACGAGGCCAATCCCATGAGCTGGCTGGTGGAACAGGCCGGTGGCGCCGCCACCAACGGCCGCGAGCGCATTCTGGGCATCCAGCCCACCCAGCTGCATGAACGCGTGAGCGTGATCCTGGGTTCAAAAAATGAAGTGGAACGCGTCACCCGCTACCACACAGAAGGGTAACGAGCCGGATATAATCTCAGGCTTACCAGCCGGTGTAGCTCAGTCGGTAGAGCAGCTCATTCGTAATGAGAAGGTCGGGTGTTCGATTCATCTCTCCGGCACCAATACAGATAAGGGTTCATTGCTATCAAAATAGCAGTGAACCCTTTTTCTTTTGTGGGGTTGTAGGCAATCTGTAGGCAAATTGAGGAAGACTGCCCCGATGCCTGAGGCTACTTGCTGGTCCGATCATCCTGCCTGAAGGTAATGCCCGCGCCCTCGACAAGCGTGTTAAACATGTCCGTAGCCGAAACCCGAAGATCGTCGCATGTGGTGTAACGGTAGCACTCGAAACGGGCCTCGATCTTGTATGCCTCCGCGCCGACTGGTGTTTTCGTAACGACTCCGGTCATCCGACCGTAGCCATTTGCCGCGAAAGTCTCGATGCGCGTGTCCGTAATGATTCGGTTCCGCATACCAGTCGCCATGCCAATCGACTCCTGAGCATTCGCCCACATGGCTTCGCACTGGCGTTTGTTATTGCACTGCGGAGCAACTGTTTTTGCAACAGCAGGTTCTTTTGGTGGCCGACTGACAGGTGCAGCACATCCAGCCAGGAAAGCGCACAAGCACGCGTAGAAAATCGCAACTCTCATACCCGATGCCTCCCCTTGTTGACGACCATCAGCGGGCCATTTGACATGAGTAACACCTTTGCGTCAATTCCCCTCACCACGCACCACGCGCAACCCAGGGTGCGGGGTCGGACGGAATCTCGTGCTGCTGCCCTGCTTTGCGGCTCGCTCGGCCTGCACCTCTTTCTTGCCTCGGTCATCCATGCGGGCATGCTCGTATGGCAGCAGGGCCTTGGCCGCATCGAGACGCTGGCGCGGCGTTGCGGTCGGGTCATTCATGAGCGCGTGTAGCCACACCTTCGGGTCATTGGTGACAGGTAGCGCAGGTGGTTCCGGCAGCGTGCCGCCAGAATTGCGGGCGAACTCAATCGCGGCCACAATGCCGGCGTGCTTGAGCAACCTACAACCTGTGACAGTCGCGTGTTTCTCCGAGTACCCGGCAGCGATGGCCGCTTTGCCAGGGCGACCACGAGTGTCGGCGGGCAACGCAAGGTACGCCTCAACGAATCGGCGCTGCAAATCCGTGAGTTTCGGTGCGATTTCCATTGGTCAATGGCCTTTCCCGAGAGGATTTAGTCCAGGAATGCGGAACATGGTGGTTGCGGCGGGCAACCGTCCTAGACTTTTGCACCGCCCCTACCCCACTCGATAACGAATAGGTGCCGGTCGCGGGGTGAACCAAACCCCCACCGGCTGTCGGTTGCCCGACGTCCGCTCACCCTTGCAGGGATCCTTTACGCCTTGGGCGTGATCAGGCGTGCGCTGCCGATGCTTCTCATTACGGGAATAACTCTCATTTCTCCGAGGCAGGTCACGATGTTCTTGGTAAATTCATCGTGCTCAGTACCCAGCTCGACGGTGAAATCCTCCACGACCAGCAGTTCGGAGTGCAGGCTGTCCAGCAGCAGCGCCTTGCCGGAATCCACCGAGGGACTCAGCACGACGCGCAGGCCACGCATCTCCGATGGCAGGGAGCCCAAATATTGGCCCGACAAATAATGGTCATTGGCAGTGCCCCGGGCGGTTGTGATGGCCAGCCAGTCCGCAGGCGTCAGCGCGACCACATCGGGTACAAAGCCAGCGGTCTGCATCGTCGCCACGCCTTCGCTGATCGCATCCACGAGGGACGTGTACACCAGCGATGTGTACGCGGTCGCCAGGCCCTCAAATCCGCCCGTGAAGCCGGTAGCGCCATTCACGAGGGCAGCGTCAAGGGCAGCCCCGACCGAGCGCATCAGCGTGGTATCAATGGCAGTCTTGAGTTCCGCACTGTCGTTCAGCGCCTGCTTGGACATCTTGGCGTAACCGGCGATGGTCAGTCCTGCCTGCGTGATCAGCGTATGGTCGGGGCGAACGGCAGCCTTGGCAGCGCCCTCGGAACCCTGCACAGCCGCAGCGCCTTGCGTGCCGGTGAACCTCGCGTACTCGACGGCAGTAGTCGCGAAGACACGCCGCCCAGGCAGCGCATTGTGAAAGCCCAGAACATTGGCAGACGGTGCGCCAACGCCACCCGAGACGATGGTGCGGCCACTGGTGGTAGAGATCAAATCGCCGGCAGCTTTGACTTCCAGCCGCAGCGATTTGGTCTTGGCGAACATGTCGCCGTGCTCTTTGAACTTCGCGACGAACTGCGATCCGATGGAGTTCGATGCGCCCTGCTGCATGCCAGCAGGGTCGCCAGAGTGGTCGGCGGCCTTGCGCTCAATAGCGAACATGCGTTCTTGGAGTTCGCCCACAGTGCCCAGCAGCTTGCCATGAGTATCGGCTTGGGCCTTCATGAGGCCTGTGATTTCGGAGAGGTCAGACATGATGGAGTCCTTTGGATGATTGAAACGACGCGGTTGCTACGTTCAGCCCCACCGGGCTCCCCCCGGGAAACTCCACGCTGCCGTTTCAGTCCACGCGGTCTCTCACCGCCAAACCTACTTCGCAATCATCAAGAGCAAGAAAACCAGGATCCCCGTGGCAACTTGACTTAATGAAGAATCGCGCTGCGTTTTGAATGCGCGATCTGTGCGCAGGTTATCACATCAATGCGAAGATTGCAAGTCGTGCGTAGTCGCCAGTGCTGCCAATGTGCAGGTCCGCCCCTCCGGCTCAATCAGCACGACATTGATAGCTGCGGTCGGCATCAGCTCGATCTGCACGACCACACGGCTGCCACCACGCAAGGCGATTTCCAGGTCTTGCAGCATCTCAGGCGTGCAGGCATCCAGCATCGTGCTGACTAGCGTTTGAGCAGAGTGAATCGCCTGCGTGGCGGTCTTGGCAAGTTCTTGCGGTTGCATGTTGTTCTCCTTATGGCACATAGCGTGCGAGTTGCTTGGATCGCTTGAGGGATAGGCCCAGCTTGTGCGCCAGGCGTTCGACCACACGGCGGCGGATATGACGGAGATGAAGTTTCAGCATTTCGATTTCCTAGTACGTGTATATGTGCAGTAGTAGCGGTTACAGGTTTGGAACCCTTGGAACCCTTTCCGGTAACTCCCTTTAGTTTTTGGCGGCTCTATGCGATAAACCGGAAAGGGTTCCAAGGGTTCCAAAAGGGGCTAGAAGACATGTGGCAAAAGCACAAGGCCCCGATACCGCACGCCGTTGGAGGTTTCCTTCTTGAACTTCCGACCCATGAATTCAGCCAAGCGTGTGTGGCCTATGGGTTGTTCCTGTCGTGCTTTTTTCCAATCGCTGTAGTCCCGGTAGAGGTCGGATGACTTTGGGCACTGGTGGCTCGGGCGCAGATCAGGATTCAAGATTTGCACGCGCTCTGCAAGCCACATCTCCGGCGTGGACTGCGCGGCGAAGTAGTCGGCGCTCTCGTCCTCGACGGCCTTACATGCGGGAAGCCGCTTACCGGCTGCCAGCCACTTGCGGTGGCCGTCGATCAGCCAGGCCAGCACGTACCCGAGGTTTTCACGCAGGCGGCGGGGCAGGTCCGCGTCCTCGCGCCCAAGGAATGACGCCTTGAACGGCACGATCTTGATGCGGGCCATGATGGCGTTGCCCACAGTCCTCAGTTGGGGCCTATGGTTTCCGTAGATTAGATGTTTGTGGGTCCGCCGAAAGGTGAACAAATCTTGGCGCATGAATCTGGCGCTCAGGGTCGCATCCCCGGTCACCTCGTTAATGCGGGCCTCGTGCCAATGCTCGCCATCGTTGATTTCTGAGGACACAGCCAGGCGTATGCCTTGCAGGTTCGCAATGTCTGTTGGATGGCTCTCGTGCGCTTTTGCCATCAAGGTCGAGGTCGGCACCTTGCGGGCATAGTCACCCATTGCATCCTGCACGAGGTCGCCAAGCGTGTTCTTGCCGTTGCGGCCAGTACCGATCCAGAAAAGCATCCAATGTGCCTCCACGGCCCCGGATAGGCACGCGCCCAGGGAAACTTGATGGAACTCGGCAAGCTCATGGTCGCCCATAGTTACTTCATCCATGAACTTGTCGAAGTCCGCATCGCCATCCGGACAGGGCGTGACGGACGTGCGCATCGTTATGCGGTCCGCTGGCTCATGGGGTCGCAGAGTATTGGTGCGAAGGTCGAACGTGCCGCCAGGCGTATTCAACAGATAGTTGTCGCCATCAAATTCCGCACCTGTTGCGGACAGCACTGGATCGGCTTTGGCTAGCTGCTCGACGCCGGCACAAAAGGAAGCCGACCCGAGCGCACGGCTGCCGTCATAGTTCACAGATCGCGCCAGGTCGCGTGCGAAGTTCAGCGCCTTCTCGGTTTCCTCGATCTGCCAGCGGGTGCCGTCCCACTCCAGCCACTTTCCTCGCTTGTGGTTGAAAAGCATCTTGCCGTCCATTTGGCGGGCAAAGATTTGGGCCACAGCGTCTTGTGTCCCAAGTTGCATCAGCGTGGCATCCACACCTTGCAGTGTCATGCCTCCCACGGGTGCGGGCGGCTTGTCCTTGAGCACATCGCCACCCCGGGCGACCACGTTCGCAATAGTGCGCTTGAGGTAATCGCCCCTCGACCACTTTTCCCGGGCCAGCGCGGACTGACGCATCAGGCGCTCAATGCGCTCGCCATTTTTTCCCGTCCAGTAGCTCAAGTGTGAGGCCAGCGCAGCATCGGCGGCGGATTCATCGTAGGGCCGCGCAGGGTCTGGGAAGGCCACACGCAGGCGCTCGGTGTTGCACTCCCACAGATCGGCAACCCGTGCCCAACTGCCCGCGATGTGGTGGAAACATGGCGCATCAACGCACCCGCCGAAATTGCAAAGGTGCTGCCTGATGGGTTCGATTACTACGACGCCAAAGGCGACACAAAAACAGCCGACCTTGAAGCAATTCGCAAGGCAATCGGACGGATGACAAGCGCCCGATAAGCGCCCGCTAGAGCCGCCACGATAGGGGAAACATACACCTCCGAAAAATCATCGCTGCACATCAACTTCTTGACGTGCAAACCGATGAAAACCACCGCCACCCAACACAGCGCCGACACTCGCCGCGTCGCAACCGACCCCCAGCAATACCCCCCGCTGGAACTAGTAAACCGACCCACGGTGCCGACCGAACAGGCCGCGCACTACTTGAACCGCCGCCCGCAGACATTGCGCGGCTGGGCTTGTTCCGAAACCGGCCTTGAGGGACTTCGCCCGCTGCGGATCAATGGCCGTTTGGCGTGGCCTGTTACCGGCATCCGCGCTGTGTTGGGGGTCGGCAAATGAGCAACCTCCCCCACTCCACGCCGCCGCAGTCTGAGCCCAGTGACCGCGAGCGGCTGAACGCGCTGCGCGTGCGCCTGTCACGCCGAGGACTCGCAATTGAGGCCCTGGATACCGGCAGCTATGCCGTTCGAAGCGCCGGCGTGATGGTCCACCTGAGCGACCTCAGTGCGCTGGAACAGTACGCCACAAACCTTGGAGCGAAGACATGAACCCGAAAGACCGCAAGACCGTTGAGACGCTGAAAGCGCGGCTCGCATTGAAGGGCTACACGCTGGGTGTGATCGATGACGGGAGCTTCGCTATTCGAAGCGTCACTGTGGTTGTGCTGTGCCCGGACCTGGACGCCTTGGAGAAATTCGCCGCGGGATTGCTGGCCGCACGCGCCGTGAGCTTGCCGACCTGCACCAATTCACATGGATGAAAAACTATGAACCACGAACCAAAAAAAGAGCCCGGTGCAGAGGCCGGGCAAGTGTGTGAGAAACCCGAGCCAATTGTCGCAGGCGCTGGAAAAATAGGCAAACCGCTAGCCGCACTTACGCAATATCCGCAATTCTTGCGATACGTCTTAGTTCCATCAAAAACCCGCCAAGGGAAAATGGACAAGCTGCCCGTCTCGCCGCGCACGGGGAGTGTGGTTGACGCGCACGATCCACAGCATTGGTGCGGCGCTGCGACCGCACTGGCATCGCCTGTCGGCAACGGGCTTGCGTTTGTGTTCACCGCCGACAGTGGCTTTTTCTTTATTGACATTGATGGAGCATGGGATGGAAAAGAGTGGTCCCCTATTGCCCAAAAGCTATGCGCAGCCTTCCCTGGCGCCTATGTCGAAGTGTCTCAGTCAGGTAAAGGGCTGCACATCATTGGGCGCGGCGTGTGCCCTCCACACGGCACGCGCAACAGCGCCTTGGGCATCGAGCTCTACACAGAAAAGAGGTTCGCAGCCCTTGGCCTCATTAATCCCCAAGGTGATGCCGGAAGTGACCACACGCAGGCACTTGAGTGGCTGGTAGAGAACTACTTTCCTCCGTCCGGTTCCGCGAGTGCCGGCAGCTTTGAACTCAGCACTGCGCCTGTGCCCGAGTGGCGTGGCCCGACCGATGACGCAGAGCTGATTCGCCGAGCCCTAGCCTCTCGCAGTGCTGCCGCAGCCTTTGGCAGCCGTGCGAGCTTTGCCTTCACGATGCGCAGCGACAATCAAACGATGCAGGGGCGCGGTATAGCCGTTGTATCGCTGGGGTTTGGCAACCGTCCATGCTGGCGCGTTGCTGGCGCTCTCTGCCACTATGGGCGCGGCCTGGGGCTCGGCTTGTGCTGCATCCGGCGCGGTGTATTCATCTGCCAGGGCGTGAACGTCATAGCCCACCACGCGGCAATCATCCGGCACGGTTTCAAAATCAGGCTCACCAGCGACTAACCGGCCTTTTGTGTAGCGCTGCAAAACGCCTTCAACCATCTCGAACCCATCAAATGTGCGCCAGCTTGCCCGGCCTGCGCCTGCCAGGTGTTGGCAAGCGGTAAGCGGCAATGTTGCGATGGCACCAGCAGGAACCTTGTTTTCGTTTTCCTGCCCTCCATTGCAATAAACACCCCCGTCGTGTTTTTGCACCTTCGCTGTGCGGTGAACAATGGCCCTTAGCGTTATTTCGCCACGGGCAGCAGCTCGCAGAAAATCGCCAATGGTGACGGGCTCCCCGGCGTGCTTTGTCGCCATGCTTGCGGCGTCTGCCAGCGTCAAAACATCGGTGTCAACCATACGGCCACCAGCCCACGGCGTGCGGGGCTCCAGGCGCGCAAACATGGGCAGAGAATATTGAACCTTGGACATAGCACCCCTTCAAAGTGCAGCCTTCATAAGGTGCCCCGGCAGGTCGGTGAAGGTGTCCGACTTTTCGGCAGGATTGCGGCCCTGCCTAGCTGGGGCGAAACTTCAATTTACTGCGTGTAGCTTGCCCGGCTCAGCCTGGGCATCAAACTGCACACCGGCCACATCAAGAATATGGGCTTCAATGCGCTCCAAAAACGGGCGCAGGGCGTCAACACTGCGCGGCCTGTAGCCCTCGGCTGTTGCGCTTGGCCGATGCCCCATCACTTGCGCGATGGCCCCAGCAGGCGCCCCGGCAGCCTCTCCCAGCAGCGAGAAAGAACGGCGCAGCCCGTGGATAGTCAGCCCCTCGATTGCAGCGCTTTGCAGGGCCTTGGCATGGCTTGCGCGAGTGTCTGTAATGCGCCCTGCCTTGCCTGTGCTGGCAAACACGAACGGCCCCACCCTGGGCAGCGTTGCCAACAGTTGCGCAAGATATGGGCTCAGGGGAATGGTGCGGGTGCTTTCCACCTTGTCGGCAATAGTCAGCTTGCGCCACTGAAAATCCACGTTCGTCCATGTCAGGGCTGCCAGTTCCTCACGACGTGCGCCGGTCAGCAGCAAGGCGCGCAGGTAGGCGCTTGCAGTGCGGTTGCTCAGTTGTTCCACACCAGCCCACCAGCCCGGCACCTGAGCGGCTTCCAGGGCATCGGTGCGGCGGGTGTTGCTGGGCAGGTTCTCCACGATGGCGGCTGCCTTGCCTGCATCGCGGTCTGTCAGGTTCCGATACTCAGGGCGGGCAGCACACCAGCGCAGAAAGCCCCGGAACATCATCAGGGCTCGGGCGGCTTGGTGCTTACCTGCCACGGCTTCGCGGTCGTACCAGCTTTTCAGCGTGTCCTCGTTCACAGCGGCCAATGGCAGCGCCAACAGCGGGTAAAGCGGTCCCGGCCTTGTCAGCCCCTGCCCACGCTTTTTCTTTTCGCCACCGGGCGCGGCCATCGCCTCAAGGTCGGAACGGTAGCGGGGCTTCCATGCGTCCTTACGCTTGGGCTTGCCGTTCTCCAAATACAGCGGCCACACATCGCCCACAGCCAGGGCTTTGGCAGTCGCTGCAGCCTTTGCTGCGGCCTTGTCTGCCAGTTTCTGGCGCTCAATCTCGCGTGGGTCTTGCCCACTGTCCACCAGCACTTTTAGGCGCTGCGCCTCGCCCCGTGCCTTTTCAATCGGCCAATCGGCGGCGGTGCCGATGTTCACGCGCAGGGTTGCCCCGTTCAGGCGCGATTCAAACACGTAGGTTTTGCGGGACGTGGGCGTCACGCGCAACGCCAGGGCGGGGGCTTCGGTGTCCCATAGGAAAGCCTGGGATTTACCAGCCGGGCAGGCGAAGGCGTCAACCCGGCCAGCGGTCAGCCTCACGCGGTTTTGTAGCCTGCTCATGGCACCCCTTTGGAATCTGTAGGCAATCTGTAGGCAAAATTGCTAGAAATTGCCACATTTCAATCAACACTCAAACTGTACATCAATCCATTGATATAGCTGTAACGTGTTGATTTATATAGATTCTATCAGCGCCAATCAACGAGGGCAAATACAGCTTTCCCCTCATTCGTAATGAGAAGGTCGGGTGTTCGATTCATCTCTCCGGCACCACTCTTGAAACCCGCAGTTCGAAAGGACTGCGGGTTTTTTAATGTGCTGCGCATGTGCCCAGTACTTCACGGCATTGGCCTTTCGAAATCGGGGCTCCGTTGCCGCAATCTCCGATTAAACAGATACGCTGCGCCCGGTCCCGATGTATTCGAGCTTCTCTCCCATGGCGCCCTTGAGAACCGGATAAGCATGTGAGCCGGTACAGTGGCATGTGTACACGCGATTGAGCGGGAATTCCAGAAGCCTTTTCCCTATTTGCGCCACCTCTTCCTTGCTGCCCGACATAAAGTTGAAAGGCGGCATGGCCATGAAGTGCATGCCCCCGAAAACCGCCTTGATAGGAATGCCTGGGAACGCATGGGTGACTGCTTGAACCATGTTCAATACGCCTTGATGCGCGCAACCCGTGAACACACCCAATCCGTCCGCCTCTTCAATCACCAGCACCAGCTCGTGCGAGAAGTTGTCCAGTTCAAGCTTTCCGTTTTCCTTGACAAAAATGGATCGGTTGCCACGCGGCATGGGGTGCACTCGCCCCACTTCAGTGAGTATGGAAACCCCCGGGAAGATCGCCGTTCGTTCATTGACAAAGACGAATCTGTCACGATGCTCGCGGAACAGTTCCTGATCGATCCCCACGTACTTTTCAAACCACAAAAACTTCCCATAACACTCACTGACCACCGGCCCGCGGAGGTAGATTGGGGCCTGCTGGTTCAACTGCAAAAATCGCCGCAGTCCACCTCCATGGTCATAGTGGTGGTGAGATAAAACGACACAATCTACGGACTGAATATCAATCCCAAGCTGAATGGCGTTATCGGCAAATACGCCCGATGCGCCTGTGTCAAACAATATGTGCTTGCCATTGTGTTCGACGTACAGGGACAGACCGTGCTCTGCCGTGAGATTCTCCATCCCTTGAATGCGTGTGTTTTCGACAAGCGCTGTGACCTTCATATGCCCCCCGTTACAAACAAACCGTCGCTTGTCACACGTTAGTCATTGCTCAGGACTGCATTCGTGACAATAATCAACGCCCCCTCAGGTTTGTCCTTGGGTCCAGTGAAAGTTAGCTCCCATCCAGCGTCTCACTGCAACACGTCTGGCCTTGTTTTCCAATCCGCCCAGCGGGCCGTCGGGTCATCCGGAAAACGCTTCAGAACGCGTTTTTCACCTTGGTCTTTCAGACGGGCATTTTCCTGCCATGCCTGATCGCCGAAAAGTTTCACGGCGTTGTAGAGCGTTGCGACGGTTGCAGGCGCGACTTTCAAATCCTCCATGGCCCGCTTGAAGATGGAATCGGCGACCGCCTTGGGAGTCGTCTGCGACCAGTACAGGTAGTCGTGGATGACCGCCGCATGGGCGTATTCGCCATCCGGGCGCAGCACAGACCAGAAGATGCGGGGAATGCTGGCGAAATCGGTCACAAACCCCCGGGGGACCTGCACGGTGGGCAAGTCCTGCGATCCTGGGTTGGGTTCCCAGACGATGGGCTCCAGCAGAAAGTAAACCGGCTCCACGAAACGCGACAGGAACAGGCGCCCGACCAGGGCCTTGTTGTCCATCCACGCGCGCATCCAGCGGTCCACCACGGCGGGGTCGACGGAGGCAGACGATGCTCCGGACGCCGTCTGGGCGTGGGCGCCAACCGTCTGCAAGGCGATGGGGGGCAAGACCACGGGCCAGGCGGCGTAGCCCAGAAATGTGCGCCGGTTGTGCAGGTCCATGGATAGCCCCCTTATCGGTTAGCGGCCCATTCTGGAGCAACCCACCGCGCGATGCAATCCCCTTGCCGGGGTCCCGCGGCTAGCGGGGCTTGCCGCGGTTGGGGGGGCCGGCCGGCTTGTTCTTGGGCCCGAGCGCGCCCTGGCCCGCCTTGGCTTCCCGCAAGCGCTGCAGTTCTTCTGCGGTCAGTTGCGAGTGGCTGCCGTCACACAGCATGTCCGGGTGCTTGCTCTTGCCGCAACCGCATTTGGGTATCTGCCCTACTCTCACGTCTGGCTCCTTAGTTCGTCAAGGGAATGTTACGCAGCAGCACATACACCAGTGTGCCCGCCAGAATGCTGAGCAGCGGGTTGCGGCTGCGCCACTGCAAGACCACAACGATGGCCACGGCCAGCAGCTCCGGCCACGGACCGGCGGCATGTTCGCGGGCGGAGCCGACCACCGAGTGCACCAGCAGCAGGACCATGATGGCCAGCGGCAGGAACTCCCCGATGCGCTGCACCAGCGCATGTTTGGCCAGCCATTGCGCGGCCACAAACGGCAGCGCGCGCAGCGCGAACGTGACCAGCGCCATGGCGCCAATCACGCCGAGCACATACCCCGCCTCAATCATGAGCAGACTCCCGGGTCGCTGCGCCAGAGCGGGATTGCCAGAGCACTCCCGCCACCAGAGTCAGCACAATGGAAATGACCAGGGCATGCTGGGGCGCCAGCGGATAGGCCACGGCGTATGCCATGAGCGCGACCCACAGGGGCGCCGGGCTATGGCGGGTGCGCCACTGTTCGACTGCCAGCACCGCAAACAGGGCGGCAAGAACAAAGTCCAGGCCGCGCAGGTGAATCTGGGCCTGAGCACCGATCACGGCCCCCAGGGTGGTTCCCAGCACCCACCAGCCGTGGTTGAGCAAGACAACCAGGGCCATCTGCCGGTGGCTGGTCGCCTTTGGCACGGTGGTAAGAACCGAATAGGTCTCGTCGGTCAGCCCGAATGCCATGTACCAGCGCAGCAACGTTCCCTTGGGAAACTGGTGCAGCAGCGAGAGGCCGTAAAAAATGTGCCGCAGGTTGACGATGAGGGTGGCCAGCGCGATGGTGCCCCAAGACATGCCGGCAGCGAGCATCGGGATCATCATGTACTGCGCCGCACCGGCATACACCACGACGCTGGCCGCGATGGCCAGCCACCAGGCGGCACCCGCCTGCACGAACAGGAAGCCAAACACGGTGCCCAAGGGGATGTAGCCCATGGCAACGGGCGCGGTGAGGCGCAGCACCGCCAGCGGGTGGCTTGCAGGACCGGAGTCAGAACGAGCGTAACGGGACATGAAAAAAGCAGGCGGCGGCCATGGCAGGGAGCCCCGGAGGATAGCAGGTGAAGACCCTGCCCCTGCACGCCACGCAACCATCCGGTAAGCTCGCGGCACAACCCACCGCGCCACCACCGATGACCCCTCGCCAAGCACGCATCTTTCCCCTTCTGTTCGTCGTGCTCTGGTCTACCGGCTTCATTGGCGCCCGGCTCGGCTTGCCGCATACGGAGCCGCTGACCTTTCTGCTCATTCGCTACGCTGCCGTCCTGTGCTGCATGACGCTGATTGCCGTTCTCACCCGGGCCCCCTGGCCCCAGTCTGCCCGCGAGTGGCTACACATTGGCGTGGCGGGCCTGCTGGTGCATGGCGTGTACCTGGGGGGCGTGTTCATTGCTATTTCACAGGGACTACCCGCCGGCGTGACCAGCCTGGTGGTGGGGGTGCAGCCGCTGCTCACGGCCGTGGGCGCAGGGTGGTTGCTGGGGGCCACCGTATCCCGCAGGCAATGGAGCGGTCTGGTGCTGGGCCTTGTGGGCGTGGGGCTGGTCGTGGCGGGCAAGCTGGGAACGGAGTTCGCCGCCCACGCCATACTGCCTGCCGTTGTTGCGCTGCTGGGCATCACCGCAGGCACGCTGTACCAGAAGCGATTCTGCCCTGCCTTTGACTGGCGGACCGGCTCGGTGGCACAGTTTCTGCCCACCGCCGTGGTCACGCTGCTGGCGGCCTCTCTGACCGAGCATTTTCGCGTGGAGTGGGTAGGCGAGTTGATTTTTGCGGTGGGTTGGCTGGTGCTGGTGCTCTCCATTGGCGCCATCAGCCTGCTGAACTGGCTGATCCGCCACAGCAGCGCGGTCAATGTGGCCAGCCTGTTTTACCTGGTACCACCCTGCACCGCACTGTTTGCCTGGTTGCTGTTCGGCGACACGTTTTCGGGGCTTGCGCTGTTCGGCATGACACTGGCCGTCTGGGGCGTTTATCTGGCACGCAAATAGCACGTAAACTAACCCGGCGACAGTCGACATTCATTGAAAGAAGATTATCTTGAAGATCAAGCACCTCATTGCAGCCGCCTGCCTTTCCAGCGTTGCGGCATTCACTTTTGCGCAAACCGCAGACGCACCCAAGCCAGCGCCCATTTCCAACAATTGGTCGCCTTCTTATGCAACCGCGCCGGCGAACGGTGAGGCGATCAAGCCTTACGCCGACAACACCCGTCAGCCAGCGCAAGCCAAAAATGCCCGGCACGCCAAGGCCCCCAAGGCCTCCAAGGCCTCCAAAGCTGCCAAGGTAAAGCACGCGAAAGCCAAGAAGGCCAAGCACGCAAAAGTCAAAAAGGTCCAACACCTGAAGACCAAGAAAGCCAAGCACGGCAAGACCAGGAAAGTGGCTGCTGCCAGTTACTGAATCTCCCCCAATAAAAAATCCCCTGCTACCGTTCCGATAGCAGGGGATTTTTTCATGGGCGTGGCATTGGATGCTACGGCACCATGCCCATCAGGCGCGGTAACCACAGCGAGAGTTGGGGCCAGTAGGTCACCAGAACCAGGAAGCCCAGCATGGTGAGCAGCCAGGGCCATACCGCCACGGTCAGTTCGGTGATGCCCATCTTTGTAATGCCCGAGGCCACATAGAGATTCAGGCCCACCGGGGGATGGCACATGCCCACCTCCATATTCACCACCATGATGATGCCGAAATGCACCGGGTCAATGCCCAGCTTCATGGCAATGGGAAACAGGATGGGCGCCAGAATCAGGACGATGGACGAAGGCTCCATGAAGTTGCCCGCCACCAGCAGCAGCACGTTGGAAATCAGCAGGAAACCGATGACGCCCACACCGGTGCCGATCATCTGGTCGGCCATTTGCTGCGGAATGTTCTCGTGCGTCAGCAGGAACGAGAACAACACCGCGTTGGTGATGATGTACAGCAGCATGGCACTCATGTTGGCTGACGACAGCAGCACGCGCGGCACGTCTCGCAGCCCCATGTCCTTGTACACAAACACGGCGACAAAGAACGCGTACACGGCACTCATGGCGGCGGCCTCGGTGGGCGTGAAGACACCGGTGTAAATGCCGCCCATGACCACCACAATCAGCAGCAACCCCCATATCGCCTTGCGAAACGCGTCCCAGCGCTGCGCCCAGCTTGCCTTGGGCTGGCATGGGTAGTTGTTCTTCTTGGCCAGGTACCAGGTGGTGAGCCCCAGGGAAAGGGCCAGCAGCAGACCCGGCACGACACCCGCCATGAACAAGGCTCCCACCGAGGTGTTGGTGGAGACCGAGTACATCACCATCACGATGGATGGGGGAATCAGGATGCCCAGCGCACCCGACGTGGTGATGACACCGGCGCCAAAGCTCCTGGGAAAGCCCGCCTTCACCATGGCGGGCATGAGGATGGAGCCGATGGCCACCACCGTGGCCGGGCTGGAGCCCGACACCGCGGCAAACAGGGCACAGGCCAATACCCCGCCCAAGCCCAGTCCTCCATGCCAGTGGCCCACCATGGAGGTGGCAAAAGCAATCATGCGCCGGGCCACACCGCCATGGGTGAGGAAGTTGCCCGCCAGGATGAAGAACGGGATGGCCATGATCTCGAACTTCTCGATGCCGGTGAATAGCTTGAGCGCCACCGACTCGATAGGCACCTCGGTCATGAAGAACAGGAACGAGAGTACCGTCAGGCCCAGCGAGATGGAGATGGGCATGCCCGTGAGCATCAGCACCACCAGAAGGCTCAGAATGATGAGCGTGTTCATGGCTGCGCCCCGTCCAGGCCATCCACATGGCCATGGTCATGGTGGGGAAGCTCACCCGTGCGCACGAAGCGGACGGCAACCTGCAGAAAGCGAAAGCACATGAGGTAAGAACCCATGGGAATGGCGGAGTACACCATCCAGGTCGGCCACTCCAGGTCGGGTGTTGTCGGGCCTTCAAACACATCGCCCGGCGCCATGCCCATGGCGGAAAAAACCGCGTAGTGCATGCCGTTCTCCCACACGAAACGCAGGCCCAGCGTACCGACGACGCCGGTGAACAGCGCCCCGGCCAGCAAGCCAAAAACAATGAACTTGCGGCGGCGGCTGTCCGGCAGCCGGTTGATCAGCACGTCCACCCCCACGTGAATGCCAGTGCGCACACCATACGCCGCACCAAATTTGGCCATCCAGACAAACATGATGATGCACAGCTCCTGCGCCCAGCCCATGTTGATGGACAGCAGCCAGTCTTGCACCACCGGGATGGAAATTCCCGAGGCGTAGCGGTGGATGACGGCGACAAAAATGACCAGGGTTGCCGCCCCCATGAGGAAGGTGATGATCCCTTCCTCCAGGTGATCAAGAAACTTCACAAATCAGTCCGGATTACAGCTTGCTGGGGTCGAAACCGGTTTCCTTGTAAATGCTCCGGATCAGGTCCTTGCCAATGCGCGACTCCATCTCGGTGTGGGTCTTGATCATGGCCTTCTTGAAAGCCAGCTTCTCCTGGGCCGTAGGGGTGTAGACCTCGGTCCTTCCAGACTTCCTGACGGCATCGAGCGCCTTGTCGTTTTCCAGCTTGGCAATCTGGTTGGCGTAGCGGGTGGCCTGGTCCAGGGCGTCGTCGAGCTGCTTGCGGATGTCTGCAGGCAGGCCGTCCCAGAACTTCTTGTTGGTGATGACCGCATAACCCAGGTAACCGTGTTCAGTCAGCGTCAGGTTCTTCTGCACTTCGTGCATTTTCTGGGTGTAGAGGTTGGAAATGGGGTTTTCGGTACCGTCCACCACACCGGTCTGCAGGGCCTGGTAGACCTCGGAGAACGCCAGCACCTGCGGCAAGCTGCCCAGGGAGCGCATTTGCGACTCCAGCACCTTGGAAGACTGGATACGCATCTTCAGGCCCTTGAAATCCGCCGGGGATTTCAGAGGCCTGTTGGCTGAGAACGATTTGAAACCATTGTCCCAATAGGCCAGACCTTTCACGCCCTTGGCATCGAGCTTGTCCAGCAGCATGCGCCCCACCGGGCCCTGCGTGACTTTGTGCAAATCTTCGTACCCGTCGAAGATGTAGGGCAGATCAAAGACCTCGAACTCCTTCACGCCCAGCGGGCCAAACTTGGCCAGGGAGGGCGCCAGCATCTGCACGGCGCCAATCTGCAACGCCTCCATTTCTTCCTTGTCCTTGTAGAGGGTGCTGTTGGCGTACACCTCCACCTTGACCCGGCCCTTGGTGAGCTCTTCTGCCTTTTTCTTGAAGAACTCGGCGGCATGGCCCTTGGGCGTGTCGTTGGCCACCACGTGGCTGAACTTGATGACAATGGGCGCCTGGGCGAGCGCGGCGAAGGAAAAACACCCGGCAACCAGACCCAGTGCAATGGCGCGAATATTCATGGTGAGCGACCCGTGGAAGTGATGACGTTACGGTCAAGATTAGTCGAATCCCAAGATTGCACCATTGTGGACATCCACTAGGGGATAACCCGGCACGCATGCCACATCACTTACCATCCCGACCTGTTTCACGACACCAAGCGTACCCCTAGCCATGTTTCTTGCCGCCAAAATTCTCGCCCTTCTGACCCAGCCATTGGCCTGGGTGGCCGCCCTCCTGCTGGGGGGCCTGCTGGTGTTGCGGCGCCGTCCGGCCCTGGGTCGCCGCCTGACAGGGAGTGCCCTGGCGGTGCTGTTGGCCGCGGGCTGGCAACCCTTACCGGACCTGCTGATCCGGCGGCTGGAAGCCCAGTATGCCGAGATTCCTCCGCAGGCCGATCTGCGTGGCTACGTGGGCATGGTGGTGCTGGGGGGTGCACTGGAGTCGGGACACGTGGCACTGGCCCACACCCAACCCCTGCTCACGGATGCAGCCGAACGCATGACCGCGCCCCTGGCCAGCCGCCTGCGCAACCCACACCTGCGCGTGGTGTTCACCGGCGGCGAAGGCAGCCTGCTGGGCAGCGGCCCTACGGAAGCCGAACGGGCGCGCAACTTCTTTGACAGCCTGGGACCCAGCGAGCCGCCGATCGAATACGAAGCGGCATCGCGCAACACCTACGAAAACGCCGTGCTGACGGCGCAATTGCCGGGGGTGAACATCGCCCAGCCCTGGCTGCTGGTCACGTCGGCCTGGCATATGCCGCGTGCCATGGCGACCTTTGCCAAGGCAGGCTGGAATGTCACGGCCTATCCGGTGGACTTTCGCACGGGCACGGACACCCCCTGGACCGAATACTCGCTAGAGGGCGGCATTGTGCGCTGGCAGCTGGTGCTGCACGAGGGGCTGGGGCTGCTGGCCTACCGGCTCAGTGGGCGGCTGTAGGCACGGCCCGCACCTTGTCAATGCGTTTGCCCTCCAGGCCCGTCACCTGGAACTGCCACTGCGCACACTCAATGCACTCACCCACGGCGGGCAAATGGCCTGACACGGCCATCAGCAGCCCAGCCAGCGTGTTGTAGCGGCCCCGGTCCTCCTGGGGCAGCTCGTCGATATCCAGGCGGGCCTTGAGTTCGCCTACCGGCATCAGGCCGTCGAGCTGCCAGGAACCGTCCGGCTGCTGGGTGGCCCAGGCCTGGGTTTGTGCGTCGGGTTTGAGCTCGCCGGTAATGGCTTCGAGCAGGTCATGGGGTGTGAGCAGGCCCTGGACGACACCGTACTCGTCCACTACAAACACCATGCGCGCGGCCTTGATGCGGAACTGCTCGATCAACTCCATGCCACTCAGCGTTTCGGGCACAAACACAGCGGGTTCCATCAGCGCCCCGACGCTGCCCGGGTGCCCGGGCCCGAGTTCCAGCAGGCGCGCCACACTGATCAGCCCCACCACGTGATCCAGAGACCCGCGGCACACCGGGTACCAGGAGTGCGCACCCTTGCTGCCACCGGTACTAGCCTGCTCCAGGCATTGCGCCACGGAGGAAGCGGCGTCCAGCCACTCGATGTCGGAACGCGGCAGCATGACGGACGTCAGGGGCCGGTCGTCCAGACTGAACACGTTGCGCACCATCTGGTGCTCATGTTGCTCGATGATGCCGGCATCCACCCCCTCCTCCAGGCTGGCGGAGATCTCGGCCTCGGTCACCGCGCGGTTGTCGGTGGCGTCAATGCGCAGGAGCTTCAAGGTGCCGTGCGTGCACACGGACAACAGGCGCACAAAGGGCTTGGCACCGGTGGCAAACCAGGTCATGGGACGCGACAGCACCCGCGCCACCGGCTCCGGATACAGTTGCCCAATGCGCTTGGGTACCAGCTCGCCGAACAGGATGGTGACGAACGTGATGAGGGTCACCACCAGTGCAGTCGCTGAAATTTCAGACGCCCGGTGTGCAATGTGCAGGCTGGATTCCAGCCAGCGGGCCACACCATCACTGAAAGCCGCCTCGCCCACAATACCGTTGAGCATGCCGATGGAGGTAACGCCCACCTGCACCGAAGAGAGGAACTGGGTCGGGTTCTCCAGCAGGGTCAGCGCGGCCTGGGCCCCCCGGTCGCCCGTGTCGGCCATGGTCTGCAAACGCACCTTGCGACTGGCCGTCAACGCCAGCTCCGACATGGCAAAAACGCCGTTGAGCAGCGTGAGCAGCACGATCAGAACAAATTCCATGAAACCCAAGCGAGAATAAACAGCATGGCACTTTACCTTATTGGCGATGTCCAAGGCTGCGACACCGCGCTGCAGCGCCTGCTCGACACCCTGGATTTTTCCCCCAGTCGCGACACCATCTACCTGCTCGGTGACCTGGTCAACCGCGGCCCCGACTCGGCCGCCGTGCTGCGCCGCCTGATGGGCTACGGCACCGCCGCCCGCTGCCTGCTGGGCAACCACGACCTGCACCTGCTCACCGTGGCGCATGGCGTGCGCAAGCCCCACCGCACGGACACCCTGGACGGCATTCTGAACGCGCCGGACCGCTCCGCCATGCTGGCCTGGCTGTGCCAGCAGAACATGGCCCTGTTTGAAAGCATTGGCACACGCGACCTGCTGATGGTGCATGCGGGCGTGCTGCCCCAGTGGACGGCCTGGCAAACCCTGGAGCTGGCAGCAGAAGTGGAAGTGGTGTTGCGCGGGCCGGATCTGGTGGATTTTTTGCACCAGATGTATGGCAACGAACCCGCGCGCTGGAAAGACTCCCTCACCGGCGTCGACCGGTTGCGCGTGGTGGTCAACGCACTGACCCGCCTGCGGTTCTGCACGCCGAAGGGGAAGATGGAATTCGACACCAAGGACAGCTCCGGCAGTGCACCGGCGGGCTATCTGCCCTGGTTTGAGGTGCCGGGTCGACGCACGGCCGACGTGGCGGTGGCGTTCGGCCACTGGTCCACGCTGGGCTGGCTGGGCCGCAGCGACGTGCTGTCACTGGACACGGGCTGCGTGTGGGGCGGCGCCCTGAGCGCCCTGCGCATTGGCAGCCAGGCGGGTGCCTGGACCCAGGAACTCATCCAGGTTGCCTGCCAGGCGGCACAGCAGCCCGGCAAATCACTGTGACTTGAACAGCGCTGCGACCTTGACCTTGGGCTTGATGTTGGCGGAGATGCTGCGCGTTGCCGGACGTGCGCTGGCTTCCCAGGACGGTGTCGCCGCTTCCTGCGCCGCAGGGGCTTCGTACGGTTTGTCGAAGAAGGGGTCGCGTGAGGCCTGCGCGGGGCGGCTGTAGTCGCTGCGTGGGGGCCGCGGCGCGCGGGGCGCTTCGTCACGTGACGGACGACGCTCGCCGCGTCCGCCGCTGCGGCCATTGTCGCCACCATCTTCAGCATACATGCGCCGGCCGTCGTTGATGCGGCCCTGACGGCGGATGTCGGGGCTGTTCTCGTCGAACTCCACCGCCTCCAGCTCGATCTTGGTCTTGATGAGCTTTTCGATGTCGGCCACCAGACGGGCGTCGTTGTTGCCGCCCACAAAGCTGACCGCCAGGCCGGATGCGCCGGCGCGGCCGGTACGGCCGATGCGGTGCACATAGTCTTCGGCATTGAACGGGATGTCGAAGTTGAACACCGCCGGCACGTCCTTGATGTCCAGGCCGCGCGCAGCCACGTCGGTGCACACCAGCAGGTCGACCTCGCCCTTCTTGAACGCGTCCAGCGCCTTCAGGCGCTCGTCCTGGCTCTTGTCACCGTGCAGGGCAGCGGTCTTGAGGCCCTCGCGCTCCAGCGAACGCGCCAGACGGGCGCAACCGAGCTTGCTGTTCACAAACACAAAGGCCTGTTTCATGCCGCGCGATTTCAGGATCTGGTGCAGGGCGTGGCGCTTCTCGTCTTCGGGAACACTGTAAAAATGCTGCTCCACCGTCGACGCCGTGGCGTTGGACCGCGCCACTTCGATGGTGACCGGGTTCTGCAGGTAGCTGTTGGCCAGGCGCTTGATTTCCGGCGAGAAGGTGGCCGAGAACAGGAGCGTGGTGCGCTGCTTGGGCAGGTAGGACAGGATGCGTTGCAGGTCCGGCAGGAAACCGATGTCCAGCATGCGGTCGGCTTCGTCCAGCACCACGTATTCCACCTGGTTCAAGACGGCGTTCTTGGCTTCGATGTGGTCCAGCAGACGGCCTGGGGTGGCTACCAGCACTTCCACGCCTTTTTTCAGCTCCAGGGTCTGGGGCTTCATGTCCATGCCACCAAACACCACCGCACTGCGCAGGTTGGTGTACTTGGCGTACAGCTTCACCTGCTGGGCAACCTGGTCGGCCAGTTCGCGGGTGGGCAGCAGCACCAGCGCGCGCACCGGATGGCGGGCGGGCGAGGTGGAGGCGTTTTCGTGCTTCATCATGCGCTGCAACAAGGGCAGTGCGAAAGCGGCCGTCTTGCCGGTGCCGGTCTGGGCCGCGCCCATCACATCCTTGCCGGTCAAGACCACCGGGATGGCCTGCGCCTGGATGGGCGTCATGCTCTCGTACCCCATTTCGGCCACGGCGCGGGCAATCGGTGCGGCCAGTTGCAGCTGGGCAAAGGCCATCGGCGGCGTATCCGCCGTCAGCGCATTGGAAACTTCGGGGGAAACGGGGGGGGTGAGTTCAGTATTCAAATCGGTCATGCATAGCAAAAGGAGGTGCTATCCATCCGATAGCTGACTGCCTCCCAACGCTGGGGGCAGCCCCGTATTATCCCCTAGTCTCACGTTGGGTGGTAGGGCCGCGGTATTGCAGGCCCGGATGCGGCCGTTTCCTGCCCCCCCGGCAAGCCGGCCCTCCCCCAATACCCCTAGATCCGGAACGACCACCCCGGGCTGCCTAAACTCGCTCCATGCTCCAACGAACCCTGGTTGACCCCAGCCCCATTGCCGCCGGGCTCAAGCTGGCCGAGCTCATCAGCGCGCTCAGCCACGCGCTGGACATCACCGAAGGCCAGCCCGAGGGGCACTGCGTGCGCTGTTGCTGGATTGGCATGCACATCGGCCGGTCCATCGGCCTCAGCGAGGCCCAGCAGTGGGAGCTGTACTACACCCTGCTGCTCAAGGACCTGGGCTGCAGCAGCAACGCGGCCCGCATCTGCGAGCTGTACCTGACTGACGACCTGGATTTCAAGCGCGACTTCAAACACGTGGGCGACAGCCTGCCCCAGGTGGTGCGCTTCGTGCTGCAGCACACCGGCCTGAAGTCGGGCCTGGCCGAGCGCTTTCGCAGCGTACTCAACATCTTCCGCAACGGACCCGAATATTCGCAGGAGTTGATCCAGACGCGATGCCAGCGCGGCGCCGAGATCGCGCGCCTACTTCGCTTCTCCGAAGGCGTCGCCGCCGGCATCTACAGCCTGGACGAGCACTGGAATGGCCAGGGCAAGCCCGACCAGCTGCAGGGCGAGGCCATTCCCATCTATGCCCGCATCGCCCTGCTGGCCCAGGTGGTGGACGTTTTCCACACGGCCGACGGGCGCGAAGCGGCCATGGACGAGGTGCGCAGGCGCGCCGGCCAATGGTTCGATCCGGCCCTGGCCGCCGCGATGGAAGCGGTGGCAACGAACGACGCCTTCTGGTCCACCCTGGGTTCGGCCGGCATCGAAACCGCCGTCCTGGCCCTGGAACCCGCCGCCCATGTGGTGCCGCTGGACGAGGATTACCTGGACGACATAGCCGCCGCCTTCGGCCAGGTGGTGGACTCCAAAAGCCCCTACACCAGCGGCCACAGCGCCCGCGTGGCCCTGTACACCGACCTGATCGCCGAAGCGCTGGGCCTGAGCCTGGAGCGCCGGCGCTGGCTCAAGCGCGGTGCACTCCTGCACGACGTGGGCAAGCTGGGGGTCAGCAACAGTGTGCTGGACAAGGCCGGCAAGCTCGACGAAGCCGAATGGGCGGCGGTGCGCGACCATGCGCGCCTGACGGAATCCATCCTGTCCAAGATACATGCTTTCAGCGAACTGGCCCGCGTGGCCGGCGCGCACCATGAACGGCTCGACGGCCGTGGCTACCCGCGGGGCCTCATGGCCGAAGACATCCATCTGGAAACCCGCATCATCACCACGGCGGATATTTTTGACGCCATCACGGCCGAGCGCCCCTACCGCGGCGCGGTACCGATTCCGCAGACGCTGGAAATGATGGCCAAGACCGTTGGCACGGCACTGGACCCGCGCTGCTTCGAAGCCCTGAAGGCCGCCATGGCACGCTTGCAGGCCGAAGACCTGCCCAAGGCGGCCTGAGCAGACTTTCGAGGCTCAGGCCTTGGGCAGCGTCACGCCCACCTGACCCTGGTACTTGCCGCCGCGGTCCTTGTAGGACACTTCGCAGACGTCGTCCTTGTCGCTCTCGAAGAACAGCACCTGGGCGCAGCCCTCGCCGGCGTAGATCTTGGCCGGCAGCGGCGTGGTGTTGGAAAACTCCAGGGTCACGTAGCCTTCCCATTCGGGTTCGAACGGGGTCACGTTGACGATGATGCCGCAGCGCGCATAGGTGCTCTTGCCCAGGCAGACCGTGAGCACATTGCGCGGGATGCGGAAGTACTCCATGGTGCGGGCCAGCGCAAAGCTGTTGGGCGGGATGATGCAGACGTCGTCGTGGAAATCGACAAAACTCTTTTCGTCGAAGTTCTTGGGGTCGACCACGGTGCTGTGGATGTTGGTGAACACCTTGAACTCGGGCGCGCAGCGGATGTCGTAACCGTAGCTGCTGGTGCCGTAGCTAATGATCTTCTTGCCATCGTGCTGGCGGATCTGGCCCGGCTCGAACGGCTCGATCATGCCGTGCTGCTCGGCCATACGGCGAATCCATTTGTCGCTTTTGATGCTCATGGGAACTCAACTCCTAAGTTGGGGGTGATTGTAAGCAGGCCGCAAACGCTATCAAAAGAAGAGCTGTCTGCGCAATGAATGCGGGCGCTGGAGGCCTAAAAGGCTTGTGAAATCACCGTGCGTTCCACCACCCGGTCGTCGCCCAGCACGATCAGGGCGAACAGCAGTTCGTCCAGATTCGCAGCCAGGGCGGTCTTGCGCGCCAGCAAGGGCGTGGCCTGCGGATTGAGCACCACAAAGTCGGCCTCGCAGCCCGGCAGCAGATTGCCCACCACGCCGTCCAGCCCCGCAGCGCGCGCGGCGCCGGCCGTGTGCTGCCACCACAGCTGCTGCGGGCGCAGGGATACGCCCGGCTTGGTCTGCCCCTCGCGCCCCACGTAGTAGGCCCCCAGCATGGTGTGAAACGGGCTGAACGAGGTGCCGGCGCCCACGTCGCTGGCCAGGCCGTACGCAAAGCCTGCGCGGTCCGCCCCGGCATAGTCGAAGAAGCCGCTGCCCAGGAACAGGTTGCTGGTAGGGCTCACCGCCGCCGCCGCCCCGGTGTCGCGCATCAGAGCACGATCGTCATCGTCGAAGTGGATGCAGTGGGCGTAGAGGGCGCGCGGGCGCATCAGGCCGAAATCGGCATACGTGGCCAGGTAGCTGCGCGAAGCAGGAAACAGCGTACGCGCCCAGGCAATTTCCTGCCGGTTCTCGGCCACGTGGGACTGGACCCACACGTCCGGGTAGCGCGCCGCCAGTGCTCCCGCGCCGCGCAGCTGGGCGTCGGTGCTGGTGGGTGCGAAACGGGGTGTGATGGCGTAACCCAGGCGGCCCTGGCCGTGCCAGCGCTGGATCAGGGCCTCGGAGTCCAGCAGGCTCTGCTCGGTGGCATCGGCCGCTGCACCCGCCACGGGCTGGTTCAGCAGCTCCGCCGGGGCGTGGCGGTCCATCAGGCACAGGCCGGTGACCAGGCGCAGGTGCCGGGCCTGGGCCGCACTGAACAGGGCGTCGACCGATGCGGGGTGCGAGGTGGCGAAGGCAAACGCCGTCGTCACACCGTTGCGCAGCAGTTCTGCTATGAAAAACGTAGCTGCTTGCGCACAGTAGTCGGGCGCTGCAAAGCGTTTTTCCTCTGGAAATGTGTAGTGTTCCAGCCAGGGCAGAAGCCCCTCGGCGGGAGACCCAATCACGTTGGTCTGCGGGTAATGGGTATGCAGATCCACGAAACCCGGCGCGATGATGCGCCCCGGGAAGTGCTCCACCGGCACGTCCGGGTAGCGCCCCGCCAGGTCGCGCCAGGCGCCCACCGCCTGCACCACCTGCACGCCCGCCGCATTGGGGCCCACCACCAGCAGGCCGTCTTCCTCCAGCAACGCACGGGCCGGCCCCTCGCTGTGCGGGGCAAACCAGAGAAGGCAGGCGCGGTAGGCTTTCATGGACCCAAGCTTAAACCGGGCTTGAACCGGGCTAATGGCCGGGTTTTCCCTGCACACCCTCCACCAGCCAGTTCATGCCCAGAATCTGGGCGTCGCTCAGCGTCTGGCCCTTTTCGATCACCGGGTGACCTTCGTTGTCCCGCACCACCTGGGTGGCGTGAAACGGGTGCAAGGTGCCCCGGGCAATGTCTTTCTGGCGTGCCAGCACCTCCGCCTGCACGGCCTTGGGTACTTTGGAGCCAAAGTCACCCACGCGGATCATGCCCTCGCGCACGCCACCCCACACGGTGCCGCTTTTCCAGGTACCGGCCAGCACGGCGCGGGCGCGCCGGATGTAGTAGTCGCCCCACTGGTGGGTGACGGCCACGATCTGGGCATCGGGCGCGATCTTGCGCATGTCGGAGTGGTAGGCCACGGCCAGCTTGCCGCGCTCCTGGGCAGCGGCCATGACGGCGGTGGAGCCGGTGTGGAAGGCGATCACGTCCACGTCCTGGTTGAACAGGGTCATGGCCGCATCCCGCTCACGGGTGGGGTTGAACCACTCGTTGAGCCACACCACCTTGACCTGCGCCTGGGGATTGACCGAGCGCATGCCCAGCGTGAAGGCGTTGATGCCCTGCAGCACTTCGGGAATGGGGAAACCCGCCACATACCCCGCCAGATTGCTGCGGGTCATGCGCCCGGCGGCAATGCCGGCCAGGTAGCGTCCCTCGTAATAGCGCGCATTGGCGGCGGCTACGTTGGGCGCTGTCTTGTAGCCGGTGATGGACTCGAACTTCACGTCCGGGAACTCCTGCGCCACTGTGAGCGTGGGCTCCATGTAGCCAAAGCTGGGCGTGAAGATGAGTGTGTAGCCCTGGCGTGCCAGGTCGCGGATGACACGCTCGGCGTCCGGCCCTTCGGCCACGTTTTCCACGTAGCGGGTCTGCACAGCCTTGCCCAGGGCGGCCTCCAGGGCCAGGCGCCCCTGCTCGTGCTGGCGCACCCAGCCGGCGTCGGTCAGGGGCGTAACGTACACAAAGCCGACCTTCAACGGTGCGGCTGGGGGCGTGTCCGGGGTCTGGGAATAGGCACCCACAGGTGCGAGCGAGAAAGCACAGGCCGCCACGAACGTGGCTGCGAGGTTTTTGTACATGGTGGTCCTCTACATGGCTCCGGTACACAAAAAACAAGGCCCGCCGGAGCAGCGGGCCTTGGGACGGATTTTAACCGTTGCCGCCCATCGCGGGCTACTCGAAGGTCTCGAACACCGCGTCCAGGCGCTCCACATACTGCTTGCGCCGGGCCTCTCCGATGAAGCTGGCGTCAAAGCTGTTGCGCGCCAGCTGGTAGGCGTGCTGCGCCGTCATCCCCAGGGCGGCAAAGGTCTGGGTGAAGTTCTCGTTGATGTAGCCGCCAAAGTAGGCCGGATCATCGGAATTGACGGTGGCCACAATGCCAGCGTCCAGCATGCGCTTGAGCGTGTGCTGCTCCAGCGTGGGAAACACCCGCAGCTTGAGATTGGACAGCGGGCACACGGTCAGCGGCATGCGTTCGGCCACCAGGCGCTGCATGAGCGCCGCGTCGTGGATGGCCTGCACGCCGTGGTCGATGCGCTCGACCTTGAGCACATCCAGCGCACTCCAGATGTAGGCTGGCGGGGCCTCCTCGCCGGCGTGGGCCACCTGCCGGAAACCCAGCTCCCGGGCGCGCGCGAACACGCGGGCGAACTTTTCGGGCGGATGTCCGACCTCACTTGAGGCCAGGCCAATGCCCACCAGCTTGTCACGCAGCGGCAAGGCCTGCTCCAGGCACTCGAAGGCTTCGCGCTCGCTGAGGTGCCGCAAAAAGCAGAGGATCAGCGAGGCCGACAGGCCATAGCGGGCCGGCGCCTCTTCACAGGCGCGGTACAGCCCGTTGATGACGGTCTCGGTGCTCAGGCCATGGCCCGTGTGGGTCTGGGTGTCGAAGAAAATCTCGGTGTGCACCACGTTGTCGGCCTGCGCGCGCTCCAGGTAGGCGCAGGTCATGTCGAAAAAGTCCTGCTCCGTCTTGAGCACCGTGGTGCCGGCGTGGTAGATGTCCAGGAAACTCTGCAGGTTGTCGAACACGTAGGCCTGGCGCAGCGCCTCCACGCTGGGGTAGGCCAGCGCCACCCCATTGCGCTGGCCCATGGCAAACAGCAGCTCGGGCTCCAGCGAACCTTCGATGTGCATGTGCAACTCGGCCTTGGGCATGCGCCGCAGCAGTTCGGGCAGGCGCTCCGGGGAAATAGCTCGGTAGGGCATGGAACTCGCTCAGGAACGGGAAATGGCCTGCAGGCCATGGGCCAGCACCGGGTCATACAGCGAAACGACCGCGCCCACGATGATCAGGGCCGGAGCCTGGATGCGGTGGCGAGCGGCGACGTCGACAATGGTGTCCAACGTGCCCACCACCGTCTGCTGGTCGGCGCGGGTGGCATTGCGCACCAGCGCCACCGGCGTGTCCGCCGGCATGCCGTGCAGCTCCAGCTGTTCGGCAATGCCGGCCAGCCCGCCAACCCCCATGTAGATCACCACGGTCTGGAACGGGCGGGCCAGCATGGGCCAGTCCAGCCCGATCGATCCGTCCTTGCGGTGGCCGGTCACGAACACGCAGCTCTGGGCAAAATCCCGGTGCGTCAGCGGAATGCCGGTATCGGCGCACGCGCCCAGTGCCGCCGTAATTCCGGGCACCACCTCCGCGGGCACCCCCGCGGCAACAATCACACTGAGTTCCTCGCCGCCACGCCCGAAGACAAAGGGGTCCCCCCCCTTGAGGCGCACCACCCGCCGGCCCCGCTGGGCCTGGGCAATGAGCAGCAGGGTGATTTCATCTTGTGGGACCGAATGGTTGGACGACTCCTTGCCCACGTAAATGCGCTCCACGTGGTCGGGAATCAGGGCCAGCACCCCGGCGCCTACCAGGTTGTCGTAGACCACGACGTCGGCCTCCGCCAGGCGGCGCGCCGCCTTCAGCGTCAACAGATCGGGGTCGCCAGGGCCGGCTCCCACCAGGCTGACCCGCCCGGCCGCGCCTGTGCCTTCGGATGGCTCAAGCAATATGGATGTAGGAACCGTGGCATTCATGACGTTCACCTTTGCTTGTCCTGTATTTATAAGATGCAATTTAATTGCATCAATGGTCCACGAATATTGACTCAGGTCAAAGCCAATCCAAAGTCACCCGTCAAAATTGTTACTATGCCACATCAATCCACCCTCTGGAGGAGAGCAACATGAAGCGTGGCTTCGCCCTGGGTCTGGGCGTGTGCTGGAGCATTTTCTCGCTGTCGTTGTGCAACGCCGGCGAGATTTCGCCCGAGCACGCCTCCCAGCTGGTGCGCCTGGTCCGGCAGGACTGCGGGTCCTGCCACGGCCTGCGCCTGACCGGCGGGCTGGGCTCCCCGCTGCTTCCCCAGGACCTGGAAGGGAAACCCGCATCGTCCCTGGTAGCCACCATCCTGGATGGCCGAAAGGGCACCCCCATGCCCCCCTGGCGCGGGCTGTTAACAGAACAGGAAGCTCAATGGATCGTCGAACATTTGCAAGCCGGATTTCCCACCGAGTAGCCGCCCTGCTGGGCGCCACGCTGGCCAGCGCCGCTTTGCTGGCCCCAACCGCCCAGGCGGCCGAGCCGCAACCCGTGTTGCGGGGCACCGGCGACCTGGGAATCGTCATTGAACGCGCCATCGGCCAGGTCCAGATTGTCGACACCACCGCCCGCACCCGCATTGCCACGGTCGCCGGGCTGGGGGACCTCTCCCACGCATCGGCCGTCTTCTCCCGCGATGGCCGCTATGCCTACGTTTTTGGCCGCGACGGCGGCCTGTCCAAAATTGACCTGCTGACCGCCACGCTGGTGCGGCGTGTAGTCCAGGCCGGCAACTCCATCGGAGGCGCCATCTCGCAGGACGGCCGCTTTGTGGCCGCGCAAAACTACGAGCCCGGCGGCGTACGCATTTTTGATGCCCAGACACTGGCGCCGGTGGCCGACATTCCCGCCCGCTACGGCGACGCGGGGCAGACCTCCAAGGTGGTCGGCTTGGCCGACGCCCCGGGCGTCGGATTCGTCTTTTCGCTGTTCGAGGCCGGGGAAATCTGGGTGGCAGACCTCTCCGCGGACCCGGCCCACCCCACCATCACCCGCTATACCGGGATTGGCAAGCAGCCGTATGACGGCCTGATCACCCCCGACGGCCGCTACTACCTGGCCGGGCTGTTCGGCGAGGACGGCCTGGCCATGCTCGACCTGTGGCAACCCCAGCGCGGCGTGCGCAAGGTGCTGGCCGGCTACGGCCGCGGCGAAGAACCCTTGCCGGTGTACAAGATGCCGCACCTGCGCGGCTGGGCCATGGCGGACGGTCGCCTCTACCTGCCAGCCATCGGCCGGCATGAGGTGCTGGTGGTGGACACCCGCACCTGGCAGGAGGTGGGGCGCATCGCCGTCAAGGGCCAGCCCGTGTTTGTCATGGCGCGCCCGGACGGGCGCGAAATCTGGGTCAACTTTGCCCACCCGGACAACAGCCACGTACAGGTCATTGACACCCTGACCCAGAAAATCACCCACAACCTGGAGCCGGGCAAGGTCGTCCTGCACATGGAGTTCACACCCCGGGGCGAAGCCGTGTGGATCAGTGCCCGGGACGACAACAAGGTCGTCGTGATGGACACGCGCACCCACCGCCCGATTACCGAGCTGCCGGCGGAGTCGCCCTCGGGCATCCTGTTCACGGTGCGCGCCGGTCGCACCGGTTTCTGACGCCATGCCCAACGCCGCCGCGTCGCCGCTGGAATTCCGGGTACTCAACGAGTACCAGCGCGGCTTTCCGCTGTGCAGCGCGCCCTTTGCCCGCATAGCGCAGGAACTAGAGAGCACCGAGGCCGCCGTACTGGCCGCCTGTGCCAGCTTGCAGCAGGAGGGCCGCATTTCCCGCGTGGGTGCGGTCTTCGCGCCCCGGCGCATCGGCGCCAGCACCCTGGCCGCCCTCTGTGTGCCGCCCGAGCGCCTGGCAGAGGTGGCCGCCACGGTCAGCCGGTTCCCGGAGGTCAACCACAACTACGAACGTGAGCACCGCTACAACCTGTGGTTCGTGGTGACGGCCAGCTCGGCGCAGCGACTGGCCTGCGTGCTCGCCGAGATCGAGGCCCAATGCCAGTCGCCCGTGTTGCGCCTGCCGCTGGAAGAGGAATACCACATCGATCTGGGGTTCCGGCTGGAACACGACGGCACCTGTGCGCCCACGGGCGTGGCCACGCCCAAACCCGCCCACGCACCCGCCAGCCCCGCGAACGCCGTGGCACTGGACACCGATGGACAGGCCCTGGTCAATGCCCTGCAAGGCGGTTTGCCGTTGGTGCCGCAGCCCTACCGCCAGCTGGCCCGGCAACTGCACTGTACCGAGCAGCAGGTTCTGGAGCAACTCGCGTCCTGGCTGGACCTAGGCATCCTGAAACGCTTCGGCGTCGTGGTCCGCCACCACGAGCTGGGCTACACCGCCAACGCCATGGTGGTGCACGACATTCCCGATGCCCTGGTTTCCGAGCTGGGCCGGCAGCTGGGGCAGCACCCTGGCGTGACCCTGTGCTACCGGCGCCCGCGCGTGGCGCCGGATTGGCCCTACAACCTGTTCTGCATGGTGCATGGCCGCGACCGCAACGTAGTTGAGCAACAGATTGCAGAATTGCGCGCCCGCCATGCCTTGCAGGGCTACCCGCACGCGGTGCTTTTTTCACGTACCCGCTACAAGCAGCAAGGCGCCTACTATGCCAATGCCACCCCCGCGGACCCGCAACCCAACACCCTGGCAGCCTGACCCATGGATGCCATAGACCGCGCCATCATCGACAACCTGCAGGGCGGGTTTCCGCTGTGCCCGTCGCCCTACGCACAGGTTGCCGAAAAAATAGGCATCGACGAAGCCACCCTGCTGGCGCGCCTGCAGCACTTGCTCGACACCCGGGTTCTCACCCGCTTTGGCCCCATGTTCCAGGTCGAACGCATGGGCGGCGCCTTTGTCCTGGCGGCCCTGCAGGTGCCCGAAGAGCGGTTTGAGGAAGTCAACCAGGCCGTCAACGCCTTTGCCGAGGTTGCCCACAACTACCGGCGCGAGCACGCCCTCAACATGTGGTTCGTGCTGGCTACCCGCACGCCGCAGGACATTGCGGCCACCATCCGGAAAATTGAGGCCGCCACCCAGCTCACGGTCTACGCGTTTCCCAAGGAGCGCGAGTACTTTGTTGAAATGAAATTGCCGGTGATCACATGACACACGCACTGGACGCAACCGACCAAAGGCTGATTGTCGCCACGCAGGGTGGCCTGCCGCTGGTGGCACACCCCTACCAGGCCGTTGCCGAACAGCTGGGCCTGAGTGAAGCCGAAGTGCTGCAGCGCCTGCAGGGCCTGCTCGACCGCGGCATCATCCGGCGCATCGGCGCCGTTCCCAACCATTACGCCATCGGCTATGCCGCCAACGGCATGAGCGTATGGGACGTGGCCGACGAGCAGGTCGACCGCCTGGGCGAACAGGTGGGCGCCCTGGCCTTCGTGACCCACAGCTACCGCCGGCCACGCCACCTGCCTGCCTGGCCCTACAACCTGTTTGCCATGCTGCACGGCGCCACCCGCGAAGAGGTGCGCAACCAGGCCGGGCAGATTGCGGCCCTGCTGGGCCCCCATTGCCGCCAGCACGACATCCTGTTCTCCACCCAGATTCTCAAGAAAACCGGCCTGCGCCTGGCGGCGTGACGCCGCCCGCCCCTACAACCGTCCATCCCAGATCCCAACCGGAGTAGACCCCATGTTTCGCATCTCCCAGTACCTCAAGGAAATCACCAACCCCACCCCCATGGGACGTGGCCACCAGCCCACCGGCCCGGTGGTCATCTGGAACCTGATCCGCCGCTGCAACCTGACCTGCCTGCACTGCTACTCCATCTCGACCGACAAGGATTTCCCCAACGAGTTGAGCCACGCGGAAGTCACCACGGTGATGAAAGACCTGAAGACCTATGGCGTTCCGGTCTTGATCCTGTCCGGTGGCGAACCGCTGCTGCGCCCGGACATTTTCGAGATTGCCAACGAGGCCAAAGCCATGGGCTTCTATGTCGGCCTGTCCACCAACGGCACCCTGATCGATGCGCCCATGGCCAAGCGCATCGCCGCGGTGGGCTTCAACTACGTGGGCATCAGCCTGGACGGCATCTCCAAGACGCACGATCTCTTTCGTCGCAAGGAGGGCGCATTTGATCTCTCCCTGAATGCCATCCGCGAGTTGCGCGCCATTGACGTCAAGGTGGGCGTGCGCTACACCATGACGCAGGACAACGCCCATGACCTGCCCAACCTGCTGCAACTCACCGAAGACGAGGACATCGACAAGTTCTATTTCTCGCACCTCAACTACGCCGGCCGTGGCAAGAAAAACCGCGACACCGATGCCCACTACCGCACCACCCGCGATGCCATGGACCTGCTGTTCGAAACCGGCCTGCGCTGGAACGCATCCAGCACCCCGCGCGAGCTGGTGACCGGCAACAACGACGCTGACGGCGTGTACCTGCTGCAGTGGGCACAAAAGCGGTTCCCCGAATCGGTGCCCCACCTGCGCCAGAAGCTGGAGCAATGGGGCGGAAACTCCAGCGGCGTGAACGTGGCCAACATCGACAACCTGGGCAAGGTGCACCCCGACACCATGTGGTGGCACCACACGCTGGGCAACGTGCGCGAGCGGCCGTTCTCGCAGATCTGGAATGATGTCTCGGACCCGCTGATGGCCGGGCTCAAGGCCAAGCCGCGCACGGTGACGGGGCGCTGCGGAGAATGCGCCTATTTCAGCATCTGCAACGGCAACACCCGCGTGCGGGCGCACCAGACCACGGGCGACTTCTGGGCGGAGGACCCGGGCTGCTACCTGACCGACGCTGAAATCGGCATCACCTCGGTGGTGCCAGCATGAAGTGGCTACCCCTGACCCTGCTCACGCTGCTGATCGCCATCAGCGGACCCGTCTTGGCCGCCGACACGGTGGATGCCTCCGCCGTCTTCCAGCAGCGCTGCGCCTCCTGCCATGGCGCCGACCGACTGGGCGGAACCGGGCCCGCGCTGCTGCCGGAAAACCTGGAACGTCTGCGCCGCCCCGAGGCCCTGCGCGTCATCCGCGAAGGCCGCACCGCCACGCAGATGGCCGGCTTCCAGGGCGTGCTGGGTGATGCCGAAATCCAGGCGCTGGCCGCCTGGATCTACACACCCGTCACCCCGCAACCGGTGTGGAACGAGGCCGAAATCCGGGCCTCGCGCGTTGTGCACCATGCCCCCGGCACCTTGCCCGACCACCCCGCCTTCAAGGCCGACCCGCTCAACCTGTTTGTGGTGGTGGAAGCCGGTGACCACCACGTCAGCGTGCTCGACGGCGACAAGCTGGAAGTGATCGGTCGCACGCCAACACGCTTTGCCCTGCACGGCGGACCGAAGTTTTCGCCCGACGGCCGCTACGTGTACTTCGGCTCGCGTGACGGCTGGGTGTCCAAATATGACCTCTGGAACCTGAAGACCGTCGTCGAGGTGCGCGCCGGCATCAACGCCCGCAACGTGGCGGTGTCGAACGACGGCAAATGGGTTCTGGTGGGCAACTACCTGCCCCATTCCGTGGTGGTGCTGGACGCAGAACTGAACTTCGTCAAATCCATCCCCACCACCAGTCTGGACGGCAAGCACAGCTCCCGGGTGTCTGCCGTGTACGACGCTGCCCCGCGCAAGAGTTTCATCGTGGCGCTCAAGGACATTCCTGAGTTGTGGGAAGTCAGCTACGACCCCAACGCCGAGCCCATCTACGACGGCTACGTGCACGACTACAAGATGAAGGAGGCCATTGCCAAGCCCGGTTTCCTCAACCCGCGGCGCACGCCGCTGGAAGACATCCTGGATGACTTCTTTTTTGACGACAGCTATGCCAATGTGTTCGGCGCCACCCGCCCCGACGGCAACGGCGTAGGCAAGGGGCAGGTGGTCAACCTCAATGCCCGGCGCAAGATTGCCGACCTGGACCTCCCGGGCATGCCCCACCTGGGCTCCGGCATCGCATTCGACTGGAAAGGCCGCCGCGTCATGGCCACGCCCAACCTGAAGGAAGGCGTGATCAGCCTCATCGACACCAAGGACTGGAAAACCGTCGGTAGCGTCACCACCCTGGGCCCGGGCTTCTTCCTGCGCAGCCATGAAAAATCCCGCTACGCCTTTGCCGACGCCATGATGAGCCCCACCGCCAAGGACACCCTGATCGCCATCGACAAGGACACCCTGGCCATTGCCGCCCGGCTGCGCCCCGTGCCCGGCAAGACGTTTGCCCACATGGAGTTCACCCGCGACGGGCGCTATGCGCTGGCCAGCCTGATGGAGACCGATGGCGCCATCATCGTCTACGACGCGCAGACGCTGCAGGAAGTCAAACGCCTGCCCATGAACAAGCCCATCGGCAAATACAACGTCTGGAACAAGATCAGCCGCTCCGAGGGCACCAGCCACTGAGCCCCGAGGCACGGCCCGTGCCGTGCCGTGCCTGGAGTTTCAGTTGTCCAGTACCCGGATCTGCAGCAGCCGGCGGCGGCTGGCGTTGGCCGTGCTGCTGTAGACCCCCGGTTGCGCCGCACTGCCGCTGGTTGCGATCGTGACCCACTGGCGCAGCGGTGCGGTCACGGTAGTGACCAGCTGCTGGCGCCCCGTGGCTGGCAGCTCCGAACCGGTGCGCTCATCCACCGCGGCCGTCTGCACCTCCACCTCCACACGCGCCGGCTGCTTGCCGCCCGGCCAGCGGGGCGTCACCGCCAGACTCTGCCCGGCCTCCATCCAGGTCACCGCCTGTGTCACCCCACCGCCGCTGCTGCTGGCGGTGGCGCCACCGACGTTCAATGACGACGTCTGCCCCTCCACCTTTTGCGCCCACAGCACGGGCATGGACTGGGTCATCTGCAGGCGGGCTTTTTCGCCATTGCGAACCCGGACCTGCTGCGGGGCAAACCCCGCCTCGCGCGGCGTCGTGCCGACGGAATAGCCTCCCGACTCGTCTCCCTCCTGCACCTGACGCAACTCCACCGTGAGGTCACGCCGGGGCAATTCCGCCAGGGCCGCCAGCGGCGCCAGGCACACCAGACCGGCAACGGCCCAGGATCGGAAGGAACGGGTCTGCATGGATAGGCCTTGTCTCATGGTTGATCTCCAGTACACCATTGTCTGCTCACGCCGCGGCCGGGCCATCGGCACTCGCCTGCACCGGCATGCGCAGGTCGTCCAGGTAATCCCGGGCAATGTTGACGGTACCGGCCACGCCGAGCGATGCGTGGTGCCGGCTCATCCACTCCCGGGCGCAGTCCCGCCCCAGTTCGTGCAGGGACTTGATCAGCTTGGCATCGGTCGAGGTCTTGGTGGAGGCGCTGAACTGCTCCAGGGCCTGGCCACCGTCAATGCGGTGCATCAGCACATCCTTGTAATGGGTGGGATCAAGCTTGCCCTCTTTCAGCAGGCGCTTGACGAAATCAATGGCCCGCATTTCCGCAATGAGCGCGGCGTTGAACGTGATTTCATTCAGGCGGTCCATGATGTCGCTGGCGTTGGTGGGCAACTTGTCGCGGCGGATGGGATTGATCTGCACCAGCATGATGTCGCGGCTGGCGCACTGGTAGATCAGCGGGTGGATGGCGGGATTGCCCGAGTAGCCTCCGTCCCAGAAATGGTCGCCCTCGATCTCCACCGCCTGGAACACCATGGGCAGGCACGCCGAGGCCATGACAGCCTTGGCCGTCAGCCGCCGGCCCGAAAATACCTCGGCCTTGCCGGTCGTCACACGGGTGGCCACCACAAACACCTTGAGTGCCTGGAGATCGGCCAGACGTTCAAAATCCACCTGGCTTTCCAGAAAATTCTTCAGCGGATTGAGGTCAAACGGATTGCTCTGGTACGGCGACAGCGTGCTGGACCAGGCCCGCGTCATGGCGTCGGCCCACAGCGCCGTCGGGTTGCTGCTGCCACCCAACTGGCCAAACAGCAGGTCAAACGGCGCGCGCTGCGCCTGCCCCAGCACCCCCATGGCCACAATCCCGTTCCAGAAATTGGCCAGCGATTCCCGGGCGGCCTCGCGAGCATCGGCCTGCGGCTTGCCCAGGCTCTGCGCAAAGCCATGGGCCAGCGCCACCGCATTCATGGCTCCGGCACTGGTGCCGCTGATGCCTTCCAGGGCAATGCGGCCATCTTCCAGCAGGGCGTCGAGCACCCCCCAGGTGAAGGCACCATGCGAGCCGCCCCCCTGCAAGGCCAGGTTGAGCCGGTTGGCGGAGCCATCGGCGGCGTGCGTCGCGCGTTCCAGTGGGGGTGTGCTCATGCCGCAAGGGTAGCAAATTCCCGTTACCGAACTGGCATGATTACCCCATGAATCCACGCGAACCCAGTCTGCTGCACGCCAGCCACCCCTTTGCCACCTACTTCGCCGCCACCCGGCCCGCATTTCTCAGCGTCACGCTGGCCGGCGTCCTGATCGGCCTGGGCGCCGCCAGCGCCGGTGGCCTGGCGATCGACTTGACCAAGGCCGTGCTCACCGTGCTCTTCGCCCTGATGGCCCACGCCGGCGCCAACGTGGTCAACGACTACTACGATGCGCTCAGCGGCACGGATGCAGCCAACCAGGAGCGCCTGTTCCCCTTCACCGGTGGCAGCCGCTTCATCCAGAACGGCGTGCTGAGCCTGCAGGCCACCCGGCTGTTTGGCTACACCTTGCTGGCCGCGGTAATTCCCGCCGGGCTGTGGCTGACCGCCCACTCGGCCAGCGGGCTCCTGCTGATCGGCTTGGCCGGACTGCTGATTGCCTGGGCCTACTCGGCCCCACCGCTGCAGCTGATGGCCCGCGGCGTCGGGGAGCTGGCCATTGTGGGCGGCTGGCTGCTGGTGGTGCTGGGAACGGATTTCGTGCAGCGCGGGGCGTTTGCGGCCCTGCCCCTGGTGGCCGGCCTGCCGTTTGCGCTGCTGGTGGGCGCCATCCTGTACCTCAACCAGTTTCCGGACCGGCTGGCCGATGCCGCGGCCGGCAAACGCACGCTGATCGTGCGCCTGGGCACACAAACGGCGCGCTGGGGCTACCCGCTGCTGACCGGCGCGGCCTACCTCTGGCTGGCGCTGGCGCTGGTGGCGGGGGCTTTGCCAGCGCTGTGTGCGCTGGGCCTGTTGCCCGCCGCACTATCGTTCATCGCATGCCGCAGGCTGCTGCGCCACGCCGACCAGCCGGCACGGCTGACACCGGCCATCCAGGCCACCATTGCCGCCGCCAACGCCAACGGCTTGCTGATGGCACTGGCGCTGGCCCTGAGCCACCGGTCCTGAGCGGCGCCCCTGTCCCGCCTCCGTGCCTTCCATGCCAACCCCACTCTCTGCCATCCCGCAGGCGTTGCGCGCCGCAGCAGCCCGCCTGGCCCCGGTGCTGGCCCGTGTGCGCAACGCCTCCCGCCGGGAAGTGGCCCATGTGCTGCTGGCCGTGCCGGCCCTGGTGCTGGTGTATGTGCTGGTGCTGATTCCGTTTACCCCCAGCATCCGCGACATCCGCAAAGTGGCCACGGAGCAGCCGGCGCACATCCTCTCGGCCGACGGCAAGCTGCTGGCCGAGTTCAAGCCGTCCAACCGCGAATGGGTGGCACTGTCCGACGTTTCGCCGCATGTGATCGACGCCCTGATCGCCACGGAAGACCACCGCTTCTACACGCACCACGGTCTGGACTGGCGCCGCACCGGAGCGGCGCTGCTCAGCACCTTTGGCGGCACCCGCCAGGGCGGCTCCACCCTGACCCAGCAGCTGGCACGCAACCTGTACCCCGAAGACATTGGCCGCTCGCCCACCCTCACGCGCAAGATCAAGGAAGCCATCACCGCGCTGAAGATCGAATTCGTCTACTCCAAGGACGAAATCCTGGAGACCTACCTCAACACGGTTCCCTTTCTCTACAACGCCTACGGCATCGAGATGGCAGCGCGCACCTATTTCGGCACCTCGGCCCACGCGCTGGACGTGCTGGAAAGCGCCACCCTCATCGGCATGCTCAAGGGCAACAGCTACTACAACCCGGTGCTGAACCCTGAACGCGCCCTGCAGCGCCGCAACACCGTGCTCGCGCAGCTGGTCAAGCGCGAGAAGCTGGCGCCGGCCCAGTACGAATCGCTGCGCAAGAAGCCCCTGAACATCGACTTTGAACGGCAGACCGAGCCGGCGGGGCCCGCCCCCCATTTCGCCCAGCAGGTGCGCAAATGGCTGATCGCCTGGGCCGACCGTAACGACTACAACATCTACAACGACGGGCTGGTCGTGTACACCACCCTGGACTCCCGGCTGCAAGCCCTGGCCAACCAGGCCGTGGCGCGCCAGGGCCGGCTCCTGCAGAACGTGGCCAACGGCGCATGGGCCTCGCGCTCGGCGTGGAGCGCCAGCAGCAGCCTGGTCCAGGCCTTTCTGCGCGAGTCGGCGCCCTACCGCGCTGCCCGTGCCACCGGGCTGACGGACGAACAGGCCCTGCAGCAGCTGCAGACCGACGCGTCCTTCCTGCGCACGCTGCGCCAGCAGAAGACCCTGGTGCAGGCCGGCTTTCTGGCGCTGGACCCGCGCAACGGCCAGGTCAAGGCCTGGGTCGGCAGCCGCGACTTCGAGCAAAGCGCCTTTGACCATGTCCAGCAGGCACGCCGCCAGCCCGGTTCGACCTTCAAGCCCTTCGTGTACGGCGAAGCCTTCCGCCAAGGCAAGAGCCCGGACGACACCCTGGTCGACCAGGCCGTGGAGATCGCCGTTGGCGGGGGTGAGATCTGGCGGCCCGGCGACAGCACGCCCCCCAGTGGTCAGGCGACGCGCCTGCGCGACGCACTGGCCCAGTCAAAGAACACCATTACCGCCCAGCTGATGCAGGAAACCGGCCCGGCCAAGGTGGCCCGCCTCGCCCGCGCCATGGGCGTGCGCCAGAGCAGACTGGAAGAGGTGCCCTCGCTCGCGTTGGGCACCAGCCCGGTCACCCTGAAGGAAATGGTCGCGGCCTACGGCACCATTGCCAACGGCGGCAGCTACACCGAACCGGTGCTGGTCACCCGCATCGAGGACCGCAACGGCCGGGTGATCGAAGCCTTTGCCCCGCCCACCCCGGAGCCGGCCCTCCCGCCGGACGTGACCTACACCCTGCTGGACACCCTGCGGGGTGTCATTGACCGCGGCACCGGAGCCGACATCCGCCGCCGCTTTGGCATCCGTGCCGATGTCGCCGGCAAGACCGGCACCACGCAGGACAACGCCGACGGCTGGTTCATCCTGATGCACCCGCAGCTCGTGGCCGGCGCCTGGGTCGGGTTCGATGACAGCCGCATCACGCTGCGCAGCGACTACTGGGGCCAGGGTGCCCACAGCGCGCTGCCCATGGTGGGTGACTTCTTCGGCAAGGCGCTGCACGCACGCCTCATCGATCCGCGCGCCCGCTTCGAGGAGCCACCCGACAGCAACCCGTTGCGGCGCTGGTTGCGGCAATTCCGCGCCTGGATCGCGGACCTCTTTGCCAGCCCCCCGGCCCAGGCCCCCGCACCGCCGCGCGCTGCGCAGCCGCCGGCGTCGGCACCCGCTGCGCCCGAACTGCCCACCGAACCCGATCCCCTGCAGGAAAAAATAGACCAGCTGCTGCAACAGGAAACCAGCACCCCCGAGGCCGACGCCGCCCCGGCCGAGCCACCGGACATCCGCCCCCAAGGGTCACCGTCCGCCCAATGAAAAGGCCGCTCGAAAGCGGCCTTTTTTGCGACGCGGTACGGCTTACTTGCCGCCGGGGATCTTGCCTTCCACGCCCTTGACGTAGAAGTTCAGGCCGCCCAGGAACTTGTCGTCCGCCACGGCGTCCTTGGCAATCTGCACCTTGCCGGTGTTGTCCACGATCGGGCCCTTCCAGATGACGAAGCTGCCGTCCTTCAGACCAGCCTTCACCTCGTCGACCTTGGCCTTGGTTTCGGCCGGCACGTCGTCGGCAATGGACACGATGTCAATAGCGCCTTCCTTCACGCCCCACCAGCTCTGGCCGCTCACCGACTTGCCATCCAGCGCGTCCTTGACGGTCTTGATGTAGTAGGGGCCCCAGTTGATGATGGAAGACGCCAGGTGGGCCTTGGGACCGTAGGCGGTCATGTCGGAATCCCAGCCGAAGGCGCGCTTGCCCTTGTCCTGCGCGGTCTTGAGCACGGCCGGCGAGTCGGTGTTCTGGAACAGCACGTCGGCACCGCCGTTGATCAGGCTGGTGGCGGCTTCGGTTTCCTTGGGCGGGTTGAACCACTCATTGACCCACACCACCTTGGTCTTGATCTTGGGGTTGCTGCTCTGGGCACCCAGCGTGAAGCTGTTGATGTTGCGGATCACTTCGGGAATTGGCACCGAGGCCACCACGCCCAGCGTGCCGGTCTTGCTCATCTTGCCGGCAATCACGCCTGCCATGTACGCGCCTTCGTAGGTGCGGCTGTCATAGGTGCTCATGTTCTCGGCGGTCTTGTAGCCGGTAGCGTGCTCGAAATGCACATCCTTGTTGTCGGCCGCGACCTTGAGCATGGGCTCCATGTAGCCAAACGTGGTGCCGAAAATCAGCTTGTTGCCCTGGCCCACCATGTCGCGGAACACGCGCTCGGCGTCGGCCGACTCGGCCACGCTTTCCACAAAGGTTGTGGCAACCTTGTCACCAAATTCCTTCTCCACCGCCTTGCGGCCGTTGTCGTGGGCGAAGCTCCAGCCGCCGTCGCCCACCGGGCCCACGTAGGCAAACGCAATTTTCAGCGGTGCCGGCTTGGGCGCGGGTGCCGAAGCAGCCGGTGCGGGAGCGGGCGCCGGTGCCGGCTCTTCCTTCTTGCCGCAACCCACCAGCGCAGCGCTGGCCACAGCGGTCAGCGCTGCCACTTTCAGCAGCGCACGTTTTTGCAAATCGGTCATGTCAGTTCCTTCTAGAAAGGTCAGTTAAGGACGAAAAATCCGGGGCAGCATTCCACAAGTCTAGGTGCCAGGGTAAAACGGCCTTCCAATCGAAGCTGGCATGTTAATCCGAATCCAGCGCGGATTGCGCGAGATCAGGGCCAGCACCACGATGGTGGCGAGGTAAGGCAACATGGTCAGAAACTGGCTGGGCATTTCCACGCCAATGCCCTGCAAATGGAATTGCAGCATGGTGACGCCCCCGAACAGGTACGCACCCAGCAAGACCCGTGCCGGGCGCCAGGTGGCAAAGGTGGTGAGGGCCAGCGCAATCCAGCCCTTGCCCGCCACCATGCCCTCCGTCCACAGCGGTGTGTACACGATGGAGATGTAGGCACCCGCCAGGCCGCACAGCGCACCGCCCACCACCACGGCGCCCAAGCGAATCCAGCGCACCGGGTAGCCCAGCGCATGGGCGGACTCCGGGTTCTCGCCCACGCTGCGCAGCACCAGGCCGGAGCGGGTGCGGTACAGGAACCAGATTAGGCCCGCCACGAGCGCCATGGTCAGGTACACCAGCGGATGCTGGCGAAACAGCGCCGGGCCGACCAGCGGAATGTCGGACAGGAACGGCACGGCAAAGCTGGGACGCTCGGGAATCTTGGCCTGCACGTAACCAATGCCGGCAAAGGCGGAAAAGCCAGCACCAAACAGGCTCAGTGCCAGCCCGGTGGCGTACTGGTTGGTGTTGAGCCAGATCACCAGCCCCCCGAATATCGCCGCCATGAGCGCCCCGGCGGCCAGACCGGCCACGAAACCCAGGCTGTCGCTGCCGGTGTGCACCACCGTGGCAAAGCCGGCGATGGCCGCGCACAGCATCATGCCTTCGGCGCCCAGGTTGACGATGCCGGCCTTCTCGTTGATCAGCAGCCCCAGCGCGGCGATGGCCAGCACGGTGCCGGCATTGAGGGTGGACGCAATCAGCAATGCGTAGGCTTCCATTATTTCTTTCCTCCATCGGCCAGCCAGCGCAGCCGGTAGTTCACCAGGGTGTCGCAGGCCAGCAGGGTAAACAGCAGCAACCCCTGGAACACGCCCGTGAGCGATTTGGGCAGGCCCAGGCGCGACTGCGCCAGCTCACCGCCGATGTAGAACATGCTCATGAGAATGGCCGAGAACACCATGCCCACCGGGTGCAGGCGCCCCACGTAGGCCACGATGATGGCGGCGAAACCATAGCCCGCCGGCACATAGGGTGTGAGCTGACCGATGGGGCCGGCCACCTCCAGCGCGCCGGCCAGGCCCGCCATGCCCCCGGAGATCAGCAGGGCCGTCCACAGGGCGCGGCGCGAGGAAAACCCGGCGTAGCGCGCCGCCGCCGGTGCCAGCCCGCCCACCTGCAGGGCAAAGCCGGCACGGGTGCGAAACAGGAACACCCAGATGCCAGCCACACCCAGCAGGGCGAACACCAGCCCAATGTTCATGCGCGAACCGGTAAACAGGCGGGGAATGCGGGTAACGGCTTCGAAGCTCTTGGTCTGGGGGAAGTTGTAGCCCATCGGGTCTTTCCAGGGACCGAACACCAGATACCCCAGCACCTGCACGGCCACGTACACCAGCATCAGGCTCACCAGGATTTCATTGGCGTTGAAACGGTCGCGCAGCAGCGCGGTGATGCCGGCCCACACCATGCCGCCCAGCACACCGGCCAACAGCACGGGCACCACAATCCAGCCCCCGGTGCTGCTGTCGGCCTGCAGGGCAATGCCGCTGGCGGCAATGGCGCCCAGGATGTACTGGCCCTCGGCGCCGATGTTCCACACATTGGAGCGAAAGCACACCGCCAGGCCCAGCGCGATCAGCAGCAACGGCGTGGCCTTGACCACCAGCTCACCGAGCGCATAGCCGCTGCGGATGGGCTCCCAGAAGAAGATCTGCAGGCCGCGCACCGGGTCCTTGCCCAGCAGCGCAAACAGCACCACGCCGATGACGACTGTGCACGCCAACGCCAGCACAGGCGAGGCGTAGCTCCACAGGCGCGAAGGTTGGGGCCGGGATTCAAGCTTGAGCATGTTGCACCCCGCCCTGATCGGCCGCCGTCCACAAACCACTCATCCATTCCCCCATTTTTTCCACCGATGCTTCGGCCACCGGTACCGACGGCGACAGCCGCCCACGTGCAATCACGTGCAGCCGGTCGCACACTTCAAACAATTCGTCCAGTTCTTCGCTCACGATCAGCACGGCGCAACCGGCGTCGCGCAGGGCCAGCAGTTCCCCCCGGATCTGGGCTGCAGCGCCCACATCCACCCCCCAGGTGGGCTGCGACACGATGAGCAGTGTGGGCTGGGCATCGATCTCGCGGCCCACGATGAACTTCTGCAGGTTGCCGCCCGACAGCGCACGGGCGGCCGATTGTGGCCCGCTCGCCTTGACCATGAACTGCTTGATGATGCGCGCCGCATGCGCCTCCAGCCGGCGCAGCCGGATCCAGCCACCGGCAAAACGGGGCATGGAAACGGACTCGGTGCGCGTGAGCAGCAGGTTGTGGGCCAGGCTCAGCGTAGGCACCGCGCCGCGCCCCAGCCGCTCCTCGGGCACGAAGTGCAGGCCCAGCTGGCGCCGCTGACCCGGGTGCAGCGCGGCCACGTCCACCGCACCCACATGCACGCTGCCCCGGGGCGCGCGCGTGTCCTCGCCCGACAGGGCATACAGCAACTCCTTCTGGCCGTTGCCGGACACGCCGGCCACACCGACCACCTCGCCGGCACGCACCTGCAGGTCGATGCCGTCCAGGTCCACACCAAACTGGTCCTCGCGCGGCAAGCTCAAGCCCTTGACCGTCAGCACCGGCGCACCGGCCTGGCGCACCCGGCGCTCCAGCAAGGGCGGCTCGGCACCGATCATCAGGCGCGACAGCGAGGCATTGGATTCCTGCGATGGATCGCACACCCCCGTGACCTTGCCGCCGCGCAGCACGGTGCAGGCGGTGCACAGCGCGCGGATTTCATGCAGCTTGTGGCTGATATAGAGGATGCTGCAGCCCTCGCTGGCGAGCTTCCTGAGCACCACAAAGAGTTTCTCCACCGCCTGGGGCGTGAGCACCGAGGTGGGCTCGTCCAGAATCAGCAGCTCCGGGCGGGTCAGCAGGGCGCGGATGATCTCCACCCGCTGCATCTCACCCACGCTGAGCGTATGCACCGGGCGCGCCGGGTCCACGTCCAGCCCGTATTCGGCGGCCTTGCCCTGGATGGCGGCGCTGACCTGCTCCAGCGAGCTGCGCGTCAGCCCCAGCCACACGTTCTCGGCCACAGTCATGGTGTCGAACAGGTTGAAGTGCTGGAACACCATGTTGATGCCGTTGGCCCGCGCTTCCTTGGGGTTGCGGATCTGCATCACCTGGCCGTTGATGCGCACCTCGCCGGCATCGGGCTTGACGGCGCCGTAGATGATTTTCATCAGGGTCGATTTGCCGGCGCCGTTCTCGCCCAGCACGGCATGGATTTCGCCGGGCATGACGGTCAGCGACACGTCGCTGTTGGCCACCACGCCGGGGTACGCCTTGGTGATGCCCGTTAATTGGAGTCTGGGGATTGCCATGCTGGAGGAAATTCTGCTCGTTGTTTTGGGTTGCAGGCGCTCACTGTACACGCTCATGCCGGTCACACCGGCCAGCCCCTGCAAGGGGTGAAATTGTGCTCTATGCTAGTGCCCATGGATACACAACCCCTGCGATTCGTACGCCATGGCCAGGTCGTGACCCTGCCCGCCGTCGCCCCCCAGCGCACCCTGCTGGAAGTGCTGCGCGAAGACCTGCACTGCACTGGCACCAAGGAGGGCTGCAACGAGGGCGACTGCGGCGCCTGCACCGTGGTGGTCGCCGAGCCCCACGGCGACCGGTTGCAGTACCGCGCCGTCAACAGCTGCATCCGGCTGGCGCATTCGGTGGATGGCCTGGCCATCTGGACCGCCGAAGACCTAGCCGCTGCCGACGGCACGCTGCACCCCGCGCAGCAGGCCCTGGTGGACGGCCACGGCTCGCAGTGCGGCTTCTGCACCCCCGGCTTTGTGATGAGCCTGTTTGGCCTGTACCAGAACCACGTCGGCACGGCCATCAGCCGCGAGCAGGCCCAGGAGGCGCTGTCGGGCAATCTGTGCCGCTGCACCGGCTACCGCCCCATCCTGGACGCCGCGCAGGCCATGCAGGCGCTGCCCGCCGCACCCGTCAACGAGGCCGAAGTGCTATCAAAACTGCAGCTGCTTGCGCAGGAAGGGCGGGCATCGGAGGCCGATTCGGCCTATATTTCTCCCCGCACACTGCCCGAGCTGCTGGCCGCCCGCGCCGGCCACCCCGAAGCCCAACTGGTGGCCGGCAGCACCGATGTCGGCCTGTGGGTCACCAAGCAGCTGCGGCAATTCGGGCGTGTGCTGGACCTGACCCGCGTGGCCGAGCTGCGCCGCGTGGAGCAGTACCCGCACCACATCGCCATCGGCGCCGCCGTCACCCTGACCGACGCCTTTGCCGCCCTGGTGGCCGACCGGCCCCAGCTGGCCGAATTTGCCCACCGCTTTGCCGGCCTGCCGGTGCGCAACAGCGGCACGCTGGGCGGCAACGTGGCCAACGGCTCGCCCATTGGCGACTCCATGCCCCTGCTGGTTGCCCTGGGCGCCAGCGTGGTGCTGATGCGCCACAGCCCGGCAGGCCCGCGGCACCGTGAACTGGCGCTGGAAAACCTCTACACCGGCTACCGCCAGAACGTGATGCGCCCCGACGAGGTGCTGGCCTGGGTCAAGGTACCCAGGGCCACGGCGTCGGAATATGCGCGGGTGTACAAGGTGTCCAAGCGGCGGGAAGACGACATTTCGGCCGTCTGCCTGGCGCTGGCGCTGCACATCGACCAGGGCGTGGTGAGGCGCGCCTCCATCGGCGCCGGCGGCGTGGCGGCCACGCCGGCACGCGCCCGCCAGACCGAGGCTGCGCTGTTGGGCCAGCCCTGGACCCAGGCCACGGTGGACCACGCCCTGCAGGTGCTGCGCGCAGAGTTCACCCCGCTGTCCGACATGCGCGCTTCCAGCGCCTACCGTCGCACGGTGCTGGGCAACCTGCTGCAACGCTTCTGGCTGGAAAGCCAGGGCACGGTTGCCACCGACCTGCAGCAACTCCACCCCTGCGCCACGGCGCAGGAGGCCACCCCATGACGGCCCGCCCGGCTTCCCCACTCCACCGGGGTGCCAGCGGCACCGCCCTGGCGCACGAGAGCGCCACCGCGCACGTGGCCGGCAGCGCCCGCTACGTGGACGACATTCCCGAGCTGCGCGGCACGCTGCACGCTGCGCCCATCCTGTCCACGGTGGCGCATGGCCGCCTGCTGGACGTGGACACCGCCGCCGCGCGGGCCCTGCCTGACGTGGTGGACGTGGTGCTGGCCGCCGACATTCCGGGCGACCCCATGCTGGCCGCCTTTGCCGGCGACGAGCCGGTGTTTGCCGTCGACACCGTGCAGTACGTTGGCCAGGTCATCGGCCTGGTGGTCGCCCGCAGCCTGGTGCAGGCGCGCCGCGCTGCACGCGCAGTTGCGCTGCGCATCGAAGCCCTGCCCGCCATCCTGACCGTACGGGACGCGCTCACGGCCCAGAGCTATGTGCTGCCCCCGGTGTTCGTGCGCCGGGGCGACGCCAGCGCCGCCCTGGCTGGCGCGCCGCACCGCCTGGACGGCACGCTGGAAGTGGGGGGCCAGGAGCACTTCTACCTAGAAGGCCAGGTGGCGTACGCCCTGCCGCAGGAACAGAACCAGTGGCTCATTCACAGCAGCACGCAGCACCCCGGCGAAGTGCAGCACTGGGTAGCCCACGCCCTGGGGTTGGACAACCACGCCGTGCGCGTGGAGTGCCGGCGCATGGGCGGCGGCTTTGGCGGCAAGGAAACACAGGCCGGGCACCTGGCGGTGTGGGCCGCCGTTGCCGCGCACAAGCTGCACTGCCCGGTGAAGCTGCGGCTGGACCGCGACGACGACTTCCTCATCACCGGCAAACGCCACCCCTTCACCTTTGACTACACCGCTGGCTTTGACGCCACCGGACGCCTGACCGCGCTCAAGCTGGTGATGGCCGCCAACTGCGGCTTCAGTGCCGACCTCTCCGGGCCGGTGGCCGACCGCGCCCTCTTCCATGCCGACAACGCCTACTACCTGTCGGACGTGGAAATTGCCTCCTACCGCTGCAAGACGAACACCCAGAGCCAGACCGCGTTTCGCGGCTTTGGCGGGCCGCAGGGCGTGATCGTGATCGAGACCATCATGGGCGACATCGCCCGTGCGCTGGACATGGACCCGCTGGATGTGCGCCTGCGCAACCTGTACAGCGACGAGGCCATCCCGGGGTCCGGCGCCCGGCGCGACACCACCCACTACCAGATGCCGGTAGAAGACAACATCCTTCAGCCTCTGCTATCAAAACTGGAGCTGTCTGCGCAGTACCGCAGCCGTGTAGAGGCCATTTCGGCATGGAATTTGACAAGCCCGGTGCTCAAGCGCGGCATTGCCATCACGCCGGTCAAGTTCGGCATCAGCTTCACCGCCACGCTGTTCAACCAGGCCGGCGCGCTGGTACATGTGTACACCGACGGCAGCGTGCAGGTGAACCATGGCGGCACCGAGATGGGCCAGGGCCTGAACACCAAGGTGGCACAGATCGTGGCCGACGAACTGGGCGTGCCGTTCGCACGCGTGCTGTGCACGGCCAGCGACACCGGCAAGGTGCCCAACGCATCGGCCACGGCCGCCTCCAGCGGCACCGACCTCAACGGCCGTGCCGCCCAGTTTGCCGCGCGCCACGTGCGCGACAACCTGGCCGCGTTTGTGTGCGGGCTGGACGGCTGCGGCGCCGGTGCCATCCGCTTCCACGACGGCCAGGTCATCTCGCCCAAGACCACCCGCCGCTTCGACGACGTGGTGGCCCAGGCCTACGCCAACCGCATCCAGCTCTGGAGCGACGGTTTCTACCGCACGCCCAAGATCCACTACGACAAGACCACCCTGACCGGGCGGCCGTTCTACTACTTCGCCTACGGCGCCGCCTGCACCGAGGTGGCCATCGACACCCTCACCGGCGAGAGCCGCGTGCTCACGGTGGACATCCTGCACGACGTGGGCCACAGCATCAATCCGGCCATCGACATCGGCCAGATCGAAGGCGGCTTCGTGCAGGGCATGGGCTGGCTCACCACCGAGCAGCTGGTGTGGAACGACCAGGGCCTGCTGACCACCCACGCGCCCAGCACCTACAAGATCCCCACGGCGGGCGACGTGCCGGAACACTTCAAGATCGACCTCTGGTCCGAGCCCAACCGCGAGGACAACGTGTTTGGCAGCAAGGCCGTGGGCGAGCCGCCCTTCATGCTGGCCATCAGCGTGTACGAGGCGCTGCGCGACGCGATTGCGTCGGTAGGAGATGGCAGGCCGGTGCGGCTGACGGCGCCGGCTACTGCGGAGAATGTGTTGCGGGCGCTGGCGGGGTGAGGTGAGGTCAGGACCGACTGATTATGGTCTTTTGTTCCGCTTCAAATGAACACTCAACCTAGGGCTAACGTTTGAGCTCAGACCGCGATCCGTCAGGGCCGTCGCACCTGCAGCGAATTGTTAGACGCTGAACTTGGAGAAGACATTGAGAATGAGTATCTCAATATGAGATGCCACTCTGCTTTCACCATACCTCAACGAGGTTGGATGACCAGTAGCGTTTCTTAACTTCAAGCACTCCTCGAGTTCTTGCTTGGTGTTCTTCCCAACGACCGATATCGTCTCGAGAACCATTAGAAAGATTGCCTCCTTCATCTTTCCGATGTCGTCAGCGGTTTTTGCAGCTTTCCAATCAGGATTCCTGCGTAGCGCCTCAGCGTTGAACTCGACCAACTTGTTTGATACGACATACTGTTGAAGAACTGAAACTGCCCCGACCCATGAGAGCACAACAGCGGCACGAAGGTATCTAGCCTCTAGACACTTCACTGCCTCCTCGATGAACTCCTTAGCTTCCAGTGAAGAAATTGATGATAGGCACTTCCGAAGACTGGCGTTTGCGGTCACTACCGGACCAGAGTCAGCACCTAGCGACGCAGCAAGTGACTTTCCTTCTTTCGTAAGTTCCCAGCCGTCATTTGTTCTGACGGCGACACCTTTCGAACGCGAAAGAATGTCAGAAATATTCCATCCGGATGCTTTTCTAAGGCCACCGTAGGCGGCAAGCTCCTTGAGTTCTTTAACTGAACGGACGTCGCCTGAATCGACGGATAAGAGTATTACCAATACCTCTAGACGCGACAATTTAGGATTATGAAGAATGTCCTTAAGATCATCGCGGGTCATATTCAGCTCAACCTTTCTTTGGTTTCGGGAGGTTGTGCATTACGTGATCTTCTCCAACATGCAGAAGTCGGGGCTCGTTGCTCTCCTTGGAAATGTGAGCTGCGATTGCAAGATTTGAAAGAACAGAGGAGATTCGCTTAGGAATTTTCTCCCCCACAGTCCTCAGCCCAGTGAATATCTCGTCCATTGTCACCTTTTCGCGGCTAGTATTTTGAATTAGCCAGTAAATGACCACGAGTACCTGATCGCTTTGATTGTCTGGCGCCTTGGATGTGTAGAACTCCTTGAAAGCAGTCCTCTGCTCTGGCGTTAAGCCAAGATCTGCAGCCTTGTACGATTCATTCTTTCCGCTGCCACCCTTTTGTCTTTTTGGCGACGCCTGCTTAGTAGTCTCCGTTCCCACGCTTGATGCCGGAGGTTCGGTAGTTGCCCTTGAAATATTTGTAGCTTCTGGCAGCGGTTCTTCATGCTCCCGGGCGCTCTCTGCAATTTCACGCAAACGGGGAACAAATGACTCAAGTCGATCAAACACTTCACTTAAAGCCGAGGCGGGAGCCTCAATGGTGACTTCACCCGACGATAGACTAATTGAAATCTTTACCTGCTCTGTCATTTACCTCTCCTTTTTGCCGATGGTTAGCTCAGCGTTTAACGTAATGCGTAGAGCAATATCTGCTCGATAAACTGGCGCGTACTCGATATTCCGGTCATTCCATCCCCCTGAAAGGCACGTGCTGCCTCGCGTGCGTCGGTTCTGCCTGAAATGCATACAGGTATAAACCAGCTAACTCCGCAGTTAGCTGCACGCAATTTTGACGGCTCAAACAGGCCCTGCCTATCCCCCAATTGGGTGAGCTTGTGGATTGCCAGCTTCCGCTGCCCCGTCAGCCAACGGTAATACACTGCGGGTTTCGTTTTCGGCGTGCGCCGTGCGCTCGCCTTTGCACCGAGACCCCCTATGCCAACGTCCCGTTCCTTGAAGCGCCGCACCCTGCTGGGCGCTGCTGCTGCCCTCAGCACCCTGGCGCTGCCCGCGGTCGCCCAGACCAAGACCGTGCTGCGCATCTCCACGCCGGCCGTGCCGGACGACTGGCATGCCAAGATGTGGACCGTGTTCAAGGACACGCTGGAGAAAAGCGCGCCAGGCGAATTCGACGTGCAGATCAACCTCAACGGTGCGCTGTTCAAGCAGGGTACCGAACCCACCGCCATGGCGCGCGGCAATCTGGAGCTGACCTCGGTCTCGGCATTCGACATTGCCAAGCTGGTGCCCGAGTTCTCGGTGTTCACCGCCGGCTACATGGTGCGCGACCCGGCGCACCAGCAAAAGGTGTTCAACGGCCCCATTGGCGCCGAGCTGTTCAAGACGGTGGCCGACAAGATGGACATCACCCCCCTGTCCACCTGCTACCTGGGCACCCGCCAGGTCAACCTGCGCGAGGCCCGCACGGTCAAGACCCCGGCGGATCTCAAGGGCATCAAGCTGCGCATGCCGGGCTCCAAGGAATGGCTGTTCCTGGGCAATGCCCTGGGCGCCACCGCCACGCCGCTGGCGTTTGGCGAGGTGTACCTGGGCCTGAAGACCGGCACCATTGACGGCCAGGACAACCCGCTGCCCAGCGTGCGCGCCGCCAAGTTCTACGAGGTGACGCAGCAGATCGTGCTGACCAGCCACCTGGTCGACAGCCTGTTCATTGCCATCTCGAACCGGAGTCTGCACGCCCTGACGCCGGCGCAGCGGCAGAAGGTGAGCGCCGCGGCCCAGGCCGCCGCCGTGTACAACAACGAGAACCGCATCAAGGAAGAATCGCAGCTGGTGGACTTCTTCAAGAAGGAAGGCCTGAAAGTCACGGTGCCCGATGTGGAAGCCTTCCGCAAATCGGTGCAGGCCACCTACCAGGCTTCGGACTACGCCAAGGTCTGGCCCAAGGGCCTGGTCGAGCGCATCAACGCCACCCGCTCATGACCCGCTGGCTGCAACGCGCTGCCAACGCGGTTGGCGGCGGCCTGTTCCTGGCACTGTTTGTCGTCTTCATCATCCAGATCGCGGCGCGCTTCGGCTTCAACCAGCCGCTGCCCTGGACCGACGAGGCGGCCGTCGTGCTCTACATCTGGGTCATCCTCTGGGCCGCCGCGGTCATGGTGCCCGAGCGCGAGCACGTGGTCTTTGACCTGGTGTGGAACAGCGTGGGCCGGCGCACCCGCCAGGCCATGCAGATCGTGGGCAACGGGCTCATTGGCGGCCTGGCCCTGGTGGGGCTGCCCGCCAGCTGGGACTACGTGCATTTCATGGCCCGTGAGGGCACGCCGGTGCTGGGCGTGCCGCTGATGTGGGTGTACCTGCCCTTTGTGCTGCTGATGGCCGCCCTGGTGGTGCGCAGTGCCTGGGCCATCTGGCAGGCCGTGCGCGGCGTCGGACTGGACGCCGAACTGCGACTCTGATCTTTGAAGCTGCTATGACCCTTGGTATTACCGTTCTCGTCTGCGTGCTGGTGGCAGGCATGCTGCTGCGCATGCCCATCGGCTTTTCCATGCTGGCCTCGGGCTTTGCCTACCTGCTGGTCAAGCACCAGGATCTGGGCCTGGTGGCCGAGCAGGTCAGCAACGGCCTGTACAACAGCTACGTGCTGCTGGCCGTCCCGCTGTTTGTGTTTGCCGCCAACATCATGAATGCCGGCACCGTGAGCGAGCGCCTGTTCGACTTCTGCCGCATCCTGGTGGGGCGCCTGCGCGGTGGCCTGGCGCAAGTGGACATTCTGGTCAGCGTGATCTTCTCCGGCATGAGCGGCAGCGCCATTGCCGATGCCGCCGGCCCGGGGCTGGTGACCATCCGCCAGATGCTCAAGAAGCCGGAATACACCCGCGGTTTTGCCGGCGCCGTGGTGGTGGCCAGCGCCACGCTGGGGCCTATCATCCCTCCCAGCATTCCGATGGTGATCTATGCGCTGGTGTCCGGGGCCTCCGTGGGCGCCCTGTTCCTGGGCGGCGTGGTGCCGGGCTTCCTGATGGCCGCGCTGATGATGGGCGTGGTGCAGGTGATTGCCGTGCGGCGCAACATGCCGCGCGACGAGCCGGTGCCCCGCTCGGAGTGGGCCGGCCTGGTGTTTCGCGGCGCGCTGCCACTGTCCATGCCCATCGTGCTGCTGGGCGGCATTTACTCCGGCATCTTCACGCCCACCGAAGCGGCGGCCGTGGCGGCCCTGCATGCGCTGATCCTGGCGGCCCTGGTCTTTCGGGCCCTGAGCTGGCGCAGCTTCTGGAACGTGGTGCTGGAGTCCACCCGCGCCAGTGCGGTCATCACCCTGATCCTGGCGGGCTCCTTCATGCTCAACTACGCCTTCACCGCCGAGGGCGTGCCGCAGGCCATGGCGCAGTGGGTCGACAGCATGCAGCTGTCGCAGCTCAAGTTCCTGCTGCTGGTGAACGTGATGTTTCTGGTGCTGGGCTGTTTTCTGGACGTCTCGGTGCTGCTGCTGGTATTCGTGCCCATGCTGCTGCCAGCGGCACGGCTGCTGGGCGTGGACCTGGTGCACTTTGGCGTGCTGGTGGTGCTCAACATGATGATCGGGCTGATTCACCCGCCCTTTGGCATGCTGCTGTTCGTCACCAAGGCGCTCACCGGCATTCCCATTGGCGAGATGCTGAAGGAGGGCTGGCCCTTCCTGGTGATGCTGCTGCTGTTGCTGCTCGCCATGACGGTGTTCCCACAGATCGTGCTGTGGCTGCCGCAGACGATGGGCTACAAGACCCTGTAACCGGGAGTCAGGCCAGGCCGCAGCCGCAGGGGGCGGGCGCCGCGCTGATGCCCGCCAGCGCGCGCAGGCCGCGGGGGTCCACCAGATTCACCACCCGGCCGGAGCCGCTGATGAGGCTGCGCTCGCGCATGTGGCGCAGCACGCGGGAGAGGGTTTCCGGGGCAATGCCCAGATGGGCCGCAATGGCCCGCTTGCGCTGCTGCAGGTGCACCGAGCAGCCGCCCTTGTCACTGTCCTGGGCCTGGCTCAGCAACCACTCGGCACAGCGTGCCTCGGCGTCCTTGGCCAGGCGACTGACGGCGAGCTCGATTTGCTGGCGGTGGGCCAGGGCCATGGCGCCCAGAATGGAGCGCGCACTCTCGGCACAGGTATCCAGGCAGGCGCGGAACTGCGCCACCGGCACCCGGCGGAACTGCACCGGTGTCTGGGCCACGGCGTCCACCACGCTGGGCCGATCCAGCACGGCTGCCGGCAGGCTCAGCCATTTGGGGCCTTCCGTAGCGCCCAACTGGTGCTCCATCAGGTCGGCTTCATCACCTTCACCAATCACGCCCGTCAGCACGCGGCCAGACTCGATGTACAGCACATCGTCGAGTTCGACGGTACGCCGCCGCAATACCGTACCCTTGGCGGCCGTTTCAACGGGGCAGCTGGACAGGAGAGTTTGTATGGCGCTCATGGTCGGACACTGTGCCGCGGCCGCCCCCAATTGACTTTGAGCAAGATCAAACTTCACTAACGGACACCGGCCCCCGGCCTCTACAGCACCAGAATGGCCCGGAAATCATTGACATTGGTGTGCGTGGGACCGGTGGTGAACAGGTCGCCCAGGGGGCCGAAGTAGCCGCAGGCGTCGTTGCGGTCCAGGCAGCTGTCGACCGTCAGGCCCAGCGCCTGCGCGCGCGTCAGCGTGTCGGGTGCCACCCGGGCGCCGGCGTTGTCTTCCACGCCGTCAATGCCATCGGTGTCGGCCGCCAGGGCATACACCCCGGCCTGGCCTTGCAGGGCCTGCGCCAGTCCCATGCAGAATTCGCCCGCGCGGCCCCCCCGCCCCTTGGGGGCCCCCGCCGGCAGCGGCCGCAGGGTCACTGTGGTTTCGCCACCACTGAGGATCACACAGGGTCTGGCAAACGGCTGTCCGTGCTGCGCCACCGCGCGCGCCAGCGCCGCATGCACCCGCCCTACCTCGCGGGACTCGCCTTCCATCTCGTCGCTCAGGATGTGCGCGGGCAAACCGGCGGCACGGGCGGCCTCGGCAGCGGCTTGCAGCGACTGCAGGGGCGTGGCGATCAGGTGCACGCTGTTGTCGGCAAAGTGGGCGTCGCCCGGTTTGGGGGTTTCCAGCGCGCCGCTTTGCAGGTGCTGCAGCACGTCGGGCGTCAGCGCAATACCGTAGCGCTGCAGGATCTGCAGGGCCTGCGCGCAAGTCGTCGGGTCGGGCACCGTGGGGCCGCTGGCGATGACCGACGGGTCGTCGCCCGGCACATCGCTGATCAGCAACGTCACCATCCGCGCCGGGGCACAGGCCTGCGCCAGGCGCCCACCCTTGATGCCGGACAGGTGCTTGCGCACGCAGTTGATCTCGGCAATGGTGGCGCCGCTGGCCAGCAAGGCCTGGTTGATGTGCTGCTTGTCTTCCAGCGACACGCCGCCCCCCTCCCACTGCGCCGGCAGCGTCAGCAGGGAAGAGCCGCCACCCGAGATCAGGCAGATCACCAGGTCGTGCGCGCGCAGCCCCCGGGTCAGGGCGAGCATGCGCTGGGCTGCCGCCAGACCGGCCGCATCCGGCACCGGGTGGGCCGCCTCCACGATCTCGATGCGCGGCGCCGGCGCACCGGCCGGGCGCGGCGGCGTGTGCCCGTAGCGGGTGACCAC